>JAGWLR010000036.1 GCA_028864885.1 Burkholderiales bacterium | reverse complement strand
AATCGGTCGATTTACACCAAGTTTTCCCGTGTCATTGTGCGCATTGTCTGACAGGAAATGAGAAAAATTCTAACAACCGCCTACACAGTTCTCACCGATTGCCGATTGACATGACTGAACTGTATAGATGGCAAACATGTTTGCCCAGTGTCCCTGCTGTCTGGGGCCTTTGAAACTAGGTTGAGTGGAGCCACGATGCTAACCAACGACGATCCCGTCGCAACGCCGCCAGGCAATGCTCCGGATACCCCTGGAGGGGGGTACGCCAGAGCGTCGGTTGGGGAAATGCCGCTGTTGCTGGCGGCTGAGTTGCAAGATCACCTGATGACAGCGACGAATGACCTTGAGCGCCTTCAGCGCCTGTTGGACCACGCCTGTGAAGTGCTGATGAGCGGCTTTCACGGTGCGGCGTCCAAGCTGGGCGAGGCGATTGACAGCGAGCACGATTTGTCGCCGCAGCTGCAAGAGACCCTCAAGACCTTGTACCAGTCGGTCACGGCCCTGCAGTTTCAGGACATGGCCACTCAGTTGATTGCGCACACGAACAAGCGTTTGCGCAATTGCGCCGACCAAATTGCCCGTGATGCCTTGGGGGACGACGATCCCGACGGCATGGCGGTGGTCGAGGACGGCCCGATGAAACCCAATCCGGTGACCCAAGATGAGGTCGACGCCGGTTCCGTCGAGTTGTTCTAAAGCTTATGTCTCATCAGCCGAAATATCGATCGCCGCTGTGTGATTGTTTTTTCACTGCTTGCTAATTTGCCCTGTTTATAGTCCGGAGAGCGACATGCATTCGATCCTTGCCGTCGACGATTCTGCATCCATGCGTCAAATGGTGGCCTTCACGCTCAAGAGCGCTGGCTACAACGTTGTTGAGGCCGTTGATGGCCAAGACGCCTGGGAAAAGGCGGGTGGTCGCAACTTTGATCTGGTTCTGACAGATCAGAACATGCCTCGGATGGACGGCATCAGCCTCACCAAGAAATTGCGCGAAAACCCGCAGTTCAAGTCCACCCCAATCTTGATCTTGACCACCGAGTCCAGCGATCAGATGAAGCAGGCAGGACGTGCTGCTGGGGCGACTGGATGGTTGGTCAAGCCATTTGATCCAAACAAACTGATCGAAGTGATACAGAAAGTGATCCGCTGACGGTTCGGTCGCAAGGCCGAATTCATCAAAGCACTTTCTTCACGAGACGATTCGGGAGCCAGTCATGGCAGAGACAAGCACAGACAACAGCCAATCCGCAGGCATTGACCTCAGTCAGTTCTACCAGGTCTTCTTTGAAGAAGCGGGTGAGAACCTTGAGAACATGGAGCAGCTTCTGATGAAGCTGGATGTCGAAGCCGCCGACGATGAAGAGCTCAATGCCATCTTCCGTTGCGCCCACTCCATCAAAGGGGGGGCTGCCACCTTCGGTTTCAGCGACGTCGCTGAGCTGACCCACCAGATGGAAACGCTGCTAGACAAGTTGCGTCGCCACGAGTTGCAGCCTACGGCGCCGATGGTCGATGTGCTCTTGTCGTCAGGTGATTCTTTGAAAGCCATGTTAGCGCGCCACGCTGGCGGTGGTGGCGACGCAGTTGATACAACTGAACTTTTGTTCAATATCCGTGCCTTTGTGGCGGGAGAAGGCGCCACAGCGGCAGCCGCTCCGATGGCTTCTGCGCCCATCGTCGAGACGCCCGCTGCAGCCGAGGTGGCCAGCCCAAGTGTAGATGCCTCACCCTTGCCAACAACCGTTGCTGCTGTCTCGGGGCAGCGCACGGTGGAACTTCGTGTCGGTCCACTGAATGATCCTGCGGTGGCAGACAACCTGGCGGAGTTGTTCAAGGAAATCACTGACCTAGGAACCATCGAAGCCCTGCCTGATCACGCCAGTTTGCCGGGGGTGCGTCGATTCAAGGTCACCACGGGTACAGCTGAATCAGAACTCTTGGATCTGTTTACCTTTCACGTGGCACGGGAACAGGTGTCCTTCTTCTCACTGGATGCCCCTGCGGCTCCTGCTGCGGTTGCACCAGCGACGCCGGCTGCGGCTTCTGCGGCTGATGCAGGGTTTGGCTTCTTTGACGACGCACCCGGAGCTCCCGTGGCTCCTTCTGCGGAAGCACAAGCAGCTCAGGCTGCGACTGATAAAGCTTCCGGATATGGCTTCTTCGACAATGCCCCGGGCGCACCTGCGGCAACGATAGCCAATCCAGTTAGCAAGGTCGAGGCTGCAGCACCCAAATCAGCGGCAGTGAAGCCTGCGGCGAAAGCTGAGAAGCCTGCAGCGGCGGGACTGGAAGCCTCGACCATCCGCGTGTCAGTCGAAAAAGTCGACCAACTCATCAACCTGGTGGGCGAACTGGTGATCACCCAGGCCATGCTGGCTCAAAACAGCCGTGGGCTGGATCCGGTCGTGTACCAACAACTGGTGTCGGGCCTGACCGATCTGGACCGCAACACCCGCGATCTGCAAGAGGCGGTGATGTCGATTCGGATGATTCCGATGTCGACCGTGTTCAGCCGCTTCCCCCGCATGCTGCGCGACCTGGCCAACAAGCTGGGCAAGAAGGTCGAGTTGGTCACCCAGGGTGAAGCCACCGAACTGGACAAGGGTCTGGTCGAAAAGATCACCGATCCGCTGACTCACCTGGTGCGCAATTCCTGTGACCACGGTGTCGAAATGCCGGCCGATCGTTTGTCCAAGGGCAAGCCCGAGAGCGGCACCATCACCCTGGCTGCTTCGCATCAGGGTGGCTCGATCGTGATCGAAGTGCGTGACGATGGCCGTGGCCTGTCGCGCGAAAAGCTGATCAAGAAGGCTCGCGAGCGCGGCATTGACGCGCCCGACTCGATGACCGACTCGGAGTGCTGGAACCTGATTTTCGCCCCCGGCTTCTCCACCGCTGAGACCATCACCGATGTGTCGGGTCGTGGTGTGGGCATGGACGTGGTCAAGAAGAACATCACCTCGCTGGGGGGGACAGTCGAGATTGATTCGGCTGAAGGCTACGGCATGCGTGTGGCGGTTCGCCTGCCGCTGACCCTGGCCATCATGGACGGTATGAGCGTGGGCGTGGGCGAAGAGGTCTACATCCTGCCGCTGTCGTCGGTGGTCGAGTCCTTCCAGGTCAGCCCCGAGATGATCAAGACTGTGGGGGGCTCTGGCCGCGTGGTCGAGGTGCGTGACGAATACATGCCGGTCATCGAGCTGGAAAAAGTCTTCCAAGTGCCACGCTTCGACTGGGAGCACAACGCCGGCATCATGGTGGTGGTCGAGTCTGAAGTGGGCCGAGTGGCCATGCTGGTCGACGAACTGCTGGGCCAGCAACAAGTGGTGGTCAAGAACCTGGAAAGCAATTACCGTAAGGTCAGCGACGTTTCGGGTGCCACCATCATGGGCGATGGTCGGGTGGCGCTGATTCTGGATGTGGGCAGCCTGGTGCGCCGTTCACGCCACTGAATCTGACTAGAAGTACGAGGAGAAACAAGCAATGGGCATGATGGAAACGCTGGACGTGCAAACCACGCTGGCACGTGAGTACCTCACCTTCCGCCTGGGCGACGAAGAATATGGCATCGATATCCTGAAAGTGCAGGAGATCCGGGGGTATGAAAACCCTACGCGCATTGCCAACGCCCCGCACTTTCTCAAAGGCGTTATCAACCTACGCGGCACCATCGTGCCCATCGTGGATTTGCGGCTGCGTTTCGGCTGCGATTCGGCTGAATACAACGCTTTCACGGTCAGCATCGTGCTGCACATCGGTACCCGCACCATCGGCGCGGTGGTTGACTCGGTGAGCGATGTGATGGAAATTCCGGCTGAGGCTGTCCGAACTGCGCCCGAATTGAATTCGGCCATCGATGCAGCCTACATCCGAGGTCTGGCCCAAGTGGGAGAGCGCATGGTGATTTTGCTGGACATCGAGAGCCTGCTGCTCAGTCCTGACATGTGTCTGATCGACTAAACGACTCAAATCCCAAAATTCAGGAGTGGTCCATGAAGCATCGTCTGATCTACCTTGTCCCATTTGTCATGTCCATGGCGCTGCCGGTAGCAATGGCCGCCGAAGGGGGGGCCACCAAGGATGAGGCCGTCTCCATGGTCAAAAAGGGCGTGGCCTACATCAAGTCGCAGCCACATGAAAAAGCCTATGCTGACTTCAGCGACAAGGACAACAAGACTTGGCATAGCAAGGATCTATACCTTGTCGTGTATGCCATGGATGGCACTGTTCGGGCCCATGGTGCCAACGCCAAGATGATTGGCAAGAACCTCATCGAACTCAAAGATGTCGATGGCAAGGCTTTCGTGAAAGAGCGCGTTGAGCTGGCCAAGAGCCACAACTCGTTCTGGCAGGACTACAAGTTCACCAATCCCGAAACCAAGAAGATTGAGCCTAAGGCCATGTATTGCGAGCGACTGGACGATTCCGTCGTTTGCGGTGGTATCTACAAATGATGAATCGTTAAGGGGTTTGGCGTGAAATTACGGACCAAACTGATGGCCGCGCCGGCGTTCGCCTGTGCGGCCTTGTTTTTAGCCCTGGTCGGATTCATTGTCGTGTTGGGGGGCTATCGCGATCGCAGCCAGCAGGCCCATGAATTCAGTTCGGGAACCTTGCAGGCCGTAGCGGGCATCAAGGAGCAGATTGCCAATGCCCATGTCACCCTGTATCGATCCATCTCCATCATCGGCTCGCTGAGCGACGCTCAGATCAAGGCGATTCGCACCCAGTTGCAGAAGGATGCACGGCAGGTGGACGGCATGCTGGATGCAGCCCTGAGCAAGGATCAGCGCGCGACATCCGATGTGCAGGCGGTCAAGCAGTCTATGGCGTCCTACGTCAAGTCAGCAGATGATGCCCTGGACATGGCCTCGATCGATCCGAATACCGGAGTGGCGGCATTGCAGACGGCGGACGACAAATACAAAAGCATGTTTGGTCAGCTCACATCGCTGGTGGGTGTGATGCAACAGCATGCCGATCAGGATCTCGCCGGACTGGAGAGTTACACCCGATGGAGCCAAGTTGGGATCACGTTGGTGGGCATCTTGGCCGGCGTTGCTGGACTCGCCTTCGCGTGGATGACACAACGGCGTGTTGTCGCTGACATTGCCAGTGCCGTTGATGCGGCCAATGAAGTGGCCGCTGGCCACTTTGATCGGGAGCTTCGGGCGCAGCAAGATGACGAGGTCGGGCAGTTGCTGGATGCCTTGGGTCGCATGGTCCGCGAACTGTCGGGGTCGATCAAAACCGTCAAGCAGGCGGCGCAGTCGATCGGGACGGCCTCTGTGGAAATCGCCTTGGGCAACCAGGATTTGAGCCAGCGTACCGAAAACACGGCATCGAGCTTGCAGGAAACCGCCTCATCCATGGTGCAGTTGACCACCACGGTGCGCAACACCGCAGATGCTGCGCGCTCGGCTGACAACCTAGCCTCTAATGCAGCAGAGTCTGCGCGGCGGGGCGGTGAGGTCATGGAACAGGTGGTGGCCAATATGGCTGAAATTGATCAGGCCTCGCGCAAGATCAATGAAATCATCGGTGTGATCGATGGCATCGCTTTCCAGACTAACATCCTGGCGCTGAACGCCGCAGTCGAGGCCGCCCGTGCAGGCGAACAAGGTCGAGGCTTTGCGGTGGTGGCCGGTGAAGTGCGTTCTCTGGCCCAGCGCAGTGCCAACGCAGCGCGCGAAATCAAGACCTTGATCGGGGCTTCGAGCGAACGGGTTGAAGCGGGCGCCAAGTTGGTGGAAGAAGCCGGCTCATCCATGCGCGACATCGTGGGCGGTGTCGAACACGTGACCCAGATCATCAGCGAAATCACCCGTGCGGCCGAGCAGGAGTCGCATGGCATCGGTCAGGTCAACACGGCCGTTGCCCAGTTGGATCAGATGACCCAGCAGAATGCGGCTTTAGTGGAAGAGTCTGCGGCGGCAGCGGAAAGCCTCAAGCAACAAGCCAGGACCTTGGCTGACGTGGTCGAGCGCTTCCGCTTGGGCGAGGCTTGAACGGCTCGACGCGACAGGTTACTGCGGACTGGTCAGCACAGCATCCTTGATCGCTTGATCGAGTGCGGGCAATGCTTGTCGGAGATCTTGCCAGCGATCGGCCGGGACCTCGCGTTGAGCTTGCCCCCAGATCGGCTGCGGAAAGTGCTTGTCGTCGGCAAAACGGGCAATCACATGCCAATGCAGATGAGGCACCACATTGCCTAGGCTGGCCAGATTCACTTTGGTGGGTTTGAGGTGTTGTCGCACCAGCGTTTCCACAAGTGCCACCGCCGCCAGGCATGGCACTTGATCGGCGGGTGACAAATCGGTGAACTCGGCCGCATGGTCGTTCCAGATCACCCGATAAAACCCCGGATAGTCTGCATCGTCCACACGGACCACGCGCAATTTTTCAGTCTTGACGATCAGGATGCCCCCATCCTGCTGACACAACTCGCAGTGGGGGTGGCGTTCAACTGGGTTCACCGTTTGGTACTCCTTGGAACTCAGACCAGCACGCGCTCGATGCCGCCGGCATTGGCACGGTCTACGTATTCACGCATCCAGTTCTCACCCAGGATCTGCTTGGCCATCTCGATGACGATGTAGTCGGCTTCGAGCAAGCCGTTCTGCAAGTCTTCGCCGTAGCGGCTCAAGCCCTGCAAGCAGGCTGGGCATGAGGTCAGCATCTTGACGTTGTCCTTGGGGCCGATCAGGCCCTGGTCACGCAAGGCCGCCTCGCCCTTGAGGATCTCTTCTTCCTTCCGGAAGCGGATCTGGGTAGATACATCGGGACGACTGACCGCCAGGGTGCCTGCCTCGCCACAGCAGCGTTCCGACTTGATCACGCCATCGCCCAGCAAGGCCTTGACCGTTTTCATTGGATCCTGCAGCTTCATCGGGCTGTGGCAGGGATCGTGGAACAAGTAGGCACCCTTGTTGGACAGCGTGATGCCTTTTTCCAACAGGTATTCGTGGATGTCAATGATGCGGCTGCCCGGGAAGATCTTGTCGAACTGGTAGCCCTGCAATTGGTCATAGCAGGTGCCGCAACTCACCACCACCGTTTTGATGTCGAGGTAGTTCAGCGTGTTGGCCACACGGTGGAACAGCACCCGGTTGTCGGTGATCATCTTCTCGGCTTTGTCGAACTGACCTGAGCCGCGTTGCGGATAGCCGCAGCACAGATAGCCCGGAGGCAGCACAGTCTGCACGCCCGCATGCCACAGCATAGCCTGGGTGGCCAGGCCCACTTGCGAGAACAATCGCTCCGAACCGCAGCCAGGGAAGTAAAACACCGCCTCGGTATCGGCCGTGGTGGCCTTGGGGTCACGGATGATGGGGACGTAATCCTTGTCCTCAATGTCAAGCAGGGCGCGAGCGGTCTTCTTGGGCAGGCCGCCAGGCATTTTCTTGTTGACGAAGTGGATGATCTCTTGCTTGAGCGAAGCGCGGCCAACCGAGGCGGGCGGTGCATCGGTCTGCTTGCGCGCGGCCAGCTTGAGCACCTCATTGCCCAGACGCTGCAGCGGCATGGCCACATCTACCAGGGCACTGCGCACAATCTTGATCGTTTGCGGGTTATTGGTGTTGAGCATCAACATGCCTGCGGCACCGGCTGGACGGAAGGACTTCTTGCCCAACTTGGTCAGCAGGTTGCGCATGTTCATGGACACATCGCCAAAGTCGATCTTGACCGGGCAGGGGGTCAGGCACTTGTGGCAGACCGTGCAGTGGTCGGCCACGTCCTCAAACTCTTCCCAGTGCTTGATGGACACG
Source organism: Burkholderiales bacterium (assembly GCA_028864885.1). Lineage (GTDB taxonomy): Bacteria > Pseudomonadota > Gammaproteobacteria > Burkholderiales > Burkholderiaceae_C > Aquabacterium. The sequence continues at coordinate 24,631 of JAGWLR010000036.1, read as the reverse complement.
CCACGGCGTGTCTGCTCTTCGTACAGGAAGGCCTCAACCAGCAGCGAGGTGGCCAGGATCTTGTTGCGTGGGCTGTACAGCAAGTTGGCGCGTGGCACATGGGTGGCACACACGGGCTTGCACTTGCCGCAGCGCAGGCAGTCTTTCACCGACGCGGCGATGTCGCCAATGTCGGACTGCTGCATGATCAGCGATTCATGGCCCATCAGGCCGAACGAAGGCGTGTAAGCCTCGGTCAGGTCGGCGGCATGCACGTCATCGCCCAAGGCCTTCAGGGCCGCACCGCGCAGCAGCTTCCCCTTGTTGAAGCGGCCTTCGGGGTCGACCTTCTGCTTGTAGGCGGTGAAGTTGGCGATTTCGTCGTCAGACAAGAACTCCAGCTTGGTGATGCCAATGCCGTGTTCGCCAGAGATCACGCCATCCAGCGAGCGAGCCAGCTTCATGATGCGTGCCACGGCTTCATGGGCCGTTTGCAGCATCTCGTAGTTGTCGCTGTTGACGGGCAGGTTGGTGTGCACGTTGCCGTCGCCCGCGTGCATGTGCAGGGCCACCCATACACGACCACGCAGCACTTGCTTGTGGATGCGTTTGAGTTCGTCCACGATGGGGCTCAAGGCCGCACCGGTGAAGATCTTGGCCAGCTCGTCGCGGATCTCTTTTTTCCAGCTGGCGCGGATCGACCACGTTTGCAGAAGGTTGAACACCGTGTCGCCGTCTTGGGCGGCATAGGTGCCGTTGCGGTGCTGTTCGTAGCCGAGTGAAACCAGCTGGTCTCCCACCGATGTCAAGGGGACGTCGATGTTGTCGTACAAGAACTGCCAGCGGCCCCGCACTGTGCTCAGGTGAGCCAGGGCCGTGTTGACCTTCTCGGTCAACTGCTCAGGGCTGGGCAGCTCTTCGGCATCTTCCACCTTGCCCATGGGCAGGTTGCCGCTTTGGATGAAAGCGGTCAGCGCATCCGCGATGGCCAGCTTGTTGCGCAGGCTCAACTCGATGTTGATGCGCTCGATGCCCAGCGTGTACTCACCCATGCGGGGCAGCGGGATCACCACGTCCTCGTTCACCTTGAAGGCGTTGGTGTGCTTGGCAATAGCGGCGGTGCGCTTTCGGTCGGCCCAGAACTTCTTGCGGGCATCGGCGCTCACGGCCACGAAACCTTCGCCACTGCGGCCATTGGCCAGGCGGATGACTTCGCTGGTGGCGCGGGCTACGCGGTCTTCGTCGTCACCGACGATGTCGCCCACCAGAACCATCTTGGGCAGGGTGCCTCGCTTGCTCTTGGTGGCGTAACCCACCGCGCGCAGGTAGCGGTCGTCCAGATGCTCCAGACCAGCCAGGATGGCGCCGCCCGGTTGCTTCATCTCGGCGAACATGAAGTCCTTGATCTCGACGATCGAAGGCACGCCCTCAGTGGGGTTGCCGAAGAACTCCAGGCACACAGTGCGAACGTGCTTGGGCATGCGGTGCACGACCCAGCGTGCGCTGGTGATCAGGCCGTCGCAGCCTTCCTTCTGAATGCCAGGCAGGCCAGCCAGGAACTTGTCGGTCACGTCCTTGCCCAGGCCTTCCTTGCGGAACGTGCGGCCGGGGATGTCCAAGCATTCGGTGCGCAAGGGTGTCTTGCCATCGGCAGCGAAGTAACGCAACTCGAAGCTGGCCACTTCGACATCGTGGATCTTGCCCAGGTTGTGGTTCAGGCGCACCACTTCCAGCCATTCGGCGTTCGGGGTGACCATGCGCCACGACGCCAAGTTGTCCAGTGCGGTGCCCCACAGCACCGCTTTCTTACCACCCGCATTCATGGCAATGTTGCCGCCCACGCATGAGGCTTCCGCCGAGGTCGGGTCGACCGCGAACACAAACCCGCCGCGCTCCGCCGCATCGGCCACGCGCTGGGTGACCACGCCGGCGCCGGTCCAGATGGTGGCCACGGGCTTGTCCACCCCAGGCAGCGTCACCATCTCGACTTCAGTCATCTGTTCGAGCTTTTCGGTGTTGATCACCGCGCTCTTCCAGGTCAGCGGCACAGCGCCACCGGTGTAACCGGTGCCGCCCCCACGTGGGATGATGGTCAAGCCCAATTCAACGCAGCCCTTCACCAGGGCGGCCATTTCCTCTTCGGTGTCAGGTGTCAGCACGACGAAGGGGTATTCCACCCGCCAGTCGGTGGCGTCGGTCACGTGCGAAACGCGACTCAGGCCATCGAACTTGATGTTGTCGCCCTTGGTGACCTTGCCCAGGACCTTGGTGGTGCGCTCACGCAAGGCACCCATCTGGTCAAAGTTCTTGGCAAAACGGTCAACCGCGTTGCGCGCGGCCGTCAGCAACTCGCCCACCAAAGCATCGCGCGAGGCGTCTGGCCCTGATTCAGGGTGACGGCGCTTATCGACTTCGCCCAAGCGGTGGTGCAAAGCCTCAATCAACTGGCCACGACGCTTGGGGTTGTCGAGCAGGTCGTCTTGCAAATAGGGGTTGCGTTGTACCACCCAGACATCGCCCAGCACTTCGTACAGCATGCGGGCAGAGCGGCCGGTCTGGCGTTCGGTGCGAAGCAGGCTCAGGACTTCCCAGGCGCGTTGCCCCAGCAGGCGCTGAACAATCTCGCGGTCTGAGAAAGAGGTGTAGTTGTACGGAATCTCGCGCAGGCGGGGCTGGCCGTCGTGCAGATCGGCAGCGGCCTGGGCGGTCATGTGGGTCAGCTCGGTGGGTGCGTTCATGAGTGCGCCAGACGCGAAAAGGCCGGTGGACAAATGGATGATGCGCCGGGCTCGAAAAATGTCGTTCCCAGCGCAAACAAGGTTGGTATTTCGCGCCTGAGGGGGGATGTTACCAAACAGGGGATGTCCTGACCGCCGCAGGGGGCTCATCGGGGTGGTTCTGCCCTATGCTGATGCCCATGAACAAGTGGCAAATCAATGGGTCTGCAGGCTGGCCTTATCCATTCTGGATCGCTCACCGCGGGGCGGGCAAATTGGCGCCCGAGAACACGCTGGCCGCGTTCCGCCTCGGCGCAAGTCAGGGTTTTGCGATGTTTGAATGTGACGTCACCCTGAGCGCAGACGGCGAGCCCTATCTGTTGCACGATGCAAGACTGGAGCGCACCACCGATGGAGCTGGGGTAGCAGTGGCGCGCACTTGGGCAGAGTTGTCTTGTCTGGACGCAGGCAGTTGGCACAGTGCTCCTTACGCTGGCGAGCCCTTGTTGAGATTGGGGGCTTTGGCGGTCTGGTTGCAGGCCAACGACCTGATGGTGAACCTGGAAATCAAGCCCGGCCCGGACGATTCGCTTCGCTGTGGCGAGGTGGTCGCCAATGAGGTCGCTCGCCTTTGGCTGGGCCGTTCCGTCTTGCCCCTGCTGAGTTCATTCGACGTGTCGGCGCTGCAGGCTGCGCAGCGTGCGCAGCCGGATCTTCCCCGAGCCTTGTTGCTGGAGCACTGGGTCGATGACTGGCGGGAGCAGGCCGCAGATCTGGGCTGCGTGGCGCTGGTGGTGCACCACCCCCATCTGTCGGCCGAGCGGATTGATTGGATCCACCAAGCCGGGTTCAAGGCTTTGACCTACACCGTCAATGAGCCGGATCAAGCCCAGGCCTTGGCTGCCGAAGGTTTGGATGGCTTGATTACCGACCGTGTCGATCTGTTTGGCTCAGCCGCCCAAGAGCAAATCAGATGAGTCGGTTCAGGCCAGGGCCTGAAGCAGCTTGTCGTGAATGCCCCCAAAGCCGCCATTGCTCATGCACAGGATCTGATCGCCTGGTTGGGCTGCTTTGACCACTTTGGTCACCAGGGCGTCGATGTTGTCAGCTACGACGGCGCGGTCGCCCATGGGCAACAGCGCTTCCTGGGCATCCCATCCCAATCCGCCGCTGTGACAGAACGCCAGATCTGCTTCTTCGAGTGACCAGGGCAACTGGGCTTTCATGGTGCCCAATTTCATCGTATTGGAACGGGGTTCGAACACCGCCAGAATGCGGTGATCAGGCCCGACCTTGCGGCGCAAACCGTCTACCGTGGTGCGGATGGCGGTGGGGTGATGGGCAAAGTCGTCGTAAACGGTGATGCCACGAACCTCACCACGCCATTCCAGGCGACGCTTCACGTTGGCAAACTGGCCCAACGCGGCACACGCGTCTTGCAGCGCAACGCCCACATGTTCGGCGGCGGCAATGGCGGCCAGGGCATTCATCTGATTGTGTTCGCCCAGCAGGCTCCATTCGACACGTCCCACCAGCACACCGGCTTTCAGCACGTCGAAAGCATGAGGCTCACCCCGTGCACGGAAGCCAGGCGCGTCGCCGCGCACGCCAAAACGGACGACATCGCTCCAGCACCCCCGGTCGAGCACACGTTGCAGGCTGTCCTCTCGCGCATTCACGACCAGGCGGCCCGTGCCGGGCACGGTTCTCACCAGGTGGTGAAACTGAGTTTCGATGGCCGCCAGATCGGCAAAGATGTCGGCGTGATCAAACTCAAGGTTGTTGAGAACGGCCGTGCGAGGGCGGTAGTGAACAAACTTGCTGCGCTTGTCAAAAAACGCTGTGTCGTATTCATCGGCTTCGATCACGAAGGGGCGCCCCGTGGCGGAGGCTCCCTCAGATTCGGTCAGGCCGAGCCGTGCGGATACCCCAAAGTTTTGCGGCACACCGCCCACCAAAAAACCTGGTTGGAGCCCACAGGCTTCCAGGATCCAGGTCAGCATGGAGGTGGTGGTGGTCTTGCCGTGGGTGCCTGCTACGGCCAGCACATGCCGGCCCTGCAGCACGTTTTCGCTCAGCCATTGCGGGCCACTGGTGTAGGGTAGGCCGGCATCCAGAATGGCTTCCATCAAGGGGTTGCCGCGAGAGACCACATTGCCAACGACAAACAGATCCGGCTTGAGTTGGATCTGATCGGCGTTGTAGCCTTCAATCAGGTCGATGCCCAGTGCGCGAAGTTGGTCGCTCATGGGCGGATAGACACCAGCATCGCAACCGGTGACGCGGTGACCGGCTTCGCGAGCGAGCGCGGCAATGCCTCCCATGAAGGTGCCGCAGATTCCAAGAATGTGAATGTGCATGTCTGCTGAAAGGGCTGCGATTACAGCGCGGCGAACGCCTGTTTCGCCGCGTCGATGGTTTGGGAGATGTCTTTGTCGGTGTGGGCGGCGCTCACGAAGCCCGCTTCATACATGGCGGGTGCCAGGTACACGCCACGGTCTAACATCTCGTGGAAGAAACGGTTGAAGCGCGTGCTGCCATGGGCCATCACGGCCGCGTAATTCTGTGGCAACTGGTCTGCAAAGAAAAAGCCGAACATGCCGCCAAGGTGATCTCCGCACAGCGGAATGCCTGCGGTGCGGGCCGCGTCAGTCAGCCCGGAAATCAATGCCCCGGTGCGTTGCGACAGGGATTCAAAAAATCCTGGCTGTTGAATCAGCTTGAGTGTGGCCAGGCCACAGGCGGTGGCCACTGGGTTGCCTGACAAGGTGCCGGCCTGGTAGACCGGGCCCAGCGGGGCCAATTGCGCCATGATCTCGGTGGGGCCGGCAAAGGCAGCCAGGGGCATGCCGCCGCCGATCACTTTGCCAAAGACGCTCAAGTCCGGCTTGAAGCCTGGGATCCACTGCGCAAACAGGCTTTGCGCCCCCCCCAAGGCCACACGAAAGCCGGTCATCACTTCGTCAAACACCAGCAGCGCACCGTACTCGGTGCACAACTCACGCAAGCGTTTCATGAAAGGCACACTGGCTCGAACGAAGTTCATGTTGCCAGCGATGGCCTCAATCATCACGCACGCCAGATGGTGGCCGTGTTCGCTGAATGCCTGTTCCAGTTGCTCAACGTTGTTGTACTCCAGCACGATGGTGTGTTGCACCACCTCTGGCGGCACACCTGCGCTGGTGGGGTGCCCGAAAGTAGCCAGACCAGAGCCAGCCTTGACGAGCAAGGCATCGGCGTGGCCGTGGTAGCAGCCCTCAAACTTGATGAGCTTGCTGCGCCCCGTGTAGCCACGCGCGAGGCGAATGGCACTCATGCCCGCCTCGGTGCCCGAGCTGACCAGGCGAACCTGTTCGGCGCTGGGGACGAGCTTGAGGATTTCCTCCGCCAGTTCGATTTCCCGCTCGGTGGGGGCACCAAAGGAAAAGCCATCGACCACCGCTTTCTGAACCGCTTCTAGAACAGCTGGGTGGCCGTGCCCAACGATCATGGGGCCCCAAGACCCGATGTAGTCGATGTATTGCTGCCCCTCAGCGTCCCAGATGTAGGCGCCCTGAGCTCGGGTGATGAAGCGCGGGGTGCCGCCCACGGCACGAAAAGCACGGACGGGCGAATTGACGCCCCCGGGGATCGAGCGCTGAGCGCGCTCAAACAAAGAAGCATTAGTGGACATGGCGAGAGGTCGGTGCAGGTGGGGTGTCGTCGTCGGGCGCGGTTGAGCCGCTGCTGGCAGGGGTTTGAGTATCGGCCTCCGGTTGCTCGCCGGGGGGCAATGCCCAGAAGAAACGGTCGGGGATGACGTGGCCCATGCCAGGGCGGAATCCGGCGTCCAGGGCCTGGTCCAGGAAACTCAGGGCTTCGGCAACGGCGACGTCCACCGTCGAGCCACTGGCCATGATGGCGGCAATCGCTGCCGACAGGGTGTCTCCGGCGCCCACGAAGTTGGCATCGAAGCGCTCAAATCGCTCGCCAGCCAAGGCACCCTGTTCAGAGGCCAGAACGTTGTCGATGAACTGGTCGGGCAATTGCATGCTGGTGACCAACACATATTCGGCGCCGGCTTCGTTTGCGGCCACTGCCAATTCCCTTGCCGATGGGGGGCGTTCTGAATCCCAATCCGGCAGCAAGAAATCAGTCAGGGTTTTGTGGCTTCCCACCAACAGATAAGTGGCTGGCAATATCAATTCCCTGAATGCATCCAAATAAGACATCTGGGCTTCGTCATCCAACCAGGATAAATTGGACAAATAGGCAATCAGGGGTGTATCGGGGTAGTCGGAAATGATTTCGGCGACGGCGCTGATGCCTTCGGCATCGCCCAGAAAACCGACCTTCCAGGCATTGATGGTGATGTCTTCCAGAATCGAGCGAGCTTGGTCGGTGATCCCTTCCGGGTCGATCGCATGAGAATCGAACACCTCGGCTGTGTCGCGGATCAAGAGGCTGGTCACCACGGGCAAAGCGTGGGCGCCCATGGCCGACACCGTGGCGATGTCAGCGGCCAAGCCACTGGCGCCACTAGGGTCGTTGGTGTTGAAGCTCAATACGCAAGCGGGCGTCGCGGCTTCCGGGTTCTCGGGGGGCGCTTGGTCAGGCGACGAGCCTGTGACGAGCTGATTCATGTGGTGAAACCGTGAAAAGGGGCAGCCGTTGCCTGCAAACCCGCGGGTCTGCCTCTCGGGCGGTGGCTACAATCGGCCCATTGTATTCAAGCTAGCTAGATACCATCGTGAACACCTTTCGCACTTGGATGTGCCTGATTTGTGGCTGGATATATGACGAGGCGGCCGGCTTGCCCGAGGAGGGCATCCCCCCCGGAACCCGCTGGGAAGATGTCCCCATCAATTGGGTTTGTCCGGAATGTGGTGCCCGCAAAGAAGACTTTGAAATGGTTCAGGTCTGACATTTTTGTTGAAGGGACGGGGCTGTGACTGAAGCTGATACTTCTGCAAATCCAGTGACCAAAAAGGTGCTGGTGATTGACGACAGCAACACCATCCGCCGCAGCGCGGAAATCTTCCTGAAGCAGGGAGGATATGAAGTTGTTTTGGCCGAGGACGGATTTGATGCCTTGTCCAAGGTGAATGATCACGACCCGGATGTGATTTTTTGCGACATATTGATGCCGCGCCTGGATGGATACCAGACTTGCGCCATCATCAAACGTAATCCAAGATTTACGTCAACGCCGGTCATCATGCTGTCGTCCAAGGACGGCCTTTTTGACAAGGCGCGTGGACGAATGGTGGGGTCGCAGGATTACCTCACCAAGCCTTTCACCAAGGATCAACTGCTTCAGGCTGTTGCACAGTACAGTGCACTGGCCGAAAGTAAATAAATCAATCAGGGATCAAACGGGGCCGCGCTGAGGTGGTTCCCATCGGTTCGCATCGAGGTTCAATATGCCTATCCAGAAAATTCTGCTTGTTGACGATTCCAAAACCGAATTGCATGCTTTGTCGGAGATGCTGACCAAGCGCGGTTATCAGGTGCGTACCGCTGAAAATGGCGAGGATGCCTGGCGTCGCCTTCAGGAAGAAAAGCCGGACCTGATTCTGATGGATGTGGTCATGCCGGGGCAAAATGGCTTCCAGTTGACCCGAGCCATTACCCGCGATCCACAGTTCCTGGATGTACCGGTGATCATTTGCACCAGCAAGAATCAGGAAACCGACCGCGTATGGGGAATGCGACAGGGCGCGAAAGATTACGTCGTGAAACCTGTTAATCCCGACGAATTGTTGTCGAAAATAAAGGCGTTCGGCTGATTTCGGCTCCTGAGCCGGGATCGGCTCTTAAGTTCTTCCTTTGCGTCCCCGTACGCAGGACCGTTTCAACCAAACACACACACTGATGGCCAACAAGGAAGCCCTGAGGGAGTTGCAAAAGCGTCTGGCTGAGCGGCTTCAAAAGGTTCGAGAGCAGGCGCCAACGCGGAATTGGCTGGCTGTTGACGTGGCCGGCTTTGGTTTTTTGTTGCCCCTGGATCAAATCGGCGAAATTTTTCCGATGTCAGTGATTCAGTCCACGCCGCATAGCCAAACCTGGTTCATGGGTGTGGCCAATTTGCGGGGGCAATTGCACGGCGTTGTGGATCTGGCCGGATTTTTGGGTTTGACGGGGCGCCAATCCCGTCGTCCTACTGAAGCCGGGTCGAAGGATTCGGGGCGTTTGGTGGCCCTCAACAACAGCCTGCAATCCAATTCGGCATTGTTGATTGACAAACTGCTGGGATTGAGAAATCCCGGCAGCATGTCGCCAAACCCGCAAGCCTCGGCCGGCAAACCCCATTTTGTGGGGCAGCAATTGCTCGATTCGCAGGGTCGTGCCTGGTATGAACTCGATTTGGCGGCGCTGGTGGCAGACGAGGCCTACCTGAAGGTCGATATTTAATTGGGATGGACGCGCCACGCAGCGCATAACTGACTGTTTGGAGTAATAGGATGAGTTTCCTGAGTCGAATCAAGGAGTTGGGCAAATCACAGGACGAACAAGAGGTCCAGCCCGAATCATTGAGTACGGAAGGCTTGGTGACCGCTGACGGTTCCCAATCGGTCGATACCCAAAGTCCACAATCGACGATCCAGGCGGGCGGTGCGTCCACCACGGTCGATTCCATCATCTCTGAGGCTGCGCCCTCCGAGTTTCCCCCGGACTATCACGAAAATCGCCAACAGCAGTCCGATGCGGTCGACAGCGTCCTGTCCGAGCCACAGTCGGGGTTGCCTGTCATCGGCAACTTGCGCCTGGACCGGCAGCAACGCCTGTTGGGCGGTGCCTTGGCGGTCGGCGTGTTGGGCCTCATGTTCAGTGCGTTTCTGGCGGTGAACTCCGCTGACAAGCGTGCCGCACAGGCGGGAGCGACAGGTCAGGCGCTGATGCAGTCGCAGCGTTTGGCGAAGTCTGTGTCGCAGGCTCTGATCGGTCGTCCTCAGGCTTTCGTCGAAGTCGCGGAATCATCCAAGATTCTGGCCAGTAACGTGCGTGGCTTGTCTCAGGGCGACAGCAAGCTGGGGCTGACCGAAGTGCCCAAGGCAGCCAAGGGCGTGCTGACGCCTCTGCTGCCTTTGGTGGACCGCGCTGAAAAGAACGCGAATTACATCTTGGGTCAAAAAGCCACCCTGACGAAGGTGTCCCAAGCCCTGCGTGAAGTGAACAGCCAGTCTGCCGATCTGCTGGATCTGGCCGAAGGGATTGCACAAGCTCGTATCGAGAAGGGCAACTTGTCCGCCTCGGAGGCCAAGTCTCTGAACCAGATGGTGATGTTGACGCAGCGGATCGGTAAGTCTGCGAACGAATTCCTGACCGTGGAAGGCGTGTCCACCGAGGCCGTGTTCCTGCTGGGTAAGGACTTGAACGAATTCAAGGAAATCGCCGAAGGTTTGCTCAATGGCAGCAGCGACCTGAAGCTGCCGGCGACCAAGGATCCCTCGATCCGCGAGCCTCTGGAAGCCATGCTCAAGTTGTTTGAGGACACGCGCGGACAGGCTTCCTTCATCTTGAGTACCCTGCAGGGGCTGGTGGCCTCGCGTGATGCTCAGGTGGCCATCATTGACGACAGTGAACCATTGCGTAAGGGGCTAGAAGACGTCCAGAAGCGCCTGGCCGAAGGCGCGGGTGTGGGTGGCGTCACCGTCGTGCTGATTCTGCTGTTCCTGGCCACCACAGTGGCAGCCGGTTATGGCTTGCTGCGGGTGTTCCTGACCGACCAGACGCATCGTCGCCAGATCGCTGAATTCCAGCGACAAGAAGCTGAACGTTTGGAACGCGAAGCCAAGCGCGTGAACGATGCGAACCAGGCCGCTATTCTGCGATTGATGAACGAACTGCAGGTGGTGGCTGAAGGTGACTTGACACAACAAGCCACGGTGACTGAAGACATCACCGGCGCGATCGCCGACTCGGTGAACTTCACGGTGGAAGAACTGCGCAACCTGGTGGCCCAGGTGCAGGGCACGGTGGGTCGGGTGTCCGACACCACGCAGCAGGTGGAATCCACTTCGACCGAACTGCTGGCAGCCTCTGACGAGCAACTGCGTGAAATTCGTGAAACCGGCGAATCGGTGCTGCAAATGGCCGGCCGGATTAACGAAGTGTCTGCGCAAGCTCAGCAGTCTGCCGAAGTGGCGCGGCAATCGCTGGCTGCCGCTGACTCTGGTCTGCAAGCGGTGCAAAACGCCATCGGCGGTATGAACACCATCCGCGAACAGATCCAGGAAACGTCGAAGCGAATCAAACGTCTGGGTGAATCCTCACAGGAAATCGGTGAAATCACCGAACTGATTTCGGACATTACCGAACAGACCAACGTGCTGGCTCTGAACGCCGCCATCCAAGCGGCGTCTGCCGGTGAAGCCGGTCGCGGCTTCTCCGTGGTGGCCGAAGAAGTGCAGCGTCTGGCTGAACGTTCAGGCGATGCGACCCGTGAAATTGCGGCGCTGGTGCGAACCATTCAGACCGACACCCAAGACGCCGTGGCCGCTATGGAACGCTCCACGCAGGGTGTGGTGGAAGGGGCCCGACTGTCTGACGCGGCCGGATCTGCTCTGGGCGACATTGACCGTGTGTCGCGTCGACTGGCTGAACTGATTGAACAGATTTCCTCGCAGGCCCTGCGGGAAGCCGAGTCCGCCAACGTGGTGGTGTCCAACATCCAGCACATTTTCGCGGTGACCGAGCAAACTGGAGAGGGTACCCGCTCCACGACCCAACTGGTTCGAGAGCTGTCCAAGACCGCTGAAGAACTGCAGCAATCGGTGGCTCGATTCAAGATTGCCTGACCGGCACTGACACATGGACAGTCTCCAAAACTCACCCCTGTCAGATGACCTCAGCGCCCTGGCTTGGGTGCATGAGGAACTGCGCAAGTCTCTGGACGCCGCGCACAAGGCGCTGAACCGGTGTCTGAAAGAATCCGCTGCGGCTGAAGCGTCGGATCTGGATGCGCTGGATCCCGCCGTGTTGCGAACCGCGCGCCAGCAAATTCACCAGGGGGTCGGGGCCCTGGAACTGTCTGGCCTGACCGCCGGTGCCACATTGTTGCGCGCCAGCGAGTCACTGGTTCAGAAATTCGTCAACCGACCCCAGTCGATCACCGAAGAGGCGGTTCGAGATATCGAGCGTGCGTCTTTCGCGCTGCTTGACTACATCAGCCGCAAGCTCGCTGGCAAGCCGGTTCCGGCCTTGGCCATGTTTCCCCAGTATGAGGCACTGGCCGCGCGACTGGGCAATCTCATGGCTCGCCCCATTGACCTGTGGTCGCAGGATTGGCCCAGCGTGTCGCTGGAGTCGCCGCTTCAGCCGCCTGGCAACGTACAGCCTCGCGCAGCCGATGCCGAAACCATCGGTGAGTTTGAAACGGGCTTGCTGATGCTCATGCGCGGGCAACTCGCGCAGGGTGAGAAGCTGTCTGAGCTGTGCGCCTCTCTGGCCGCATCGGCCACGGCTCGCAAAGCCCACCGAGAGTCTGCCACCTGGATGCTGGCCAGCGGCTTTTTGGAAGCACTGGCAACCAAGAGCGTGCCGCTCAATGTGCATGCCAAACGCGTTCTGTCTTCGTTGTTGAGTCAGTTGCGTGTCCTGGCCAAAGGTCAGGCGGTGCCTTCAGATCGCCTTGCGCACGAGTTACTTTTCTTCTGCGCACAAGCCACTGAGGTGCCTTCGCGGGTGAATTCCGTGTTGGCTGCAGTGCGCAAGACATTTGGCCTGGAGCGTCACAAGCCTGTTGATCTGGAGTCGGCCACCTTGGGTCGATACGATCCTGCGTGGGTCACTCAGGCGGTCAAGCGCGTGTCGGGGGCCAAGGATGGCTGGTCGGCCGTCGCCGCCGGTGAATTGCTGCGATTGGGGGGCTTGAACGAGCAATTTGCTCTGGTCGCCGATTCGCTGCGTCGCCTTTATCCAGACGGCGAGATGTTGGCCGATGCCCTGTCTCAAGCCGTAGCCCAGACCGTGCAGTCCGCCCAGGGACCTGAACCGAGCCTGGCCATGGAAGTGGCCACCAGCTTGCTGTACCTGGAGGCATCTCTGGAGGATGGCGAGTTCGATCATCCGGACCAGAAACAGCGGGTTCGCCGCTTGGCTGAGCGCATCGGCGCTGTCAGCAAAGGCCAAGCACCCCAGCCTTTGGAAGGTTGGATGGAAGACCTGTACCGTCGTGTCTCCGACCGCCAGACCATTGGCAGTGTGGTGCAAGAGTTGCGCACCACGCTGGCAGAAGTCGAGAAAGAAATCGACCAGTATTTCCGTGACCCGGCCGAGCGGGCGCCATTGGTGAATGTGCCGTCGCAGCTGCAGTCGATGAAGGGCGTGTTGGCGGTGCTGGGGCTGAGCTTGGCCGCGCAGGCCGTCACCCGCATGCGTGAGGACGTTGAGCACCTGCTGGTCACTGATGCGTCGGTGGACCAGGCTGCTGAAGCGGGCGTCTTTGATCGACTGGCGACCAATCTGGGTGCGCTGGGCTTCCTCATCGACATGATGGGGGTGCAGCCCACCCTGGCCAAGTCCCTGTTTGAATACAACGCCGAAACGGGCGTGCTGTCGCCCGTCATGGGGCGCGAGAAGTTGCCCCCGGCCGAGCTGGAAGACCCGGTTGAGGCCGTCGCACAGCATGTGCAACAGGTCCAGTTGGAAGAAGCCCAGTCCGTCGCCGAAGACGTGGTTGAGTCCCTGCAGCGCGATGACGTCTGTCTGGATGAGGTTTCCGAAAGCCTGCAAAAGCTGGTCGACAACGAAGCCGTCAAGGAGCAATCGGATCTGGCCGATTCGCTCGCTGCGGCTCAAGCCGCGATCGAAAGTGCCAAGGGCAACCAGGACGAGGCTGCAGTGGCTGCGGCCCGTGAGCAGGTGGCGCAGGTCATGGCTGACTTTGCGCAGTCGGTGACCGATCCCGTGGGTTTGGATGAACCCGTCGAGACGGTTTTCCCGCCGCAGGCTCCGCTGGCGCCCACACCCAAGCCGGTGGCTGAACCCACTGGTCTGGAAGAAGATGATGAGATGCGCGAGATCTTCCTGGAAGAAGCTCGTGAGGTCATCTCAGATGCCTTGGCCGCTGTGGCCGACTTGCAAGATCAACCCGACGATGTCGGGCAGTTGACGGCGGTGCGCCGTGCCTTCCATACCCTCAAGGGCAGCTCACGCATGGTGGGTCTCAAGGAGTTTGGCGAGGGCGGATGGGCCAGTGAGCAGATGTACAACGCCTGGTTGGCCTCGCATGAGCCAGCCAGCCCCGACTTGCTCGCGGTCACGCGTGAGTTGCTTGAGTATTTCAAAGAGTGGACCGAAGCAATCGCAGAAAAGCGCGATGCCACTTGGTCTGCCGCGCCTGTGATTCGCGTGGCTGATGCCATGCGTCTCAACGGTCAACGCTTGAGCCTGGAATCCGAGCCCGCACCTGTCGTGGTAGTTGAAGTCCTGGAAGTGGCTACCGTGCCTGAGGTCCATGAAGAGATCCCGGCGCTTGAGCCTGAGGTGGAGCCGCTGAACTTGTTGTTGCGGGAAGAGGTCTCAGATCAATCTTCCGTTGTCGCAGAGCCAGCCGAGCTGCTGGAGCCCGAGGTACTCGACGATGGCGTCGAGTTGGTGGAGGCCCAGGCAGAACCCCAGGCCGAGCCGGTTGCTCAAGTGCAGACTCTGCTCGAGTCGATCAGCCTGGATCTGCCCGAGTTGTCTGAGCCGCTGCCGATTGAGGCAGAATCAGTTGAGCCCCCCGTAGCCGTTGAGTCTGACGACCAGATCAAGGTGGTGGGCGATCTGCGGATCAGCACCCCGCTGTTCAATATTTTCCTCAACGAATCGGACGAACAGTCGCGCAGACTGCAGACCACGCTCAACGAGTGGGCGAGCACCCTGCATGCCCCCATCAGCGACGATGCGATTGCCTTGGCCCACTCGCTGGCGGGCAATTCCGGCACGGTGGGCTATGCCGATTTGTCCAGGCTCGCGCGGCTGCTTGAGCATTCTCTGATGCGTTCCCAGGCCCTGGGGGCAGGGGAGGCTGCAGCGGCCGAACTGTTCAATGAGGCCGCTGAAGAAATTCGGCGGCTGTTGCATCAATTCGCAGCGGGGTTCCTGCGCGCGCCATCTGCCGAATTGATCAAGCGTCTCGAAGACTACGACCAGGATGCTTCAAGACGGCTGGAAGCGCGCATTCTGGTGGCCGATCAAGAGCCCGAGGAAGACTACCTGCCCGTGACCGAGGCGCAGCCCAGCGCCGCGGGTGCGCTGGACGAGGTGGCGGAAGTTGTCGAAGCCGCAGAAGTCGTGCAAGAGCCGGTCTCTGAAGTGGATCTGCCTTTGTTCGACGAAGAGCCTGTTGTGGTGGCCGAAGCGCCCGCCGAGGCAGTTGCACCTGAGTCATTTGAGCCTGAGTATGTGACCCAGCCGGCCCCGTTGGGGCTGCCTGAATTCAAGGCACTGGAGCCTCTGGCACCTACCGGTGAGGTCACCCGTGTGGCTTCCGTGGGTGGAGGCCAAGACCTCAACTGGATCGAAGACGAGGACATCGACGCAGAAGACAACGTTGATGCCGACTTGTTCCCGATCTTTGAAGAAGAGGCCCAGGAGTTGTTGCCCGAGTTGGCGTCTCAGGTCCGCCAGTGGTTGGATGCCCCTCACCAGGCTTCGGCCGCGTCGGCATGCTTGCGCACGCTGCACACCTTCAAGGGTGGTGCCCGTTTGGCTGGCGCCATGCGGTTGGGCGAATTGGCGCACCGGATGGAGTCCAGCATTGAAAAGATGCTGGCAGGCGGCAAGGTCGAGCGCGACGATGTCGAGCCCCTGGAGAGCCGGGTTGATCGCTTGGTCGAAGTGTTCGAAGTGCTGCGCCGCCGAGACGCACAGGCTTACGAAGAGCAAACCAGCAAGGCACTCGAGCCGGATCAGCCTGCCGTTGCCGTTCATGAGTTGCTGGCAGAGCCAGAGGTGGTTGAGCCGGAAGTTGCTGCGGCCGAGGCGATCGAGTCTGCTGAGCTGACGGTATCCGAGTCCACGCAACCGACCGAATTGACCTCGGCTGAGGCCGAGTCTGCTGCTGCGCCTGCGGTAGATACACGGGTCATCGACTGGTCTGCTTTGCCGCAAATCAGCACCGGGGCCGTGGTGCGCCCCATGCGGGATGCCCAGCAAGGCGCCCAAGGTGTGGTGCGTGTCCGTCCGCAATTGCTTGACCGCTTGGTCAATCATGCGGGCGAAGTCAGTATCACCCGCACGCGTCTGGCCGCCCAAGTGGGGCAGATTCGGGGTTCCTTGAACGACCTGACGGACAACCTGGATCGTTTGCGCCAGCAATTGCGTGACATCGAATTTCAGGCTGAAACCCAGTTGGCGACCCGCATGGAAGCTGCTCGTGCGGCCAGCCAGGAATTCGATCCGCTGGAATTTGACCGCTATACCCGATTCCAGGAATTGACCCGGATGATGGCGGAGTCGGTCAACGACGTTCACACGGTGCAGCGCACCCTCTTGCGTTCGCTGGAAACCGCAGAAGACCAGATCGCTGCGCAAGCGCGTTTGACACGTGACTTGCAAGACGATCTGTTGCGGACCCGCATGGTCGAATTCGAAGGGCTGTCGGATCGCCTGTACCGGGTGGTGCGACAAGCCGCCAAGGAAACCGGCAAACAGGTGCGACTGGACATCCTCGGCGGCGCCACTGAGGTCGACCGGGGTGTGCTGGAGCGGATGACCGGTTCGTTTGAACACCTGCTGCGCAACTGTGTGACCCACGGCATCGAAAGCCCAGAACAACGCACGGCAGCTGGCAAAGATCCCGCCGGAACCATCGTGGTGGCGTTGCGCCAAGAAGGCAATGAAGTCGCCATCGAATTCCGAGACGATGGGGCTGGCCTTAACCTCGAACGCATTCGTCAGAAGGCGTTGAAGATGGGCATCCTCCAAGCTGATGCAACCCCGAGCGAATCCGAACTGGCTCAGTTGATCTTCACCCCGGGCTTCTCGACCGCCGACACGGTGACCGAGTTGGCTGGACGTGGCATTGGCATGGACGTGGTCCGCTCCGAAGTCAACGCCATGGGTGGCCGCATCGAAACGGGAACAACGACCGGCAAGGGCACCAGTTTCACCCTGGTCTTGCCCTTGACGACTGCGGTGACCAAGGTGGTGATGCTGCGTTGCGGCCAGGTCAACATCGCCGTGCCGACCCACTTGATCGAAATGGTCCGTCGGGCCAAGCCAGCGGAGGTCGAGCAGGCCTATCGCACCGCGGCCTACCATTTTGGCGACATGGTGCTGCCCTTCTATTGGCTAGGAGCCTTGCTGCAATTGAGCCCCCGTGGCGTCGAGCAAGGACGTTCTTTGCCGATCGTGATCGTGCGCTCGGCCCAGCAACGGGTCGCGTTGCACGTGGATGAAGTGCTGGGCAATCAGGAAGTGGTCGTGAAGAACCTCGGGCCGCAGTTGTCGCGTCTGCCTGGTTTGGCAGGCATGACCTTGCTGGCCTCTGGTGCGGTTTCGCTGATCTACAACCCGGTGGCTTTGGCAACGGTTTATGGTGACAAGGCGCATGCCTACACCGCTGAGGCCTTCGTCGAGCACGCCGGGGGCGAAGTAGCGCAGCAGGCAGCAGGGGGGACACCCATGATCCCGGCCGAGCCTGCCGAGGTCTTGCCGCCACTGGTGCTGGTGGTCGATGACTCGCTGACTGTGCGAAGGGTCACACAACGCCTGCTTTCGCGCGAGGGATATCGCGTACTTTTGGCTAAAGATGGGCTGGAAGCGCTCGAAATACTGGCAACGGAATCTCCTACCGTGGTGTTATCAGATATTGAGATGCCTCGCATGGATGGTTTCGACCTGCTCCGTAACATTCGCAGTGATTCCAGACTGACTCATTTGCCCGTGATCATGATTACCTCTCGCATCGCCCAGAAGCATCGTGATTACGCCGAAGAGTTGGGCGCCAACCACTACCTCGGTAAGCCGTACGGCGAAGAGGAGTTGTTGGCCCTGGTCTCGCGTTATGCTGCGGCTCAGGCTGTTCCAACCCAATCCACCACCGAGGGCTGATGTCTGCTGTGATCCAGTCACCTTCCAGTTTGCTAACAGGCGAGCGCGTTCAAGTCGCTGAGGAGGCCATTTCCCATTTGGCCGACCTGACGGCTCAGCGCGATCGCGAGCAGTTAGACGTGACTCTGGCGCAAGGGGTGTTGGAGCTGCTCAATACCGTCAGCAGCGTGGGCGTGTACCGGCTGGTGGGACGCGATGATGAAGTCCGTCGCTGGTTGTGCAGCGGTTTGGCGCGTCGCAACCAGTTGTCGATCAGCGACCCACCCTGGGTAGATCTGGATTCCTTGCCCGCGTTCAATGATTTCCCGACGCGTCAGCAAGCCGTGGAAGGGCGTTCGCTGGAGCAAACCGATGCGCAGGCCGATGCTTTGCTGGTGGCCCAGCAAAACGAGGGCGATCGGTGCGTGACCGTGTTGCCCTTGTTGGTCGAGGTGGGCCTACCTGGGGTCTTGGAGGTTCGTTCCGAGCTACCGTTGTCTCTGGAAACCCTTCGCCCCATCCAGACCTTGTTGCGGGTGTTTGGCAACTTCCAGAACTTGCTCGAGTCCAGCCAGCGAGACACGCTGACAGGTCTGCTCAACCGCCAGACCTTCGATGCAACCTTCTTGAAGGCCTCCATGCCGGTGGTCGACACCTCCATGGAGGCGACGGTCGAACGTCGCGCCCAGACCAAAACTGGCTATTGGCTGGGGGTGGTCGACATTGACCATTTCAAGCGGGTCAATGACGGTTTTGGTCACCTGATCGGCGACGAAGTGCTGGTGCTGGTGGCGCGCATCATGCGTCAGTCCTTCCGGCATTACGACCGTCTGTATCGCTTTGGTGGTGAAGAATTTGTCATCCTGCTCCGTGGGGGCACCGAAGACGACGCCCGGGCTGCTTTTGAGCGTTTCCGTACCAACGTCGAGTCATATCTTTTCCCGCAGGTCAAAACGGTGACAGTCAGCGTGGGATTTA
This sequence comes from Burkholderiales bacterium, assembly GCA_028864885.1. Classification (GTDB taxonomy): domain Bacteria; phylum Pseudomonadota; class Gammaproteobacteria; order Burkholderiales; family Burkholderiaceae_C; genus Aquabacterium. Next base: position 5,954 of record JAGWLR010000036.1, on the reverse strand, counting down.
CCGAAGTGCAACTGCAAGATACGCCCAGCCAGGCTTTTTCGCGCGCCGATCAGGGCGTCTATCAGGCCAAGCACCAAGGGCGCAACCGTGTCCTGAGCTATGAAACGCTGGTGCGCGAGGGCGTCATCAAGGTCGAAGGCGACCACATCGGCGACGTCGAACTGTTCTGAGCCTGGCGCTCGGTCTGAGCACGTTCACGTTTTCTTCACCACTTCAAATCGCTTCAGTGTGTCTGCACGGGCCACATCGTGATCCACGATGGGCGCCGGGTAGCCGCTCGGGGTGAAGCCTGCCAGCCAAGGGGCGTGGATGGCGGCATCCGGCAACTCGGCTAGTTCCGGCACATAGCGTCGGATGAATTTGCCCGCAGGGTCGAACTTCTTGCTTTGGCTGATCGGGTTGAAGATGCGGAAATAAGGCTGCGCATCACAGCCCGTCGATGCCGCCCATTGCCAGCCGCCGTTGTTGGCCGCCAGATCGAAATCCAGCAACTGCTCGGCAAAGTAGGCCGCGCCGCGCCGCCAGTCGATGCCCAGATCTTTGGTCAAGAAACTGGCGGTCACCATGCGCAGCCGGTTGTGCATGTAACCGGTCTGGTTCAGCTGGCGCATGGCAGCATCCACCAAGGGGTAACCGGTCAGGCCCTGGCACCACGCTTTGAAGTGGGCGTTGGCCGTAGCCCCGCTGGCCCATTTGATTTTGTCGTACTCGCGCTTGTAGCTGTGGTCGATGACATGGGGGTGGTGAAATAAGATCTGATGATAAAAATCACGCCAGATAAGCTCAGATAGCCAAGTTTGAGCCCCTTCTGATTTAAGTTGGGCTCTTTTGTGGGCCATGCTGGCAGCCTGGCGAATCGACAGCGTGCCAAAACGCAGGTGGGTCGAGAGGTAGCTGGGGCCTTTGACGCCAGGGAAGTCTCGGGTCTCATGGTAGTGCTCGATGCGGTGCAGAAAGTCATCCAGCAGTTGTTGTGCCCCCGACATCCCGCATGGGATTTTCAGGTCCGGGCAAGGCTCAAAACCGATGTCGGCCTCGGAAGGCACGGCCATTCCGCCTACGTGCCAACCGGCCAAATCAGCAGGGATCGGGGCCAAAGCGTTGGCGTAGGGTTGAATGGGGTAGGGCTTGAGATAAAAATCGTCAACCTTGTTCAGCCAGGCTTTTTTATAGGGCGTGAACACCCCATAGGGCGTGCCTTGACCGGTCAGCACTTCGTTTCGCTCGAAGATGACATGGTCCTTGGTCGTGTAAAGGGCGGCGCCGATGTCGCTGAGCTTGCCTCTGATGGCCGCGTCGCGGGCCAAGGCCATCGGGTCGTCATCGTGGTTGGCAAACACAGCCTGCACGCCCAGTTGGGCGGCCAGTCGGGGGATCACGTCGCGGCTGCTGCCATGGCGAACGACCAGCCCACCAGCGCCTCGGCTCAGGTCCTGTAAACCCTGGTGCAGCTCTTGCAGGCTCTTCAAAATGAAGCTCACCCGGCGATCTTGACGCGGCAGCGGGTCCAGGATGTCGGTGTCCAGCACAAACGCACACCAGACGCGTTTGGCTCCCTTGAGTGCGTAATACAGGGCGGCGTGGTCAGTACAGCGCAGATCACGGCGAAACCACACCAAGGAGGCATCAATCTGTTCGGTCATGTCGTCTAAAATTCAAACCATGTCTGAAGGCGGAAAACCAACCATCAACCTCACCAATCAGTTCCTGATTGCCATGCCCGGTATGGCTGATGGCAATTTCGCGGGTGCGGTGGTTTACATGTGCGAGCATACCGAGAATGGCGCGCTCGGGTTGGTCATCAACCGCCCCATCGACATCAAGCTCAAAAACCTGTTTGACAAGGTGGATCTGAACCTCGACCGTTCAGACCTGTCCGATGCACCCGTGTTTTTCGGGGGGCCTGTTCAAACAGAGCGCGGCTTCGTGCTGCACGAAAGTTTGGGCGAGGAGGGCGGCCATTACAGTTCGACCCTGAAAATCCCGGGTGGCCTGGAAATGACAACCTCGCGGGATGTGCTGGAAGCGCTGTCGCACGGAGCAGGACCCAAAAAGGTGCTGGTAACCTTGGGCTACTCGGGATGGAGCGCCGGCCAACTGGAAGAAGAAATTTCCCGCAACGGTTGGCTGACCGTCGATGCCCAGGCTGACATCATCTTCGACATCCCGATAGAAGAGCGTTACGACAAGGCGCTGTCTTTGCTGGGGATTGACCGAGGCTTCCTGATGGGCGAGGCCGGTCACGCATGAGCGAGCCCACTCGCACCTATCTGGCGTTTGACTACGGACTCAAGCGTGTGGGCGTGGCATCGGGCAACAGCATGATGCGCCAGGCGCAGCCTTTGCGCACGATTGCCGCAGAGGGAGATGCCCGGTTCACCCAGATCGGCCGCTTCATCGAAGAATGGCAGCCGGACGCGCTGGTGGTCGGTGTGCCATTTCACCCTGACGGTGCCGAGCACGAAAACACCGCGCGGGCTCGCAAGTTCGCCAGACAGTTGCAGGGCCGCTATCGCCTGCCAGTTCATGAAGTCGACGAGCGCTATTCGACCACCGAAGCGCAGCAAGCGGGGGGGCGTGATCTGGATGCCGAATCCGCAGCCATCATCCTCCAGCAGTTTTTCAACGAACACTTCGCCCAGTCATGACCTCACCTCAGACCCCTCCCGCTGTTCACAACAGCCTTCATCTGGATGCCGAAGCCCTTTACGGAGCCTTGCTCAACGGTGTGAGACGACTGATCCAGCACCCGGAAACCGTGTTGGTCGGGGTGTGGTCCGGCGGGGCTTGGCTGGCCGAACGTTTGGCGCGCGATTTGGCCATGAGCTTGCCGCACGGCGTGATCTCTTCTGCCTTGCACCGCGATGATTTCAGCTCTCGCGGTATGGCGTCCACCACAGATGCCACGCATTTGCCGTTTGAAGTTGAGGGCCGTCACATCATTTTGATCGACGATGTGCTCTACACCGGCCGCACCACGCGTGCCGTCATCAATGAGTTGTTTGACTTTGGTCGCCCGTCCAGCGTCACCTTAGCCGTGCTGGTCGACCGCGGTGCTCGCCAATTGCCCATTGAGCCGGCATTCTCCGCCGCTCGCATCACACTGCCTGAAGATCAACGCGTCTCGCTGGATCGCGCTGAAGATGGCCACTTTCAATTCCATTTCTCGAGGGTTTGATGACCGTGTCTGCCTCCATCAAAAAGCCCCAACGCAATCCGCAACTCAACAGCCATGGTGAATTGATTCACCTGTTGTCGACCGAAGGCTTGCCCAAGGGCATCATTCACCAGATCCTCGACACGGCCGAGACCTTTCTGAGCGTCAATGATCGCGAAGTGAAGAAGGTGCCCTTGCTGCGCGGCAAGAGCGTTTTCAACCTGTTCTTTGAGAACAGCACGCGCACGCGCACGACGTTTGAAATTGCCGCCAAGCGACTGAGCGCCGACGTCATCAACCTGGACATTGCACGCTCGTCCGCCTCCAAGGGCGAAAGCCTGCTTGACACCATTGCCAACCTGAGCGCGATGAGCGCCGACATGTTCATCGTGCGCCACTCTGAATCCGGTGCGCCCTATCTGATCGCGCAGCATGTGGCACCTCATGTGCACGTGGTCAACGCCGGTGATGGGCGCCATGCACACCCCACGCAGGCTTTGCTGGACATGTACACCATCCGGCACTACAAGCAGGATTTCAGTAACCTGACTGTGGCCATCGTGGGCGACATCGTGCACTCGCGGGTGGCGCGATCCAACATCCATGCGCTGACCACCTTGGGGGTGCCAGAGGTGCGCGTAGTGGGCCCGCGCACATTGGTGCCCGGTGACCTGCGTGACATGGGCGTGCGTGTCTGCCATGACATGAGCGAGGGCATCAAGGATGCCGATGTGGTGATCATGCTTCGGTTGCAAAACGAACGCATGTCGGGCGGCATGTTGCCCAGCGCCGGCGAGTTCTTCAAAGAGTTTGGTCTGACAGAAGAAAAGCTTGCACTGGCCAAGCCTGATGCCATTGTCATGCACCCGGGGCCTATCAACCGCGGTGTCGAAATCGACTCGGCCGTGGCCGATGGCAAGCAAAGCGTGATCCTTCCTCAAGTGACCTTTGGTATCGCCGTGCGCATGGCGGTCATGTCCATCATTGCAGGCAACGAAGCATGAAGATCCTGATCCAAAACGGACGCCTGGTAGATCCCGCATCCGGGCTCGACCAGATCGGAGACCTGGCCATCACGTCGGGCCGCATCAGCGCCATTGGCCAAGCGAGCAACGATTTCACGCCTGACCGTGTGATCAACGCACAGGGGCTGATCGTGGCCCCTGGCCTGGTGGATCTGGCAGCCCGTTTGCGTGAGCCAGGGTATGAGCATGAAGGCATGCTCGAGTCCGAACTGGCTGCGGCAGCGGCTGGTGGCGTCACCAGCGTGGTGTGTCTGCCCGATACCGACCCGGCGCTGGACGAGCCCGGACTGGTTGAAATGTTGAAGCTGCGTGCTCGCAAACTCAGCCGATGCCGATTGTTTCCTCTGGGGGCACTCACCCGTGGCTTGAAGGGTGAAACCCTTACAGAAATGGCAGAGTTGCATGAGGCCGGCTGTGTGGGGTACTCACAAGCCGAAGTGCCGATCAAGGACACCCAGGTCTTGACGCGTGCCTTGCAGTACGCCGCCACGTTTGGGTACACCGTCTGGCTGCGTCCGCAGGATGCTTGGTTGGGCAAGGGCGTGGCGGCCAGTGGTTCCGTTGCCACGCGGCTGGGCCTGTCTGGTGTGCCTGTGAGTGCCGAAACCATCGCCATCCACACCATCGTCGAGCTGGTTCGAGCCACTGGCGCCCGGGTGCATCTGTGTCGCATCTCGAGTGCGGCCGGCGTTGAGCTGGTACGCCAGGCCAAGGCCCAGAAGTTGCCAATCACGGCCGATGTCAGCATCAATTCCTTGATGTTGACCGATGTGGATATTGGCTACTTCAACTCGGCCATGCGGGTGACCCCACCGCTGCGTCAGGGGCGTGACCGCGATGCATTGCAGGCGGGGTTGCTTGATGGCACTTTGGATGCACTGGTGTCTGATCACACGCCAGTCAGTGAAGACGAAAAGGCTTTGCCGTTCGGTGAGGCCGTGCCAGGCGCTACGGGTCTGGAGCTCTTGCTGAGTTTGGCCATGAAGTGGGCTCAAGCCGATCTGTCGGATCAACCCGATGCCGCCCCATTGCGCCGCGCGCTGGCAGCCGTCACCACAGGGCCAGTCAAAGTTCTGGGCGATGCGCTCGGATCTTTGGCCTCCAGCGCCGGCCGATTGGTTGCCGGTGGCGTGGCCGATGTCTGTGTGTTCGATCCCTCGCAACGCTGGCAGGTCAAGCCCGACGTGTTGGTCAGCCAGGGCAAGCACACACCGTTTGCCTTCGAATCGACCGGGTTTGAATTGGCGGGCCGGGTCTGTCTGACCCTGGTGGCGGGGCAGGTGGCCCACGATCGCTTGTCTGCCTGAAGCTGATTCGCATATGTCGATCGCAGTAGGCGTGCAAGGGGCTTCTCTGTGGATGTGGCCGGTGGCGCTGTGGCGTCTCGCCAGGGTGTTGCTGCACATCCTCCAGGGTTTGCTGCTGGTGTATGTGCGCGTGCACGGCAAGTCTGAGCGTGAACGCATGGAGCTGACTCGCGAATGGTCCGCCCAGCTTCTCAAAGTGCTGGGCATCACGCTTGAGTCACAGGGCTCCCCCCACGCTGGGGCCAAGCTGATCGTGGCAAATCACATCTCGTGGCTGGACATTGTTGCGATCAATGCGATCGAGCCGTCCCGGTTTGTGTCGAAGGCCGAGGTGGGGCGCTGGCCCGTGGTCGGCCCTATGGTGACAGCCGCGGGCACGCTTTACCTTCAGCGTGAACGGCGGCGAGACGCCATGCGGGTGGTGGGGCTGATGTCAGAGGCCTTGCGAGCTGGCAGCACGCTGGC
>JAGWLR010000128.1 GCA_028864885.1 Burkholderiales bacterium | reverse complement strand
AAGCAACGGGTGGCCATTGCCCGCACCTTGCTGAAAAACCCGCCGATTCTGGTGTTCGACGAAGCCACCTCGGCGTTGGATTCGGCCAATGAGCGCGCCATCCAGGCCGAGTTGTCGGCGGTGGCACAAGGCAAAACCGTGCTGGTGATCGCACACCGCTTGTCCACAATCGTCCATGCCCATGAGATTCTGGTGATGGACGCCGGGCGTATCCTGGAACGAGGCACCCATGCCCAATTGCTCGCGTTAAACGGTCGCTACGCGCAAATGTGGCGCCTGCAGCAAAGCGGTCACCACGAAGACTGACCCCCACTGCGCGGGCGAAACAACTTCTTGCAACTTCACCTGAACGGGTGAGTGGCCATCGGGCGGGTCTGCCGGATGATTGAAGGCTGCATTCCTTCAATAACTAAATTCAGGTGGACCCATGAATCTTCCCGTGCCCGCAAGCGGCGCAGGAGGCAGTGTGCCTTCTCAGCTCAAAAGTCTGATGGGGGCGATGAGTGACTGGCAAGGCAAATTAGACAGCCTTGCTGGCGACTTCCTTTCTCGCTTGCAAGCCGCGCTGACCTTGGGGCAGGCCACCCGCCTGCTTCAGGTTGAAACCAACTTGCCCTCGGGCACTTTGGTGGTGGAGCGCATTCGTGTGACCGAGGCCGTGCACGCCGACGAGCCTCTGTGGGCCGACATCGATTGCGTCAGCACCTCAGCCTATCTGGCCCTGAAGGCCATCACGGGTGAACAAGCCACCTTGAAACTGCAACAGGCTGATGGCATTTGGCGACAGTGGCACGGCTACGTCGTTCAATCGGCCCAGCTGGGGGCCGATGGTGGGCTGGCGCGGTATCGCCTCACCCTCGCCGCATGGACGCATTGGCTCAAGCAGCGCCGAGACACCCGCATCTTCCAGGACCTGACCGCGCAAGACATCGTCTCGCAAGTGTGCTCGGCCTATCCGCAGGCGCATTTTCGCTTTGAGGTGATGCAACCCGGGCCCTTGCGTGCGGTGACCACCCAATTTCGTGAAACCGATTGGGCGTTTGTGCAGCGCCTGATGGCCCAAGAGGGTTGGAGTTGGCGCCTGGATCACGCCGAGGGGCAACACACGCTGGTGATCTTTGATGAACAGGCTGCCTCGCCCGATGTGGGCACCCTGCGCTTTGGGCGCACCGACTTGCGTGCTTCACAGGGCTTCGCAGAAGACAAGATCACCGCATGGCGCGTGGGCCAGCGGGTGGGCACCAATGCCATCACCCTGGGATCGTGGGACGAGCGCCAGTTGTCTGGTGTGGCCACCCAGACCTGGGCGCAGACCCCGCAAGGCCAGGTCCCCACGCTGGAGGCCTATCAGGGCCACGGTGAGCGCCAGTTCGCCGATGGTCGTGTGAGCGACGCCCTGCATGCCAATGCCGATGTGGCCGATGCCCGCGCACGCGCGTGGATGGCTGCGCACGAGTTGCAGCAGCAGGGCGCCGAGGCGCACAGTTCGGTTCGCACGCTGCGCGAAGGCGTCACCTTTGCGATCACCGATCACAGCCTGTATGAATCGGGGCAGGGCAATCGTTTCAAGGTGATCTGCATCACCCATGAAGCCGCCAACAACCTGGGGGCCGAGGCGGCGCGCATCCTGCAGGTGTCGGATGCTGCGGAAGGCGGCTACCACAACCACTTCCAGGCCGTGCCGGCGGATGTTCGCCTGGTGGCCATGCCACTCAACAAGCCCACGGCCCCAGGCCCGCAAACCGCCAGGGTGGTGACCGAGGGCGATGCGCCCGTGACCACCGATCGCGATGGTCGCGTGCGCGTTCAGTTTCCCTGGCAGCGAGGCCCGGCACCGGTGGCGGGCGGCCTGACAGCCCCAGACACCTTGGCGGGCCAAACCACCGGCCACGCCCCGGGCGACGCCACCAGTGGTACCTGGGTGCGTGTGGCGCAAGGCGTGGCGGGCCCGAACTGGGGCGCGGTATTCACGCCCCGAGCAGGCACCGAAGTGCTGGTGGATTTTGTCGATGGCGACATCGACCGCCCACTCATCATCGGCCAGTTGCACAACGGCCAGCATGATCTGCCCTGGCCTGCGGGGGAAGACAGCGGCGCCAACCACATCGGGGCCCTCTCAGGTTGGCACCTGCCCCATCTGGACGGGCAAGGCGCCAGCCAATGGCTCGTTGACGACAGCCAGGGCCAACTGCGCATGCGCCTGGCCAACTACTGCCCCAGCTTCGGTTGGTCAGAGCTCACCTTGGGGCACATCATTGCCCAAAGCGGCCAAGGGGGATCAAGCCATGCCCAACGCGGCACCTGGCTAGGCGAAGGCTTCTATGGCCACACCGATGGCTGGGCCGTGGTGCGTGCAGGCCAGGGCCTGTTGTTGACCACCACGGCGCGCCCAGGGATGGGTGCCAGCGTGCACAGCACGCAGATGGACGCGCAAGAAGCCGTGGCCCAACTCAAGGCGGCCCAACAACTGGGCCAAGCCCTGAGTCAGAGCGCGCAGCAGCAAGGCGCCCAGCCGCTGCATGGGTTTGAGGCCAAACAGGCGGTGGCCACTCACACCGAAGCGCTTGAGCAGATGACGCAACCCTTGGTGCACCTTGACACGCCTGTCATGGCAGCGTTTGTCACCCCATCGGTCATCAGCCTGTTCAGCGGGCAAGACACCAGCGTGGCCGTGCAGGGCGATATTCACCTCACGGCCGGCCACACGCTCAGCAGCATCAGCGGGCAGACCACCAGCCTGTACACGCACGCGGGCGGCCTCAAGGCCATCACGGCCAATGGCGCTTTGAGTCTGCGCGCCCACACCGATGCGCAACAGATCTGGGCGGACCAGGGCATCACGGTGCAAAGCACCACCGATGAAATTCGCATTCAGGCCAGCGACAGCATCACCTTGCAGGCCGGGCAGTCGGCCATTGTGATCAAGGGGGGCGACATCACCTTCACGTGTCCCGGCAACTGGACGGTGAAGGGGGCGATGCATGAGTGGGGGGCCGGTGGGGGCGGTGGGGCATCGTTGATGGCGTTGCCGAGTGGTGGTATCCGTTTGGATCCCACCAAGATGGTGATCGAACATCACTACCACGACGGTGAAGCGCTGGTTGGTGCTCCCTTTGAAGCCGTGATGACAAATGGCGAGATCCGGCGCGGAACGCTGAACGGAACGGGTGAGGCGGTGATTGATGGCGTGCCTGAGGGCGCAATCGCAGAAGTGCGCTTTGGGCCCATGCCGGGTCCCTACACACCCAAGGATCAGAGGCCGATGCCTGAGTACAAGCCAACGCCCAGCGAATCAGCCATTGATGCGCTGTTGCAAAAATACAGTGGAGGGCAAGCATGAGCACGCCAGGTGCACTGCAGGCCAGTGAATTCAAACAACTGTCAGCTGAAGTGGGGGGATGGTTGTGGGGCACCGTGCAAGGTGCCTGGAACGAAAAGCAAACTGTCAGTCAGATCATCACAGATGCGGTGATTGGGATGATTCCGCTTGTGGGGCAAGCCACTGCTGCGCGAGACATCATTGCCGTGGGGTCAGGTCTGGCTGAGAGCGACGAAAAGCGGGAAAGCGTCTGGCAGTGGGTGCTGTTCGTGGTCTTGTTGCTGTCCCTGATTCCAGTGATGGGCGGGGTACTCAAGGGGGTTGGCAGGCTCACGGTTCGCGCGGCGCGTGAGGCGGCGGAGAACGCACCGAAGCTCGCGGCGTTGGCCGACGATATCGTGGCCTTGCTCAACAGGTTGGGTCACAAGGACGCAGTCAAGTGGCTGCGCACCTTGGACTTCACCAAGTATGAAAGCCAGTTGATCGAACGCTGCCGCGCCTTGTGCGATGTCGTGATCTTGTCGATCAATCGCTACATGTTGCGCTTTCAAAAAATACTACCGCAGAGCTTTGTGTCGCGGATGCAATCGGTTGCTCGAGGTTTCGAGAAGGTCAAAGTGGCTGCTGACAAGATGATTCCGCAGGCGGTCAAAGAGTTGAACGCGCAACTCAAGAAGATCCAGGCACATTTGATCGCCGGTGGTGTGCCACCACCCAGTCGGGCACTGGTGTATGAAGCTCAGACCGGAAAGAAGGCGGTGACCTATGCAGATGAAGCAAGATTGATCGAGTCGGGCGCTAAGAAGGAGATCATCCACGCGGGCAAGCATCCGCAAAACATGGCTTCGGCTCACGAAGGGGCGAAGGCTGAGATCGCCAAGGTGTACCAGCACGAAGACGGATTTCCCAATCTGACGAGCTTTAAGAAATCCGTGGACCTAGAGGGTGAGGCCGTCGAGTTCTACCCTGCGATTGCCGCAGCCAGCGGCAGAATCAAGAATGTTGATTTAGGTGAAGAGGGTGTGACTTTGTTCAGGTCATTCGGCCCAGGCGGGACAACTCATGGCGTGGATGTCGGTAAGTCCAATCCGGGCGGCTTCTGGTGGGGTATAGGTGATGCGCCCAAGACCGCTGAAGAATGGCGACAGAAGTACGCCGTGCTCGACGAATTCAATCGAAATGGCATGGTGGCCATCATGCACATTCCACCAGGTGGCAAGGTGAAAGTGCCAGCTTGTACAAGCACTGTGAGCGAGCAGTTTAGTGACAAGATCGCTGGGCAGTATCTGGAAGGCGGCGGCAAGCAGGCGGCTATTGACTTTGCTTTGGCGCCAGACTTGGCCGATGTATCAAAGACGCTGGAGTCGCTCGTGCGGATGGGTGGCGGCAAAGCCAAGTTGCCAAATGGTGTTGTGCTGGAAGTCCGCCACAGCGGCTGGAAGGGTATCAACGGCAAGGTGGGCTACGGCTCAGAAGTCATCCCCGGCGCCGGAGTAGTGGAACGCTTGGGTGTGACAGAGATGCAAAGCAAGGTGGGGCAGGCCGGTGTTCAGCAAGGCGCGCAGCACGCTGCCGGACAGACTGGCGGGGCCGTGGCCAAGGATCAACGTGCGGCTCCAAACCGAGAGAAGAAGTGATGGCATTGTTTGATTTCATGAAGCCAAAGTGGTCCGCAGTCAAGATGACGGATGAGGATCGCGCCCGTCAGTTCTGGCTAGCCCGGCGACGAACGAGCTACACCGCTTGGAAGCGCTGTAGGGATGCGTATGCCGTGTACGTGGACTTGATTGAGCGGCAATGCAAGGAAGAACCCGTTGGACAAATGGGGCCGGCAGCGCTGGCTCGAGAACGGGCTGGCATTGAACGACTGATCGCGCAAGGAGTTCTCCCATCGAATGCCCTCAACGGATTTGAAAGGTCATATCAAACCGAGTGGACCTCCTCCACCTACGCCAACGCCCTGCGTGGCGTCGCCTTGTACGATAAAGGCCTCGCCTTGCTGAAGCAAGGTGACCGGTCAGTGTTCCAGCACAACAGCCGGGGCTTTCTGGAAGACGCCTATCACCATGCCGACCATGAGTACCAGATGTACGTCATGGGTGGCCGAAACGGCGGCGACGGCATGGTCTATTACGGCAAGTACGTGCCCGCCATCAAAGCCGCGCTGGAGTGGGCCAGCCAAGAAGCTGGCTTCTCTGCGGGTGGCTTGCAAGCCAAGATGGCCAACATGTCGGCTGCGGTGATCTGGGAAGACACCCGCGAGGTGTACGACTCCACCGAGAAGCGCAAGAAGCGGCTTTTGGGCTGTAGCGACAGATGGAAGCGCGAGACCTCTCACCTCAAAGAGTTGCCACTCGTGCCACAACCGCAAGAGGACGTGGTTGTGCGAACCGGGGAGCCATGCCCTGTGTTCGGCATCTATGAAGCCCAAGTCAAGGATGGTCTGATGGTCTACATGTGCGCCGGGGCTGAAGCCTACCGCTACGGCGAGCCGCGCTGGTATCCGGGTGGTGGTCAACCCATCACCTGGCGCCTGATCTGGGAAGACAAGCGTTACCTAGATGGCACCATCCCCGCCGAAGAGGCTGACTACTTCCCCGGCACCTTGATGCCCCCCGACTTCTCTCACTTGATTGGTGAAGAGTTGGAAAACGACTGGCGACCGGATCAGTTGATTGTGCTTCACACCGGCGAGCCAGCAAGCTACACAGGCAGATGGGCAGCCCGGGATGATCTAGGTGGTCGGGTGTTCTGGCGCAAGGGTGATCCCTTGCCGATGAACAAAGGGCAGCCTACGGATTGGGTGTATTCGGGCGTCTGAACGCACGCGGCTGCTGGAAGCGCAAGTCATGCCACGCGTCAAACGGGCCGATGGCAAATAGCGCAATCGCCATGGCTTTTGGCTTTGGCCGCACCGACTTGCGTGCTTCACAGGGCTTCGCAGAAGACAAGATCACGGCATGGCGCGTGGGCCAGCGGGTGGGCACCAATGCCATCACCCTGGGATCGTGGGACGAGCGCCAGTTGTCTGGTGTGGCCACCCAGACCTGGGCGCAGACCCCGCAAGGCCAGGTCCCC
>JAGWLR010000035.1 GCA_028864885.1 Burkholderiales bacterium | reverse complement strand
CTCAACTCGCTCAAGTGTCGGTGCGAGGGCGCATCGGAGGAGAAGATTTCCAGATGGCGGCAAATAGGCCGGCGCGCAGCCTCAAAAAGCAGTTTCAATCGGCCGCAGTGCCTGTCTGGCTGAGGCACAGTCCCTTGTTTTTCGCGGGTGAGCAGCTCGCGTTCGTTCCGGGGTTGGGCATGGATGCGCGGGTCGTGGTGCTCGATCCAGCGCAAAGTCGGGCCCGTTTGTCCTGGCTTTCGTTGCCGAGCAGTGGCGGCAAAGGCTAAAATGCCGGGTTTGATCGCGCGATGGGTTTGAAATGTGTTTTTTGCGCGCGGTCGTACTTCCCCTGACAAAAACATGGCACTGATCGTTCACAAATACGGCGGCACGTCGATGGGCTCGACCGAGCGCATCCGTAACGTGGCCAAGCGCGTGGCTAAGTGGGTGCGTGCGGGTCACCAAATCGTGGTCGTGCCTTCGGCCATGAGCGGTGAAACCAACCGCTTGCTGGGCCTGGCCAAAGAGCTCTCTGACCGCGCCAATCCGCGCGAGCTGGACATGATCGCCTCTACGGGTGAGCAAGTGTCCGTTGGCTTGCTGTCGATTGCCCTGCAGGCTGAAGGCATGGATGCGGTCAGCTACGCTGGCTGGCAAGTGCCAGTGAAAACCGATTCGTCCTTCACCAAGGCGCGGATCGAGAGCATCGACGACAAGCGCGTGCGTGCCGATCTGGCTGCCGGCAAAGTGGTCGTGATCACGGGCTTCCAGGGCGTCGACCCCGAAGGCCATATCACCACGCTGGGTCGTGGAGGATCGGACACCTCTGCCGTGGCGATTGCCGCTGCCTTGAAGGCCGATGAATGTTTGATCTACACCGACGTGGACGGCGTGTACACGACGGACCCCCGCGTGGTGCCTGAGGCTCGCCGTTTGACGGCCATCAGCTTTGAAGAGATGCTGGAAATGGCATCGCTGGGTTCGAAGGTTCTGCAGATTCGCTCGGTGGAGTTCGCTGGCAAGTACCGCGTGCCCACTCGCGTGTTGTCGAGCTTCACGCCCTGGGACATCGACCTGGAAGAAGAGGCCAAGTCTGGCACGCTCATCAGTTTTGAGGAAGACGAAAACATGGAACAAGCCGTTGTTTCCGGCATCGCGTTCAACCGCGACGAAGCCAAGATCACCGTGGTCGGCGTGCCCGACACCCCCGGCATCGCCTATCAGATTCTGGGTAAGGTCGCCGAAGCCAATATCGATGTGGACGTGATCATTCAGAACGTGTCTCACGATGGCAAGACGGATTTCTCGTTCACCGTGCACCGCAACGACTATGCCAAGACCATGGAGTTGCTGGAAAAGCAAGTGCTGCCAGCCTTGGGTGCGGCCAAAGTGGTTGGTGACACCAAGATCTGCAAAGTCTCGATCGTTGGCATCGGCATGCGTAGCCACGCCGGCATTGCTGCCACGATGTTCAAGACCTTGTCTGACGAGAGCATCAACATCCAGATGATCACCACCAGTGAAATCAAGACTTCTGTCGTCATCGACGAGAAGTACATGGAGTTGGCAGTGCGTGCCCTGCACAAAGCATTCGGCCTGGAAGGCAACGCTGCCGTTTGATCGGTGCGTTGTTTTGGAGACAGCGAACCGATAGGGATGCTGTTTCCTGGCTATAATGCTCGCTTGAGCTGGAGACGTGACCGAGAGGCCGAAGGTGCTCCCCTGCTAAGGGAGTATGCGGTGATGAGCTGCATCGAGGGTTCGAATCCCTCCGTCTCCGCCAGATGCAAAACCCAAGTGATTTCGGTCACTTGGGTTTTCTTCTTTCAGGCCGCGCTTGCCACCATTTCTTCGTATCTCATCGGCATGCGGCCAGACTCGGTCTGGATATGCTTGGCCAACCTGAGCATCGCGTGATCCGATATCGGGTCGAGCGTGCGTGTCAACTGATACCGGATGCCTCGAATGGCCGGATCGATTTGACTCGGCGGAATGAAGACCGAGAGCAGTGAGCGAAGAATAGCCAGCACTTCACCTCGGGCGTAGATGCGATCGATGTCGAGCCCCTGGGTGTTGTAGTCCCGCAATTTGGCGGCGACGCTGAAAAAGCCCGTCACTGGTGAGGGGTCAAAGGCCAAGACCCTGGAGACCCGGGGAACCAGGGGATCGACGGGCAGGGCGTACGCAAATTGCTGCGCCAGGCCGCCGCCCAGAGAGTGGCCGGTGGCATGCAATGCGGTGTCGCGGTTGATGCGAGACTGCGGATCCATGAACCGCCTTTTGTAGGCGTCCACAAAGGCCGGGGCCAGGTCTCGAACTAACTCGGTGTATTCATCGTGGTGGAAGGGAATGAACCATCGCAGGTTGGCTTCCCAGTCGGCCCACACTTTCGCGACGGTGCCGCCAAAGGTGATGACAACGGTGGATGTGGTGGCGGTGGCACGCTCCCAAACCTCAATCCGCAAATGGGAATCCTCAATCCGATAAAGCAGATCCCTGTCGGGGAAGTCTGTCCATCTTGTCCACCCGGTTTGCTCCAGGATCGTGTAAGCCAGTGTGCTGGGCGCTCGGCCCGTTTGGCGTCTGACTGATCTGGCGTAGTAGGTGGCGCTGTATGCGGCCTCAGCAAGCCACGCGTAATCCACATCGCGAATGGCTTGAGGGGCAGCAGGCTCTGGCGGGTCAAGGCAACGGTTGCCTGCTTGCCGGATGGCAACTTCGGTGCTCTTTTGCCAACTGGCGTGCAGCCCGGGAAAGGTCTTGGCAATGTCAACAAGCCAGCTGAAGCTCATGTCATCTCCCGGTTGGGCTCTGACTGAGAGGGTCTGGCTATTCGGGGTGCTTCAACAATCCCTAACCATGGGGGGACTCGATGGCTGTGCGGCTAGCGCAGCCCTACTTCAGCCAGGGTGATGGCGCCATCGGAAGTGATGTCCCAAGTTTGACCGCCGTCCTTTGACCACACGAGGTTGTTTTGCTGCAGTCGCTGTCGGCATCGGGGTGTGCCGTGGAAAGGCGTTCCGTTTCTGTGTTGGGCGAGTATCTCAAGATCTGCTCGAGAGATCAGTTCTACGGCATCCATGGCTGAAACCGGTCGTTGTCTCAGCTTCACTGTGCGCCTGGATTTTCATGTGCGGGCGCAGCATCCGCATCACTGAACACGGTGATCCTGCAAAAGTTGGCAATCTGCGCGCCCATGATGCCAAGCGATCGCTGCCGCCAGCTTGGATGACTCAGGATTTGGCTTCCCAAACGGTGCACCATCCGCCTGCCGCAACGTCTTTGTCCATGAACACTGAGCAGGCACCTGATGGGGCATCGGGCGCGCCCGAGTAAAGCGAGCAGTTGGCGCAGGTCTGGCCGGGTTTGTATTGTGGGTAGCGAGAGGCTTGAACGGTCGAGGCGTTCTCGTGGTATCCCATTGCCTTGGCTTCCGAGTCGGAGTCCTTCAGCAAGGGGTCTGCGCTGGCGGTCAACGGCAATGGTGACAGGCAGGCGAGGGCGAGAAGTTGTCGCCGCGAGATGGGCGAAAGGGGTGGTTTGCGATGCATGGCCTGACGGTGGAGTGGCGTCAGGCCATTATCTCGTGCTCAGTCTTGGAAGTCCTCACCCCGCTTCTTTGCAAGGGCTTTGCGGCTGGTGGCGTTGATCAGGCGCATTTCGGCCAGTGACGCGTCGATCTGCGCGCGTTTGGCTTCGAGTTCCTTGATCGCGGCATCGGTTTTTTCGATGGCGTAGATCAATTGCTGAATGCGACCCTCACCATGTTGGCCGTACATGTCGAGGTAATTTTTGATCTCTGACAGGGGGGTGCCGAGTGCCTTGGCGCGCAGGATGCGGGCGAGGCGGGCGCGGTCTTGTCGCGAGTAGACCCGTGTGCCATTGATGCGCCGGGGGGTGAGCAACCCTTTTTCTTCGTAAAAGCGCAGGGTGCGTGGGGACACCTGGAACGCATCGCACATCTCGGCAATCCCAATCAACTCGTCGCTGTTTTTCAAGCGCGCGCTGGCGCTGGCGGTCATTTCGTCAGCCCAGTTGTCAGAGTCGTCGTCCATCGTGTCTGGATCGATGGCGTCCAGCGTTGCGTGCTGCATCTGGTTCATTTTCATCTCAACCTTGTGTTCCTTGAAACCGCTCGCTCAGGGCGGTTTCGCCGAGCGTAGAAGATCAGGTTGCCGTATTGTATAAGTGTTTAACCTAAGAGGAATTTGGTTGACGTTAACGTTAACGAATCCTACAGTAGCTCATCGAATCAATGATGCGACCCGTTCGGGTCGGTTGAGCTATGAGCAATTCGGGTCAATCGAAGTACAGCAGCGTTTTGGCGCCAGGCTTGTTTGCAGGGCAAGTGCATGTCGTCACGGGAGGGGGCAGCGGCATCGGCCGTTGCGTGGCCCATGAGTTGTCCTCGTTGGGGGCGACGGTGATCCTGACTGGGCGTACGCAAGAAAAGCTCGACAAGGTCGCTGCTGAAATCACCGAAGACGGCGGCAAGGTCGATACCGCTGCCTTTGATATCCGCGACGAGGATCAGGTCAAGGCTGCGGTGGCGGCGATGGTGGCCAAGCATGGGCGCATCCATGGGCTGGTCAATAACGCTGGAGGGCAGTTCCCCTCACCCTTGCAGGCCATCTCGAAGCGCGGCTTTGATGCCGTGGTCGCCAATAACCTCACTGGCGGCTTTTTGATGGCCCGCGAAGTGTTCAACCAGTCGATGCAAAAGCATGGCGGTGCCATGGTGAACATGACCGCTGACATGTGGAATGGCATGCCGGGTATGGGGCACTCAGGTGCAGCTCGGGCGGGGATGGTCAACCTCACCAAGACCGCTGCCTTCGAATGGGCTGTGGCCGGCGTTCGTGTGAATGCGGTGGCCCCGGGTTGGATTGCCTCTTCTGGCATGGATTCGTATGGCCCGGCGATGGCGCCGATCATCCATGACCTCAAGAACAAGGTGCCGATGCGTCGCCTGGGTTTGGAGGCCGAAGTGAGTTCCGCCATCTGCTTCTTGCTCAGTCCGGGGGCGGCGTTCATTACCGGGGTGACCCTGGCCATTGATGGAGGGTCTCCGCTGCACAGCGCGGTGTTCCCGAGCATGGATCACCCGCCATCACCCGCTTTTGAAGGTTTCCACCGCGCCGCCTTGCCCAAGGTGCTGCAAGGCTGACACTGAAGGATCATTTTCATGCCGGTATTGCGTTCTTCATTGAATACCAAGTCCGATTCGTTCCGCGCCAATGTGGACAAGATGTCGGAGCGCCTGGCGCAGGTGCGCTCGCTCGAACAGCAAGTTCGGGATGAGTCTGCCAGCAAGCGCGACAAGTTTGAAAAGCGCGGTCAGTTGCTGCCGCGCGAGCGCGTGGCACGTTTGCTGGATCGTGATTCGCCGTTTCTAGAGCTGAGCACCCTGGCGGGCCTGGGCATGCACGATGACGATGGCAAGCGCTCGGTGCTCGGGGGCGGCTCGATCGTCGGCATCGGGGTGGTGGCTGGTAAGCGCGTGATGATCAGCGCCAGCGACAGCTCCCTCAAAGGCGGCACGGTGTCGCCCATGGGCTTGCGTAAAGGATTGCGTGCTCAGGAAATCGCGCGAGAAAACAAGCTGCCGCTGGTGTATCTGGTTGAGAGCGGCGGCGCAAACCTGATGTACCAAAGCGAGATCTTCGTGGAGGGCGGGCGCAGCTTCGCGAACCAGGCCCGGTTGTCTGCTGCAGGCTTGCCGCAGATCGCTGTGGTTCACGGTTCATCGACAGCGGGCGGGGCCTATTTGCCCGGCTTGTCTGACTACGTGATCCTGGTGCGTGATCGTTCGTCGATCTATCTGGCCGGCCCCCCCTTGGTGAAAGCCGCCATCGGCGAGGACACCACCGACGAGGAACTCGGGGGTGCCGAGATGCACGCCCAGACGACCGGCCTGGGTGAGTATTTGTGTGAGGACGATGCGCACGCGATTGCCATGGCGCGCGAGGTGATCGACAAACTGCAGTGGGAATCAACGCAAGGTCAGCGCGACGCGCGGGCGCCGCTTTATTCGCAAGAAGAGCTGCTGGGCTGTGTGTCTGCGGATGATCGTGAGCCGTTTGACACCCGCGAGGTGATCGCCCGCATCGTCGATGGTTCTGACTTTTTGGAGTTCAAGGCCAACTACGCGCCTGAAACGCTGTGCGGGCACGCTCGCATCAATGGTCATCTGGTCGGCATCCTGGGCAACAACGGGCCCATTCAGCCGAATGGTTCGGTCAAGGCTGCGCAGTTCATCCAGTTGTGCGATCAAAGCGGGACGCCCTTGGTCTTCCTGCAAAACACGACAGGCTACATGGTGGGGTCCGCTGCGGAAAAGGGCGGCGCCATCAAACATGGGTCCAAGATGATCCAGGCCGTGGCCAATGCGCGTGTGCCCAAGTTCACCGTGGTGCTCAATGGTTCGTTTGGTGCAGGCAACTATGGGATGTGCGGCCGCGGGTTCGATCCGCGCTTCATTTTCTCCTGGCCTTCGGCTCGCACCGCCGTGATGGGTGGCGCCCAGGCGGCCAAGGTGATGGAAATCGTGACCCGCGGCAAGATGGAACGCGCAGGGATGCCGGTGAATGACGCCATGCTGGAAGGCATGTCGGCCGAGATCCGCAAGCGCCTCGACGCCGAATCGAACGTGCTGTTTGGCACCGCTCGACTGTGGGATGACGGAATCATCGACCCCAGAGACACCCGCCGCGTGCTGGCCATGTGTCTGGACATGGCTGTCGAAGCCGATCAACGCACGCTACACCCCAACGCTTTCGGCGTGGCCCGCATGTAAACGCGGCACGCCATTCACGAATCTCGATCGAGGAGACAACCATGCAATTCACCCCTGAACATCTGGCTCTTGCTGAAACCGTCAAGCGCTTTGTTGAGAACGAACTCAACCCTTACATCAACGAGTGGGAGGCTGCCGAGATTTTCCCGGCGCACGAGGTCTTCAAGAAGATGGCCAACCTGGGGCTGCTGGGCGTGAAGTACCCCACCGAATACGGCGGCTTGGGGCTTGATTTTTCGTACTCCATGGTGGTGTCGGAAGCGCTGGGTGCCGCAGATTGTGGCGGCGTGCCCATGGCCATCGGGGTACAGACAGACATGTGCACACCGGCCCTGGCTCGTTTTGGCTCGGATGCTCTGCGCAAAGAGTATCTGGCTCCGGCGATTGCGGGCGACATGGTTGGCTGCATTGGCGTCAGCGAAGTGGGGGGCGGTTCGGACGTGGCGGCCCTGAAGACCTCTGCTCGCAGCGATGGCGATGACTACGTGATCAACGGCTCGAAGATGTGGATCACCAACGGCATGCAAGCCGACTGGTGCTGCTTGCTGGCCAACACATCCGATGGCCCGGTTCATTCGAACAAGTCTCTGATCATCGTGCCGATGGATGCCAAGGGCATCACGCGCCAAAAAATCAAGAAGATCGGGATGAACTCGTCAGACACCGCGCAGCTGTTTTTCGACAACGTTCGGGTGCCCAAGCGCAATTTGATCGGATCCGAAGGCATGGGCTTCATGATGCAGATGCTGCAGTTCCAGGAAGAGCGCCTGTATGGGGCAGCCAATTCCTTGAAGATGCTCGATCGCCTGATTGATCAGACCATTGAGTACACCCGCGAGCGTCACACCTTCGGTCAGCCTTTGATCAACAACCAGGTCATCCACTTCCGCATGGCTGAGTTGCGCACTGAGGTGGAATCGCTGCGCTCGCTGGTCTATCGCGCCGTGGAAGAGTACGTGGGTGGCAAGGACGTGACCCGATTGGCCTCGATGGCCAAGCTCAAGTGCGGCCGCCTGATCCGTGAAACGGCCGATGCCTGCCTGCAGTACTGGGGGGGCATGGGCTTCACCTGGGACAACCCGATTTCTCGTGCCTACCGTGATGGCCGACTGGTTTCGATCGGTGGTGGTGCCGACGAAATCATGCTGGGCATCATCTGCAAGCTTGAGGGCACGCTGCCCAAGAAGGCGAAGTGATCATGGCCCAGACGCAGCTCAAAACTCTGCTGCTGGATCACACCGCAGGGGTGTTGACCATCACGCTGAATCGCCCGGAGGTTCGCAATGCCATGTCGCTGGACATGGTCGGCGAGCTGACTGATGTACTGGGCGGCGCGGAAGCCGACGCGTCGGTGCGTGTGGTGGTGGTTCGCGGGCAGGGTGGCCATTTTTGTGCCGGTGGTGACATCGGCGACATGGCTCAAGCCCGCATGAAGATGGCTGCTGGCGACAAAGACGCCATGGCCGAGGTCAATGCCAAATTCGGTCGCCTGTGTCTGGCTTATGCACGCTCGCCCTTGCCCATCATCACGGTGCTGGAAGGCTCGGTCATGGGCGGTGGCTTCGGCCTGGCCTGTGTGTCGGATGTGACCCTGGCCATGAACAACGTGGTCTTCCGTTTGCCAGAAACGTCTCTGGGTGTGGTGCCCGCACAGATTGCCCCCTTCCTGGTTGAACGAATCGGGTATGCCGAGGCCAAGCGGCTGGCGGTGACGGGTGGCAAGGTCGAGGCGGCGGAAGCCTTGGCCATTCGCTTGGTGCACGAAGTGCATGCGGACGCCGAATCACTGAACACGGCCATCAAACAAGTGATTGATCGGATGCTGGCTTGCGCCCCGGGGGCCATTGCCACCACCAAGAAGCTGCTCGCTCGGGCTCGGCTGGAGGCCCCTCAAGGGCTGATCGACGACGCAGCTCAGTTGTTCTCTCAAGCCATTCAAAGCGCCGAAGGGCAGGAGGGCACAGCCGCCTTCATGCAAAAGCGCAAGCCCAACTGGGTCCCCCAGGAGTCCTGAACGTGATCAAGAAGATTCTGATCGCCAACCGCGGCGAGATCGCTTGCCGTGTCATTCGCACCGCTCGCAAGCTTGGGTATCGAACCGTTGCCGTCTATTCCGAGGCCGACGCTCGTGCGCCCCATGTCGATCTGGCAGACGAAGCTGCTTGTATTGGCCCGGCGCCAGCGTCCGAGTCGTATTTGCGCGCAGACCGCCTCATCGAGGTGGCCAAGCAGACCGGGGCGAATGCCATTCACCCGGGTTACGGCTTCCTGTCGGAAAACGCCGGCTTTGCGCAAGCCTGTGCAGACGCAGGCTTGATTTTTATCGGCCCGCCGCCCGAGGCGATTCGTGTCATGGGCGACAAGGCAGGGGCCAAGGCGCGCATGATCGAGGCCAAGGTGCCGACCGCGCCTGGCTACTTGGGCGAAGATCAAAGCGACGAGCGACTGATGGCCGAGGCCGAGCGTTTGGGCTACCCCTTGCTGGTGAAGGCCGTGAGTGGTGGCGGCGGCCGCGGCATGCGCCTGGTGCATAAGCATGCCGATCTGGCGCAGGCCATTGTCAGCGCCAGACGTGAAGCGCAAAGCGCCTTTGGTGATGGCACCTTGATGCTAGAGCGCCTGATTCTCAATGGGCGCCACATCGAAATCCAGGTGTTTGCGGATGCGCACGGCAACGCGGTCTATGTTGGTGAGCGCGATTGCACCGCCCAGCGGCGTCGGCAAAAGGTGATCGAAGAAGCGCCGTCCCCCGTGGTGAGCCCTGAGATGCGCGCCAGCATGGGCAAGGATGCCGTGGCCGCGGCTTTGGCGGTGGGGTACCGAGGCGCGGGCACGATCGAGTTCATCGTTGACGACAAGCTCAACTACTACTTCCTGGAAATGAACACCCGGTTGCAGGTGGAGCACCCTGTGACCGAGCTGATCTCGGGATTCGATCTGGTCGAATGGCAGTTGCGCGTGGCAGCAGGGCAACCCTTGCCTGTCAAGCAATCGGACATCACCCTCAGTGGCCACGCCATCGAGGCGCGCTTGTATGCCGAGGATCCCTACAGTGGCTTTGCGCCACAAACGGGGCCCATCGTGTGGTGGCGTCCAGAGCGGGCTTTGTACGAAGGCGTGCGCATCGACGATGGCATCCGTGAGGGCGGAGAGGTCACCCCATTCTACGACGCCATGGTGGCCAAGCTCATCGTGCATGGCCGCGACCGGGATGATGCGATCCGCCGCCTGATGGCGGTGCTGGATGACGCGCCTTTGTTGGGCTTGAAGAACAATGCCCGATTCCTGCGTGATCTGGTCGACCACGAAGCCTTCCGCAAGGGGCAGATGACCACCACGCTGATCGATCAGTGGCTCGAAGAGTCTCAGCCGATCATGCAGCGCCCCGTTGCGCCGCGTGAGGCGATTCTGGTTGCCGCAGCCGCATTTGCGACGCGCCGAGCGGGCTCTGCAGATCAAGTTCGCTCGGCCAGCGTGGCTGCCTACGATTTGAAGTTGTGTGTGGACGGTGAGATTCACGCCACCCGTGTGACGCCTGCCGCGGACGGCTCGGTTCGAGTTGAGCTCAAGGGCGATGCGGCAGTGAGCCTCTTGCGCATCCTGAATCACGAAGATCACCAGACCGGCGGCACGCTGCGTTACGAGCTGGATGGCGTGCGAAAGAAGGTGCTGGCTGTTTGGGCTGGGGAACACCTGCATCTGGTGATGAACGCCGCCACCTTTGTGTTCAATGAAGTGTCGCCTTGGCCTTCACTGGACCAGGCCAACGATCCACGTCGGGCGGTGTCGCCTGTTGCAGGGGTGATCGCGCAGGTTCTGGTGAAGGAGGGCGATCGCGTCGAAGCTGGTCAGCAGTTGGTCAGTGTGGAAGCGATGAAGATGGAAATGTGGCTCTGTGCGCAAGCGCCGGGCGTGGTGAAAGCAGTGTCCGGCTCGCCGGGCGATCAGGTGCAAGCACAAGCCTTGATCGTCGAGTTGGAACTGATCGAAACGGAAGCGAAGGAGTCATGATGAGCAACAACCTGAAAGAAAAGGCGATCTTGACGTGCGCCCTGACCGGCGTGCTGACGAATCCCAAGCAGCACCCCGTCCCGGTTACGCCCAAGGAAATGGCCGCGGCGGCTCGCGAGGCGTATGACGCTGGCGCCTCGATCATGCACGTTCACCTGCGCCAGCAGATCGACGGCATGGGGCATTTGCCCAGCTGGGATCCCCAGGTTGCGGCTGAGGTTGACATCGCGATCCGCGAAGCCTGCCCCGGTGTGATCATCAACCTCACCACCGGCGTGATCGGCAAAGACATCTCTGGGCCTGTTGCCTGCATTCGTCGCGTTCGCCCTGAAATCGCGGCCTGCAATGCCGGCAGCCTCAACTATCTGAAGATCAAGGACGATGGCAACTGGGCGTGGCCGCCCATGCTGTTCGACAACCAGGTCGACAAGGTCAAGGCCATGCTCGATGTCATGAAGGAAGTTGGCACCAACCCGGAGTTCGAATGCTTTGACGTCGGCATCGTTCGGTCGGTCGGTATGTACAAAAAGAACGGCATGACCGATCACCTCGAGTACAACTTCGTGATGGGGGTCGCCTCCGGCATGCCAGTCGATGCCGATTTGCTCAAGCTGCTCATCAAGTACCGTGAACCCGGTGCAGTGTGGCAAACCACGCTGATTGGCCGCCAGGAAATCTGGCCAGTGCATCAAGCTACCGCTGATTTGGGCGGCATGCTGCGCACTGGGGTGGAAGACACCTTCTACCTGCCCAATGGCGAGCGCACCAGCGGCAACGGCCAACTGATCGAAGCGCTGGCTCAGTGCGCCCGCAACGCCGGTCGCGAGATCGCTTCTCCCGCAGAAGCTCGCGAGATCCTCGGTCTACAAGCAGGAGACAAGCATGGCGCAACCAGCGTTGTTGAAGGCCTTGCCGCCTGAGCAAGACCGGCAGCGTTTCAATGAAACGCCTGCGTCAGCGGCGGGGTTCATGTCGACCCCAGCCCGCTTTTTGCGCACCGCAGCGCGGTATGCCGATCGTCCGGGCTATTTCGTTCGCACGGAATCTGGCTGGCAGCCCACCACTTGGGGCGACTACGCCGATCAGGTGTTGACGGCTGCCCGTGCCTTGGTGGCACTGGGCGTGCAGCCGGGTCAGATCGTTTGCATCCTGGGCTTCAATCGCCCAGAGTGGTCAGTCATGGACATGGCAGCCATGGTGATCGGGGCCGTGCCCGCCGGGATCTACTGGACCAGCTCGACCCAGGAGGTCGAGTACATCCTCAATCACTCGCAAAGCCCGGTGTTGCTGATCGAAAACGAAGATCGGTATGCCAAGCTGGCAGCGCTGCGTCCGGGGCTGACCCATCTCAAGCACGTGGTCCGCATGAAGGACGGCAAACGCTCGGTTGGCGACACCATCAGTTGGGATGACTTCCTTGCGATGGGCGATCACTCTTTACAAAAGAGAGTTGACGAACGCTTGCAGGGCATCCAGCCAGAGCATCCGGGCACCTACATCTACACATCGGGCACCACGGGGCCATCGAAAGCGGTGGAGCTGACCCATGCCAATTTGTCCTGGAGCGCCCAATCACTGTGTGGATCGCTCGGAGCCAATGCCGATCAACGCGTCATTTCCTATCTGCCCTTGGCCCACGTGGCCGAGCAGATGATCAGTGTTCACAATCCGGCGCTCGCCGGATTCCCTGTGTATTTCGCTCGCTCTCTGGAAGAACTCAGCGAGCATCTGAAAGAGGTGCGGCCCACGATTTTCTTCGGCGTGCCCCGCGTCTGGGAAAAGATGCATGCCGCAATCGAGGCCAAACTCGAATCCGCCACAGGCCCCAAAGCGAACCTGGCAAAGTGGGCGCTGGGTACCGCGCGTGATTGGCATGATGCCAAGCTCAGCGGCGAGATGCCGGGCGCCTGGTCCAGTTTGAAGAAGACGGTAGCGGATACCTTGATTCTGCGAAAGGTCAAGGCGGCCATTGGTCTGGATCAGGCTCATATGCTGGCCACCGGTGCAGCCCCCATTTCAGCCGAAATGCTCAAGTTCTTCACGGGGCTGGACATGGTCATCCGCGAGGTGTACGGCCAGTCTGAAAGCTGCGGTGCGACGACCTTGAGCGTTCCTGGCGCAACCCGCCTAGGCTCAGTGGGGCGCCCCGTCGAGGGCGCTGAGATTCGGATCGCCGACGACGGAGAGATTTTCGTTCGCGGCCCGCATGTCTTCAAAGGCTACGCAGGCAATCCCGCCGGCACGGCCGAGGCCTTGATCAATGGCTGGCTGGCCTCGGGTGACCTGGGGCACATGGATGAAGACGGCTACCTCTACATCACCGGTCGCAAAAAGGATTTGTTGATCACCTCGGGTGGCAAGAACATCTCGCCGGCCAACATCGAAGCCGATTTGATGAACACCCATCTGGTAGAGCACGCAGTGGTGTGCGGCGACGGACGCCATTACCTCACCGCCATGCTCACCTTGATGCCAGATGCGCTCGCTGACTTCGCACGGCAGCATCAACTCAGCGGCGACAACCTGCACCAACATCCCACGGTGTTGGCTGAGTTGCAAAAGGGAGTGGATCACGTCAACAGTCGGCATGCTCGTGTGGCCAACATTCGCAAGTTCACCGTGCTGCCCAAGTCCTTGTCGATCGAATCGGGCGAGTTGACGCCGACGATGAAGGTCAAGCGCAAGGTGGTGTTGGAACGCTACAAAGACGTGGTCGACAGCCTGTACCAAGACTGATCAAGCGAGAGGGCTGCCGTGGATTTCGATGTTCTGGTCATTGGCAGCGGATTTGGTGGTTCGGTCGCGGCTTTGCGTGCAGCGCAAAAGGGCCATCGCGTGGCCGTGATTGAGCAGGGGCGTTGGATCCAACCCGAGGAGATGCAGGCGGCAGCGCACCAGCCAACGCGCTTCTTGTGGCAGCCTGGTCTGGGTCTGAAAGGTTTCTTCGCGCAGGACTTCTTTCGGCATGTCAGCCTGGTGCGAGGCATTGGGGTCGGAGGGGGCAGCATCGTCTTTGCCGCTGTGCTGCTTGAGCCTCAGGAGGGCTTTTATAGGGATCCGGCCTGGCAGCACCTGGCGCCACGTGATTGGCGTGTCGAACTGGCCCCACATCTGCGGACAGCCCAGAACATGCTGGGCATGACCGTGAATCCCCACCATGGCCTGCAAGATACCTGGTTGCAGCAAACGGCGGGCAAACTGGGCGTACCCGAGCGCTTTGGCCCCGTACCCCAGGCCATCCACTTTGGCGATTCGGACGGGACAAGACCGGGTTGCACCTTTTGCGGCAATTGCACCAGTGGCTGTGCGGTTGGGGCCAAGAATTCGCTCGACAAAAACTATTTGCATCAGGCGCAGCAGTTGGGGGTGAAGATTCTGAGCGAGCGGCGGGTGGCCATGATCGCGCCGATTCCATCGGGCGGTTACCGTTTGAGTCTGCACGCACCAGGGCGCCGTGGCACGCAGGAGTCGCTGAGTGCTCACAAGGTCATTGTGTCAGCCGGGGTGGTGGGCACGCTTGAGTTGCTCATGGCCTGTCGAGACCGCCATCGCACCTTGCCGCGTTTGTCGGGTGCATTGGGCCAACACGTTCGCACCAATTGCGAAACGATCGCTGCGGTGACTCATCCCCCGTCGGTGCAAGGTTTGCGCCACGGCACCACCATCTCCTCGCACTTCTATCTGGATGATCTGCACGTTCACCAAAACCGCTTCTCGCCCGTGCATCGTGTGCTGCGTTGGCAGGTAGGCGATTTTGTGAGCGATCCGGTTCCCTGGCGGCGGGCTTTCAAGTCGGTATCGAGGTTCTTGAGTCATCCCGCCCGGTCTACTGCCTCCATGCGAACAGGGCGCGCTTGGGCAGACCGAACCACCGTGCTGCTGGCCATGAAGCCGGACGACAGCCAGCTCTCGATGAGTTACCGACGTTCCGCATGGAAACTTGGTGGCTGGGTTTTGCAATCGCATGTGCCCAAAGGGGGCCGGCGTCCCCCCGCGTATTTGGAACAGGCGCAAACCGTGATTCAAACCTACGCGTCAGTCAGCGGTGGGGTTGCAGGTAACACCTTGCTCGAGTCGATCGGCAACATGTCTGTGACAGCGCATGTTCTTGGCGGCGCCGTGATGGCCTCGACGCCTGAGCACGGCGTGATCGACGAGCGGCACGAGGTCTTTGGCTACCCGGGTCTGTATGTCATTGATGCGTCGGCGATTCCCGCCAACGTGGGCGTCAACCCCAGCCTGACGATCACGGCCATGGCCGAGCGCGCCATGCAGTTTTTTTGATTTCGCCAGACGTGTCATCATTGAGGGTTTTCCAACACGTGATTGGGTAGTTTTGTGTTGACTTTGACCTCTGTGCTGCAGGCGCTGGCGGGGGGACTGCTGATCGGCTTGTCTGCAGCGATCCTTCTTTTTGCGATGGGCCGCATCGCCGGTATCAGCAACATGGCGCATGGCATGTTGTCCAGCGTTCGAGCAGGCTTGATGCAAGAAGCCGCATGGCGGGCGGTGTTTCTGGGCGGCATGGTGATCGGCGCCACCGTTTGCTTTCAGTTGGGCTATGGGCAGTTTTCTCCTCGCGCAGTTCACCCTTGGGTGTTCGTCGTGGGCGGCTTGCTGGTGGGGTATGGCACGTCCATGGGCAATGGCTGCACCAGTGGTCATGGCGTTTGCGGCTTGGGGCGTCGTTCCCTGCGTTCGTTGGTGGCCACGGCCACGTTCATGGTGACCGGAGGCCTGACGGTCTGGGTGGTTCGCCACCTCATCGCCAGTTAAGAGGTTGAAGATGCTCAAGCTATTCGTTTGCCTGATCGCGGGCGCGCTTTTTGGCGCAGGGCTCGCCTTGGCGGGTATGACCAATCCTGTTCGGGTCCAAGATTTCCTGGACATCCTGGGGCACTGGGATCCGACCCTGGCTTTTGTGATGGGCAGCGCCGTGCTTGTTTCACTGGCTGCTTTCGCGTGGGTACCCAAGATGCGCAAGCCCTGGCTGACCGGGCGCTTCTTTTTGCCTAGCGCGGTGGTGGTCGATCGCAAGCTCTTGCTGGGGGCTGGCATCTTCGGCGTAGGCTGGGGCCTGACCGGCTATTGCCCAGGGCCCGCTATTGCTTCGATGTTGTCGGGCAACTCAGAAGTCTGGTTGTTTGTTCCCGCGATGCTGTTGGGTGGCTGGTTGGACCGAACTTTCAATCCGCGTCACAAGTGATGAACGTCAGTGCTGGTCAGAGATCAATCTCTTGCCTAGGCTGATCACTTCATCTTGACCATAGCCGATCGCTTCATAAAAGCTCTGCGCCCTTACGTTGCCCGCGCGAACCTGCAAATTCAGTTTGGGACACCCGATGGAGCGCAAGGCCTGCTCGACATGGGTCATCAATTGCCGGCCCAATCCCTGCCCCTGGCACTCCGGTGCAACGGCCAGGTAGTTGACCCAGCCGCGGTGTCCGTCAAATCCGGCCATGGCAGAAGCCACGATCTGCCCGTTGGCCTCCCCCACAAAGAACAATTCGGGCTGCACTGACAGTTTGCGCGCGATGTCTTTGCGCGGGTCGTTCCAAGGGCGAGTCAGTTCGCAACGCTGCCAGAGATCGATCACGGCAGCTTCGTCGGCAGGGCAATAGGGGCGGATGAGCATGCAACGAGTCTAACTGAAGCCCCTTTTTGTCACGACTTGTATCTGCCCGATGTCTTGTTGAGGGCGCCTGCGGGCTCGTCGGCAGCCCATCAAACCGGGATGGGGCGAGGATGCGGACCTGGCGCGCCGAAAGTTCCCCAAGAATCCGTGCATTTGCGCACGAAGCAACGCAGCTTTTTCACATAAATCGTGCCCACACGACGCGGCAGGCTCACTAGCCTGAATGAGGTGTCCCCTCCATCAGGAGCCCCTCATGATGACCAAAACAGTCTGTTTCAGTTTGCTGACGGCTTGCCTGCTGGCAGCCGCCAAGCCCGCCTTTGCCACCCCACTGGATGACTTCCGCAAGGACTTTGCTCATGCGGTCTACGACGGCTCGCCTCAGTATGTTCACAACCGCAACCCACAGCCTTTGTTGAGGGCGGTGGTGGTGCTGAATATCAAGTTGGCCGATGACGGGCACTTCGTGACCGACGTGCTGCGCACCAACGACCAGCAGCCTGAGATGCTCGCGCGGGCGATCGAGACCGTCAACCACGCCCACGTGAAGGCCGTGCCCGATCAAGTGCGAAGCGAGTTGTCTCGCAACGGCATTGTCGAGGCCTGGTTGTTCGACAGCGACGGCACTTTCCAGGTCAGAACCTTGGCTAAACCTCAAAGTTCGGGCAGCTGATGTGATTTGAACGTGTCTTGCACGTAGACTGACGTTCGCTGCGATCAGGCAGCTTAGCGTGAGGTCATCGTGTCGCGTTCATTGATCATTTACAGTCCCGCCGGCATTGTGGCCGCTGCGGCACCGGTTCGTCAGGCCGCCAAGCGCTTGGCCGCCTTGGGCTTCGAGCCTTCGGTTGATGCTTCTGCCTTGACCAAGCATCAGCGTTTTGCCGGCGACGACGCCACGCGGTTGGCCGCCATCCACCGGGTGGCGCAGGCCTCACCGGCCGTGGCTCTGGCCACGCGTGGTGGCTACGGCCTCATGCGGCTGCTCGACAGCATCGACTTCAAGCTGCTGGCGCGCAGTGTCGACAATGGCACCGGATGGGTTGGCTACAGCGACGTGACCGCCTTGCAGTTGGCGGCATTGGCGCACAAGGCGACCGGCCCAGCCAAACCGGGTGAGGGGGTCTCAGCCGGCTTTTGGGCCGGGCCGATGGCCTGTGATGACTTTGGCCGCAAAGACATCCCTGGCGGTGGCGATGACGTCACCCAGGATTGCTTTGTCGAGGCCATGACCGGCGAGCTGGAAGCCGTCGGGTTTCGCACCGAAACCGGATTCGATGGCTTGGATGTGGTCGGACGCCTGTGGGGCGGCAATCTGGCGATCACCCAGGCGATGCTTGGCACCCCCCACTTTCCGAACATCCGCAATGGGGTTCTGTTTCTGGAAGACGTCAACGAGCATCCCTATCGAATCGAGCGCGCCTTGCTGCAAATGCATCAGGCCGGCGTACTCGAGCGGCAGAAAGCCATTGTGCTGGGTGCCTTCACCGAATACCGCCGCTCGCCGCTCGATCGTGGCTATACGCTCAAAACGGTCATCTCTTACCTGCGTTCCTTGACCTCGGTGCCCATCTTGACTGGCTTGCCGTTCGGCCACGTGCCGGTGAAGCTGTCTCTGCCAATTGGGCGGCAGGTGAATCTCGTGGTGCAGGGACGCGACGCCTTCGTCATGTGGTGATCTTCCCCAGGGAGGAGGCGCTTTCAGGCAGGTGACAATAGCCCCATGCAACGTCACTTGAATTTCTGGGTTCGTTTTTGTCTGGGGCTGCTGTCGGTTTGGATGCTGGCACTGGTGGCCGGCTGCAACAACAATCCTTACCCGAAGGGCGCCGAAGCCGAAAACACGCTGTTCACCGCGTTCAGCGAGCGCTCCCCGCGGTATCTGGATCCCACCTCGTCCTATAGCAGCAACGAGACGCCGTTCACCTACCAGATCTACGAGCCCCTGTACGGCTACCACTACCTGAAGCGGCCCTACACCCTGGTGCCCAAGACGGCCGAGTCCGTGGTCCAACCCCAATACCTCGACCGCAACGGCAAGCCTTTGCCGCCCGATGCCCCGGCTGAGCAGATTGCCGAAAGCATCTACACCATCAAGATCAAGCCCGGGATTTTGTTTGCCCCCCATCCCGCCTTTGCCAAGGATGCCCAGGGGCACTACCTGTATCACCATCTGACTCGTGATCAGGTGGGGGATAAACGG
This sequence comes from Burkholderiales bacterium, assembly GCA_028864885.1. GTDB lineage: Bacteria > Pseudomonadota > Gammaproteobacteria > Burkholderiales > Burkholderiaceae_C > Aquabacterium. The sequence continues at coordinate 14,728 of JAGWLR010000035.1, read as the reverse complement.
TCGCCCTGGCAATTTGCCCAAACCGGCACCCGGGAGTTGACAGCCGATGACTATGTGTATGCCATCAAGCGGCATGCCACCACACGCACAGCGGCCCCGGTGTTCGGCGTATTCAGTGAGTACATTGAAGGCTTGGCCGAATACGGCAAGTTGATTCGTGCGGAAGACAAAAAACTGCGCGCCGGCTTGCCCGCCAGTGCCATCGACAAACCGTTTCTGGATTTTCGCAAGTGGCCTCTGCCGGGTGCTCAGGCGCTGGACAAGTACACCCTGCGTATCCGCATCAAAGGCAAGTATCCGCAGTGGAAGTACTGGATGGCGATGTCGTTCCTGGCCCCGGTCCCCTGGGAGGCCGATGCCTTCTATTCCCAACCCGGCATGGCTGGCAATGGTCTGTCGCTCAACACCTGGCCAGTGGGGACAGGCCCCTACATGATGTGGGAGTCCATTCAGGATCGGCGCCACGTGCTCAAGCGCAACCCGAACTATCGAGGCGTCCCTTATCCCTGTGAAGGCACCGACAAGGACAAGGCGGACGGCCTGCTGGCCGACTGTGGCAAGAAAACTCCGTTTGTCGACACCATTGTCTTCAACATGGAGAAAGAGGCTGTGCCGCAAGACACCAAGTTCCGGCAAGGGTACTTGGACGTACCCGAGTTTGATCAGATGAGCTATGGCAACGCCTACAAGATCCAGATGGAAGACTCCGACAAGGTGAACAAGGAGTTCACCGAGAAGGGCATCGTCCTGGCTCGCACGGTCGATCTGTCCATCAGCTACATGGGGTTCAATTGGCTGGACCCGGTGGTGGGCAAGGGGGACACGCCCGAACAGCAGGTCCGCAACCGCAAGCTGCGCCAGGCGCTGTCGATCGCCATCGACTGGGATGAGTTCAATCGCATCTTCCCGAAAGCGGCAGGGGAAGTGGCGCAAGGCCCCTTGCCGGCGGGGGTGTTCGGCTCTCGTCATGGCACCCGTGAAGGGCTCAATCCTGTGACGCACCGCTGGGTCAATGGCGTAGCCGTGCGTCGGCCCATCGATGATGCCAAGCGGCTGTTGGCCGAGGCAGGCTACCCGGATGGTCGAGACGCCAAAACAGGCAAGCCCCTGGTGTTGAACTACGACTACGGCCGGCCGGCCACCCCTGAGGCCAAGGCCACTTTGGACTGGACCACCAAGCAGTTCGCCAAACTGGGCATCCAGCTCGAAATTCGGGCCACCGATTACAACCAATTCCAGGACAAGGTGCGTCGCGGCAAGCACCAGATCTTCTCGTGGGGCTGGCTCGCCGATTACCCGGACGCCGAAAACTTCCTCTTCCTGCTGTATGGGCCGAACGCCAAATCCGAACACGATGGCGAGAACGCGGCCAACTACTCGAACCCCGAGTACGACAAGCTCTACAGCCAGTTGCGCTTCATGGACGATGGCCCGGCCAAGCAAGCCGTCATCGACAAGATGGTCCACATCCTGCAAGAAGACGCGCCCTGGTCGTTCGGCTATTTCCCCTATGCCTCCGGCGCCTATCAACATTGGGTGCACAACGGCAAGCCCAGCATCATGGTTCGCGATCAGGCTCAGTACTATCGCCTGGATGTGAAAGACCGCGAGCGCAGCCTCAAACAATGGAATCGCCCCAACTACTGGCCTATCGCATTGCTGGTGGTGTTGGTGGTTGCCATGGGTTGGGGGGCGGCTCGCCTGCTGCGGCTGCGCGAACAGCAGACGGCCGTGGCAGACAACGGTCGGGGAGGGCTGTGATGTTGAATTACATTCTGCGCCGATTGGGATATGGCCTGGTCATCCTGATTGGGGTCAACCTGATCACCTTCGTCCTGTTCTTCACTGTCAACACACCCGATGACATGGCCCGCTTGAACATTGGCGGCAAGCGGGTCACCCCCGAACAGATTGAAAAATGGAAGGCTGCGCGGGGCTACAACAAGCCCATGCTGTTCAACGACCAAGAGCAAGGTGTGGCCAAAGTAACCCGCACCGTGTTCTGGGAACGGTCCGTGTCCTTGTTCCTGTTCGACTTTGGCCGCGCAGACAACGACAGCGCTGGCGACATCGGCTATCAGATCCGGCAACGCATGGGGGTCAGTCTGCAACTCACGGTGCCGTTGTTCGTCCTCGGGCTGCTGGCCAGCATCACGTTTGCCTTGTGGTTGGTGATGTTCCGCGGTACGGCGGTCGACTTCTGGGGCGTGGTGCTGTGCGTGGTGATGATGTCGATCTCCAGCCTGTTCTACATCATCATCGGGCAGTACATCTTCTCGCGATGGGCCAAGCTGGCCCCCATATCCGGCTACGCCCATGGGCTGGATGCCATCCGATTCCTGGTTCTGCCCATCGGCTTGATGCTGGTGGCCAGTCTGGCCGGGCAGGCGCGCTTTTACCGTACGCTGTTTCTGGAAGAAGCGGGCAAGGACTACGTTCGCACCGCGCGCGCCAAAGGGCTTGGTGAGGCGGCGGTGATGGGGCGGCATGTGCTGCGCAATGCATTGCTGCCGATCATCACCAGCGCAGGCGGGGCCTTGCCTTATCTGTTCATGGGTGGCCTGGTGACCGAGAGCTTCTTCGGGATCCCTGGTTTGGGCGCCTACACGATCGATGCAATCGCCAGCCAAGATTTCGCCATCGTCCGCACGATGGTGTTTCTGGGGGCGGTGCTCTACATTTTGTCCAACATCCTCGTGGACGTGGCCTACACCTGGGCCGATCCTCGTGTTCGCATGCAGTGAGGACGGTGCACATCATGTCTTTCAAACTGGTATTTCTCTGGACCGATGTGGTGCTGTGGATCTTGCTGGCTGGGCTGCTCGGCTACATCTGGGGCGTGCGGCGCGACCCGGCATTGCGCGGCACCTGGCGGCGGGTTTTCCGAACCGGTGCCGCGATGGCCTCTTGCGTCATCTTGGCCGCAATGTTGATGGTGACCATGTTGGATAGCATCCATTTCCGGCGCGGTCTGCCGGCCGTCGCGGGCGGTGTCGCGGCATTTGACACCCGCACCGAGTCCGTCCTCGATGTGCTCCTCAAGCCATTGATCGACAGCCGCGAAAACAGCTACTCCAGCCCCCTGGCCACGCACGGCTTTGTCAAAGAAACCGTTCCCCCTCAGCCCGGCGCTCGCGCGCGCCTGGATGCCTCAGGCGTTCCCGAATTACCTAAACGGGCTTTCCCGCGTCTTCAGCATGGAGGGGCGGGGCTGAAGGACCCCGCAGCCGACTGGGCTGGCGATGTACTGCTGCGGGTGTTGGGTGGCGTCGCGGTGGGGGCTGTGGCTGCGACAACCTTGCGTCGATGGGGACGCACTCGGCGCCTGCGTGAGCCCGATATGGCCTGGTCGGCCGCTTATTGGGCGGCGGCTGCGCTGCTGATGATCACCTCGCTGGCGATGGCGCTGTCATGGGGGCAGGGCTATCACGTTCTGGGCACGGACCGAACGGGCAACGACATCCTGTACATCTCGCTCAAAAGCATCCGAACCGCGTTTGTGATCGGGAGCCTGGCGACCCTTGCCACCCTGCCTCTCGCCTTGAGCTTCGGCATCGCTGCGGGCTATTTCAAGGGCTGGGTTGACGATGTCATTCAATACATCTACACCGTGTTGTCTTCGGTTCCGAACATTCTGTTGATTGCCGCCTGTGTGTTGATGGTGCAGGTGTTTCTCGACAAGCACCCCGAGTTGTTCGAAACTGGCCTGGAGCGTGCCGATTTGAAGATCTTTCTGCTGTGCGTGATCCTGGGGGTGACCGGCTGGGCAGGCTTGTGCAGACTGCTGCGCGCTGAAACGCTCAAGTTGCGTGAGCTGGATTACGTGCAGGCCGCCACCGCCTTTGGTGTGAGCCCCTGGCGCATCATGCGGCGCCACATCCTGCCCAACGTCATGCATCTGGTCTTGATCACCACCGTGATCGAGTTTTCCAGCCTGATCCTCTATGAGGCCGTGTTGTCTTATGTCGGTGTCGGGGTCGATCCTTCCATGAGCAGCTTCGGCGGCATGATCAACCAGGCGCGCACCGAAATGTCGCGCGAGCCGGTGGTGTGGTGGTCGTTTGCGTCTGCCTTCTTCTTCATGGTGGCCTTGGTGTTGTCGGCCAATCTGTTTGCCGATGCCGTGCGCGATGCGTTCGATCCGCGCGCGAGGGTGCACCGGCCGACGCGGATGCATTCGGCCCAGTCTTTGTCTGGCAAGGCAGGAGCTTGACATGCTGCAGCTCGAAAATGTGCACGTGGCGCTGGATGCCGAGGCCGGACTGGTTCGGGCCCTCGATGGCTTGTCGTTGACCTTGTACCGAGGTGAAACCTACGCCTTGGTGGGCGAGTCTGGCTGCGGCAAGAGCATGACGGCCTTGGCCTTGATGCGTTTGCTGCCCGACAACGGGCATGTTCAGCGGGGCCGGATCGCCTTGGGCGAATCAGTGCCCGATGCCAAGCCGACCGATTTGCTTCGTCTGCCTGAGGTGGTGATGCGCCGCATCCGCGGCGGGCGTGTGGGGATCATCTTCCAGGAGCCTGCTACCAGCCTGAACCCGGTCATGCGGGTAGGGGATCAGATCGTCGAGGCCATTGAGGCCCACACCACGCTGCGCGGCGAGGCAGCCCGGCACAAGGCCATCGACTGGCTGCGCCGCGTGGGGATCCCCGAGCCTGAGCGCCGCATCGACAGTTATCCGTTCGAGATGAGCGGGGGCCAGAAACAGCGCGTCATGATCGCCGTGACCTTGGCGGCAGAGCCGGAGTATCTGATTGCCGACGAACCGACCACCGCGCTGGATGTGACCATCCAGAAGCAAGTGCTCGATTTGCTGAAAGACTTGCAGCGCGAGCGGCAACTGGGTCTGTTGCTGATCACGCATGATCTGGGCGTCGTGGCCGACATGGCCCACCGTGTGGCCCTGATGTACGCAGGGCAGATCGTTGAAGAAGCGCCGGCGCAGCAGTTCTTTGCTCAACCGCGTCACCCCTATGCGCGCCTGTTGCTGAAGGCTTTGCCTGACGCCCTCAACAAGGGGCATGAGCTGGTGTCGATCAAGGGCACAGTGCCGCCCTTGTGGCAATCATTCGAGGGCTGCCGTTTTGCGCCTCGGTGCCACATGGCGCAGCCGCGCTGTGCCTCCAACGAACCGAAGCTCGTAGGAGATCAACGCAAAGTTCGTTGCTGGTATGCCGACACGCCCGATCCTGTGTCATTGGTGCCCGAACTGAAATCTGCGGTCAAGGGATCCGGTCAAGATGAAGCGCCCGTCTTGTTGGATGTGCAAGGTCTGAGGGTGTCGTTCCGGTCGAAGCGCGCGTGGTTCAAACCCGATCACGTGGTCGACGCGGTGCAGAACGTCAGCTTCCAGATCCGGGCTGGTCAAACCTTGGCCTTGGTGGGAGAGTCTGGCTGCGGCAAGACCACCACCGGTCGCGCGATCGTGCAGTTGCTCAGAGGCCAGCCGCATGTACAAGTCGAAGGGCTGGCGCGGCTGGAGACCGAGGTCGGCGTGCGTGATCTCTTCGGCCTGCAAGGGCGTGATCTGGTGGTCGCACGGCGCTCGGTTCAAATGGTGTTTCAGGATCCCTTCGCGTCATTGAACCCGCGCATGCGCGTGGTCGACATCCTGCAAGAAGGCCTGCTGGCCTTGCGCACTGACTGGACACCCGAGCAACGGCAGCGCAAGGTCAACGAGCTGATCGAGCGGGTGGGTTTGAGGCCCGATGCCCTGAATCGCTTCCCGCACGAGTTTTCAGGCGGACAACGCCAGCGGCTTGCGATCGCGCGGGCCTTGGCGGTTGAACCCAAAGTCTTGGTGTGCGACGAGCCGACCTCGGCCTTGGATGTGTCGGTTCAGGCCCAGATTCTGAACTTGTTGCGCGAGTTGCAGGACCAGTTGGGTCTGGGGCTGCTGTTCATCACGCATAACATGGGCGTGGTGGCCTATCTGGCCGATGACGTGGCGGTGATGCGCCAAGGGCAGATTGTCGAGCAGGGATCTGCTGAGCAAGTTCTGGATCGCCCCGCACACGAGTACACGCGCACCTTGCTGGCGGCAGTGCCCGCCAACCCACTTCGCTTCAGTCAATCCGGAGGCCAGGCTTGAGCGCCCTGATTCTTCCGGGCGATGAGTTTGCCATGAAAATCGCCCTGGATCAGGCACAAAACGCCTGGCTGGCAGGCGAGGTGCCGGTGGGGGCCGTGATCATGCGACAGGGGCAGGTGATCGCCACAGGCTACAACCGCCCCATCACCACCCACGATCCGACCGCCCATGCCGAGATCGTGGCCTTGCGCCATGCCGCGTCGCTGTTAGAGAACTACCGGCTGCCTGAGTGCGAGTTGTTCGTGACCCTTGAGCCCTGTGCCATGTGCGCGATGGCGCTCATGCATGCCCGATTCAAGCGCGTGGTGTTCGCTGCCACCGATCCCAAAACGGGTGTGGCGGGGTCGGTTCTGGATCTCTTTGCCAATCGGCAACTGAACCATCACACCCAGGTCATCGGGGGGGTGATGGCTGAGGCGTCTAGCCAACTCCTCAAGGAGTTCTTTGCCGAGCGACGCGCGCAGATCAAGGCCGAACGCGATGCTCGGCGTGCCATGGCGTCGCGTCGAGACTTGCGGGGGCTGGATGTGATCGAGGACGATGTCTTACCGATTGCCGACGTACAAGAGTTGCCGCCGGATGAATTAGGCTGACGAATCGGGCAAGCCAAACAAAAAACGGGAGCCTGAGGCTCCCGTTTTGCATCACATGCCGGCGTAGTTCGGGCCGCCACCGCCTTCAGGCGTGATCCACACGATGTTTTGGGTGGGGTCTTTGATGTCGCAGGTCTTGCAGTGCACGCAGTTCTGGGCGTTGATCTGCAGACGATCGGTGTTGTCTTCGTTCTTCACGAACTCATACACGCCTGCCGGGCAGTAGCGCGACTCGGGGCCCGCATACTTGGCCAGGTTGACCTGCACGGGCACCGAAGCGTTCTTCAGCGTCAGGTGAGCGGGTTGGTGCTCGTTGTGGTTGGTGTTGGAGATGAACACCGAGCTCAAACGGTCAAACGTCAGCTTGCCATCGGGCTTCGGATAATCGATCTTGGCGCACTCGGAAGCGGGCTTCAGGTAGAGGTGGTCTGCCTTGGTCGGGGCCAGTGTCCAGGGGGGGGACTTGATGCCCAGCTTGGGCAGCAGCCAATATTCGATCCCAGTACCGATGGAGCCACCGACGATGCCCCACTTAAACCAACGCTTCCAGTTGCGGGCCTGATGCAGTTCTTTTTGCAGCCAGCTGTTGTCGAATGCCTTGGGATAGGCACTCAGCTCGTCGTGCTGGCGGTTGGTGGTGACGGCCTCGAAAGCAGCTTCAGCAGCCAGCATGCCAGTCTTGATGGCAGCGTGGCTACCCTTGATGCGTGGGCCATTGAGGAAACCAGCGTCACAGCCGACGAGGGCACCACCCGGGAACACGGTCTTGGGCAAGGCCAGCAGGCCGCCAGCCGTGATGGCACGAGCGCCGTAGCTCAGGCGCTTGCCGCCTTCAATGTGCTTGCGGATGGCAGGGTGGGTCTTCCAGCGTTGCAGTTCTTCGAAGGGGCTCAGCCAGGGGTTGGTGTAGTTCAGGCCGACGATGAAGCCCAGCACGACTTTGTTGTCTTCCATGTGATACAGGAAGCCGCCACCGTAGGTGTCAGGCTTGAGGGGCCAGCCGGCTGCATGAATCACCAGGCCAGGCTGTGCCTGTTCGGGCGAGACTTCCCACATTTCCTTGATGCCAATGGCATAGCTTTGTGGGTCCTTGCCTTGGTCAAGTTTGAACTTGGCGATCAGTTGCTTGCCCAGGTGGCCGCGTGCGCCTTCTGCGAACACGGTGTACTTGCCGTGCAGTTCCATGCCGAGCTGGAAGTCGCCGGTAGGCTCGCCATTCTTGTCGATGCCCATGTTTCCGGTGGCCACGCCCTTGACGGAGCCATCGTCGTTGTAGAGCACTTCAGCAGCTGCGAAGCCGGGGAAGATTTCAACGCCCAGGCCTTCGGCCTGTTGCGCCAACCAACGTACCACATTGCCCAGACTGATGACGTAGTTGCCTTCGTTGTGGAAATTCTCGGGCATCAGGAACGCTGGCGTGGGGTGGCAACCGGTTTCCGTCAGGAATAAGGCCTCGTCCTTGGTGACAGGTTGGGTCAGCGGCGCGCCCAGTTCCTTCCAGTTGGGGAAGAGTTCGTTCATGGCGATCGGGTCCATCACGGCGCCCGACAAGATGTGCGCGCCAGGCTCCGAACCCTTTTCCAGAACGACGACCGAAATTTCCTTGCCAGCCTTTTCAGCCAGTTGCTTCAGGCGGATGGCGGTCGACAGCCCAGCGGGGCCAGCGCCCACGATGACGACGTCATACTCCATCGATTCGCGAGGACCAAACTGTTCAAGGATTTCCTGGGGCGTCATCGTGGTTCCTTATGTGTGACTTGTGTTTGTCTGTTGATTTTCGTAGGTGCGCAATTCTAAGGGCTTGCGAACAAATATTTCCACACGAAATAGCACGATCGTTCGCAAAATTCTGGCAAGATGTCTTGTCAAATTTTCACCGACGAAATGCATGTGGCATTGACCGTACTCATCTGGATCAGGTGAGGGGCTGCGTGATATGGTTTCCGAGGTTTCAGCTGTCGAAAAGACAGTGCTTTGAGTGCTTGAGGAGCAACATTCATGAGTTACACGATTGACCTGTCTGGCCGTGTCGCCTTGATCACGGGCGCATCCAGTGGACTGGGCCAACAATTTGCACGCACTTTGGCCAAGGCAGGGGCTGCCGTGGTTCTGGCGGGCCGTCGCGTGGAGCGACTCAAGGACCTGCGCTCTGAAATCGAAGCCGCCGGGGGCGATGCCCATGTCGTGGGGTTGGACGTGACCGATCTTGGCAGCATCCGGGCCGCCGTGGCACACGCCGAGACGGAAGTCGGTGCGATCGACATCCTTGTCAACAACTCGGGTGTTAGCACCACCGAGCGCTTGGTGGACGTCACGGAAGACGGCTACGACTACGTTTTCAACACCAACACCCGTGGGGCATTCTTCATGGCGCAGGAAGTGGCCAAGCGCATGCTGGCCCGGGCCAAAGGCGCAGCGCCGGGCACATTCACTGGCGGGCGCATCGTCAACATCGCGTCGGCAGCGGGTTTGCGCACCATGCCCCAGATCGGCGTGTACTGCATGAGCAAGGCCGCCGTGATCCACATGACCAAGGTCATGGCCGCCGAGTGGGGCCGCGCAGGCATCACCACCAACGCCATTTGCCCGGGCTACATCGATACCGAGATCAATCACCACCACTGGAGTACCGACGCGGGCCAGAAGTTGATCAACATGTTGCCCCGCAAGCGTGTGGGGCAACCCAAGGATTTGGACGCCTTGCTGGTGACTTTGTGCTCGCCTGAAAGTGACTTCATCAACGGCGCCATCATCTCTGCAGACGACGGCGTCACGGCAGCCTGATCCAACCCCGGTTGATTTTTCAAGCGCTGTCCTCATCTCATGAGGCAGCGCTTTTCCTTTTGTTTTCTCGATGAGTTTCAACCATGCGTCTGGAAATCCCTGAGCACAAGATTCTGGTTTACGAGCTGACCCATCCCATCGCCTGGGGCGAAATGGATGCCTTGGGGCACGTCAACAACACGGTGTATTTCCGCTACATGGAGCAAGCCCGGGTCTCCTGGATCACGGCTATCAACGGCAGCCTCAATGGAGCCGACGACGGCCCGGTCATCGCCAACACGTTCTGCAACTTCTATCGGCCGCTGGTGTTTCCGGGGGCGATGAAGATCAAGTTGTTTGTAGCCAACCCCGGGCGTACCAGTATCGACACCTTTGTCACCATCGAGCGCACTGACGAGCCGGGTGCGGTGTATGCGGCCGGTGGCGCAACGCTGGTTTGGGTGAGCCTGAAAGACGGACGCCCAGCGCCGCTGCCAGATGCCATTCGCAAGCTCGGAGCGGCTGCACCCGCCTTACCTGGAGGCGATACTCCTCCCGCCTTGCCTGCCTGAGTCAATAGGGACTACGCATGGGGCCGCGTTTGCTTCGCGCAAATGACGGCCCTTTTTTCATGCTGTTCTCTGGCTTTTTGCACGCTAGCCGGTGTACGCTTTCTATGTTGCAGTGCAGCGAACTTTTGGCCGTGGGCCAGAGTCTTGCTTCATTGTCAAAACAAACCGAGCTAGGAGTGAACGGATGAACAAGGTCTATCCCGATGCGGCCAGTGCGCTGGCTGGGATTGTGAAAGACGGGCAATTGCTCGCAGTAGGGGGCTTCGGCCTGTGCGGGATCCCCGAGGCCCTGATTGATGCCCTGCAGGCTTCAGGCGTCAAGAACCTCACGGTGATTTCCAACAACGCTGGCGTCGATGGCTTTGGCCTGGGCAAGCTGCTCAATACGCGTCAGATCAAGAAGATGATCTCCAGCTACGTGGGCGAGAACAAAGAGTTTGAGCGCCAGTATCTGGCGGGGGAACTCGAGCTTGAATTCACCCCTCAAGGCACGCTGGCTGAAAAGCTGCGCGCTGGGGGAGCCGGCATTCCGGCGTTCTTCACCAAGACGGGTGTGGGCACAATCGTGGCCGAGGGCAAGGAAACCCGTGAGTTCGATGGCGAAACCTACGTCATGGAGCGCGCACTGTTGCCTGAAGTGGCGCTGGTCAAGGCCTACAAGGCCGACAAATCGGGCAACCTGATCTTCCGCCGCACTGCGCGCAACTTCAATCCAGCGGCGGCCATGGCTGGCAAGATCACCGTAGTTGAGGTGGAAGAGATTGTGGAAACTGGTTCGATGGATCCCGATTCAGTGCACTTGCCGGGCATCTATGTGCACCGCATCGTGCACAACCCGAACCCGGAAAAGCGCATCGAAAAGCGCACCATCACTGAAAAAGCAGGAGCCTGACGATGGCCTGGACACATGAGCAAATGGCGGCACGTGCCGCGCAAGAATTGCAAGACGGTTTCTATGTGAACCTGGGTATTGGCTTGCCCACCTTGGTGGCCAACCATGTTCGCGAAGACATCGAGGTTTGGCTGCAATCTGAAAACGGCATGCTGGGCATCGGCCCATTTCCCACCGAAGACGAGGTTGACGCCGACATCATCAATGCCGGCAAGCAAACGGTGACCTGTCTGCCTGGTTCGTCGATCTTCGGCTCGCACGAGAGCTTTGCCATGATCCGTGGAGGCAAGATCAACTTGTCCATCCTGGGCGCGATGCAAGTGTCTGAAAAAGGCGATCTGGCCAATTGGATGATTCCGGGCAAGATGGTCAAGGGCATGGGCGGCGCCATGGATCTGGTGGCGGGTGTGGGCCGCGTGGTGGTGCTCATGGAGCATGCTGCCAAGAACGGCGAACACAAGCTGCTGCAGAAGTGCACGCTGCCGTTGACCGGCGTGGGTGTGGTCGATCGGATCATCACCGAGTTGTGCGTGCTCGACGTGACGCCGCAAGGCTTCAAGTGCATTGAGCTGGCGCCTGGCGTGACCGCTGAAGAGGTTCGCGTCAAAACCGGGGCACACGTTCAGTTGTCTCATCTCGCAGGCTGATCGGCTGCGCTCTGAATCGCATGGCTCAAGCCACCTTCGGGTGGCTTTTTTGTTGGGGGGCTCTGAGACAATCTCGGCATGAACTGGATGATTCTGATTTTGTTGGTGGGCAACCTGCTCTTGTTGCTTTGGTTGGTCTTGCGTTCTACCCGCCAGGGTGACGACAGCGTGAACGGGGCTGCGCATGTGGCGCAGATGCTCAGCACCGAGTTACGCCAACGCACCGAACAACTGGAGCGCGAATTGCGCGACGAGATGGCGCGCAGTGCCGGCGGGACCCGGCAGGAGCTGGGGTCGACCTTGGCCTTGTTTCAGCAGACGCTGCTGGCGCAGCTAGGCGATGCCACGCGCACCCAGAACGAACAACTTGACAGCTTTCGCACGCAACTGGCGGCGATGCAGCAAGGTCTTGGTGACACCCTGCGCGACACGACCCATCAACAAAGCCAGCAAGCACAGGCCTTGCGGGAAGGGCAAGAGGCTGCGCTACGCAGGCTGGCCGATGTGTTGACCGAGCAACTCCGTTTGTTGACTGAGGCCAACGATCGACGCCTGACCGAAGTCCGATCCACCGTCGAGACGCGTCTGCAGGCCCTGCAGGCTGACAATGAGAAGAAGCTGGAGCAGATGCGGCAGACCGTGGACGAAAAGCTGCATGCCACGCTTGAGGCCCGTTTAGGCGAGAGCTTCAAGCAAGTCGCCGAAAGGCTGGAGCTGGTTCACCGTGGCCTGGGTGAAATGCAGAGGCTGGCCAGCGATGTCGGGTCATTGAATCGCGTTTTGAGCAATGTGAAGTCGCGCGGCATCTTCGGTGAGGTGCAATTGGCCGGATTGCTGGAACAGGTCTTCACGCCAGAGCAATACGCCCTCAATGTCGAAACGGTGCCGGGAAGCGGCGCACGCGTGGAATTTGCCATCCGCTTGCCCGGGCAGGGCGATCGGGAGCACCCCTTGTGGCTGCCCATCGATGCGAAGTTCCCCCGAGAAGATTACGAGCGCCTGCTTGATGCTCAAGACCGCGCGGACGCCCCGGCTGTCGAAGTGGCAGCCAAGTCGATTGAGCAGCGTTTGAGGCTGGAAGCCCGAACCATTCGAGAAAAATACCTGGCGCCGCCGCATACATCTGATTTTGCGATCTTGTTTGTGCCCACCGAGGGCTTGTACGCCGAGGCCTTGCGCCGCCCGGGGTTGGTTGAGTCCTTGCAGCGAGAGTGTCGGGTGATGCTCGCCGGGCCCACGACCTTGCTGGCCACCTTGAACAGCCTGCAGATGGGATTCAGAACCCTGGCCCTTGAAAAGCGTTCCTCAGAAGTCTGGCAGGTGCTGGGTGCCGTCAAGACCGAGTTCGCCAAGTTCGGTGATGTGCTGGCCAAGACACGCAAGAAACTGGATGAAGCCAGCAATGTCATCTCATCGGTTGAGTCACGCACACGCGTGATGGGGCGTGCGCTGAAGCAAGTGGAGGCCATGCCTGACGCCCAAACTCAGGCGTTGCTGCCGGGTGAGGCAGGCACCGATGACGATGGTTTAGCCTGACTCAAGTACTGGGATATTCCTCCGATAAAACGAAGGCCACAAAGTGGGCAGGCCCCCGGCGTGCTCGTTCGGAGTTGTTGTTGGAATTGCAGTCCCGTTCCATTGTTGTGATTTTTTGCCTGGTCTGGTGCGCCTTGTGGGCGACGCCTGGGCACGCTGCATGGGCGCCCGCGTTGGACGTGGCTGGGGCCATGGATGGGCAGCAAGTGTCCATTGACACGCGAGATGTATCTCAACCTCTCCCCATGGATCTTGCACCATTGAGCCCACCGCCAGATGACGCGGGTTGGCGTGCGGCCCCATCCGGGATCCGCGCTGCGGGCTTCCCGAGAGATGGCATGTGGACCCGTGGCCGGCTCAAAAATGAAGGGGCCCATGATGCCCTGAGGTGGCTGGTGGTGGCAGAGCCTTTCATGGATCAGGTCGATTGCCAGACGCGCGACAGTGCAGGGCGCCTGCAAACGTATCGTACCGGTGACCAGCGCCCTTATGAATCACGGCCCATTCCCTTGCCGCGGTTCGTGATTCCCCTGCAGGTGCCCGCGGGTGGAGAGACCCGGTTTCAGTGCTACGTCCGTAACAACGGGGCCTTGACCGTTGCCTTTGAGGTGTGGGAGCCCGATCGTTATGTCCATGCCGAGCGAGAGCTGGCCTTTGGGCGAGCGCTTTGCTATGGCGCCCTGATCTTTGCGATCACCTGCGGTGTGCTACTGGCCGTCATGCAGCGGCACCCCTTGCCGATTCTCTTGATCGTCGAGTTGGTGCCGGTGCTCGTGGCGACCGTCATGCGAGAAGGCGACGGATTTGGCTTGCTCTGGCCCGACGCGCCTCAGTTCAATATGCCGCCGTTTTCCTGGATCCTGATCGGCATCATCGCCGCGGCCCTGGTTTTCAGGCGGATCATTTACCTCGGCCTCAACGAGGATCGAGTCGTCAAGGGGCTGATCGGGGCGTCGGCCTTGACCTTGGTGCCGGCGCTGAGCTACAGCGTGTTCTCGGTTCAGACCAGTGCCGTGACGCAGTACCTGGCGGTGATCGCACCGTTGATCATGATCTCGATTTGCGTGCGGCACTGGCATGAGGGGGCTTTGCCTCGAATCATCGCGGTGGGGATGACAGCCCAGTTCATTGGGCTTCTCATCAACGCAGCCGGCGTGCTCGGGTATGTTGAGCCAGGCTATGCACTGGCAAGCCTGTACGCCAGCGTCATCAAGGCCTGGGCGCTGACAGTGGCATTGGCCTATCGCATGCGACAAGATCAGATCGAACGGGATCGGGCCTTGTCCAGTCACATGGCCGAGCTCGAACAGCGAGTGGCTTACGAAGAACAGTTGCGCCACGCCGTGTCGCACCATCCTCGCTATGGCATGCCCAATCAGGCCTTGCTGGAAGAGGCGGTTCGCACTTGTTTGCCGCATGTTCCCGCGCCAGGGGTGGCGGTCTGGATCCTGCGTTTGAATCGATTTGGCTTTCTCGAATCCATCCTGCCACGCGAGACCTTGACCCAATTGGTCAAGATCTACGCTGATGAGCTGGCGCGCTGGTTCGCGGCGCGCAAGGACTATGTCTTGCTAGCCATTGATGGAGACCATCGCATCGCCGCGCTGGATGACGGCACGCTGGCATTCGTGAC
>JAGWLR010000127.1 GCA_028864885.1 Burkholderiales bacterium | reverse complement strand
CTGACGGTGGCATGTTTACGCCAGCCATAACTGGTGCGGTGGTGGCCTTTTTCGGTCAATTTAAGTAGCACATGATGCAAATGTGCTGAGTCAGGCTCGCCCGTTTTCGTCTTTTGTTTGAACTGTCTGCGGTACATCGAGTAAACCGTTTCCCACGCTGGGTAAATAACAGCCAAAAGAACGGCCCACGTACTGACATGGGGGTTGCGCTGCAGCAGCATGACCGCGCATTCAGCCAGCCAGAACCCTGCAAGGTAAGCACCGCCATCACCAAGGAAAATGCGACCAAACGGGTAATTGATAAAAAGAAACCCGACCGTGGCGGCCATGCCCCACAGGCAAAGCTTCACCATCAACATATCGCCTTGCGTCCAGGCAATTGCAGCCAAGCCCCCCAACATGATGGCCACGCTGCCAGAAGCAAGCCCGTTCAACCCATCGATGATGTTGATGGCGTTGGTGAGCCCGCCCACTGCAAAGCAGGTAAAAAAGAAGGACACCAATGAGAACTGCATCAAGATGTTCAGCCCTGGGGTGTCAAGATTGGTCAGCTTGCCATTTAGCAACCAATAAGCCAACGCGGCTGAGATAAAGGATGCGAACAGGCGCGGACGTACCCCGACCTTTTTGGTGAAATCTTCAATCAGGCCGGCTGCAAAGGCGGGCACCCCGCACAGCAGCAACTTGGCGGCGGTTTCGTATGTTTCACCGCCAAGGTGATAGCTGAACAAGCCCGCCAGGATCAGCCCGACAACGACGCCCACGCCACCAATGCGTGGCACGGGGGTGTCGTGGATTTTTTGTACGCCGTTGAGGTCGTGGTCAAACGACAAGCGCCCGTGCCACTTTTGCGTCAGGACGATGACCAAGCAGGTCATGAAAGTGGCGATCAAGCTCGCCAAAATGGGCAGCACGGCTGTGTGGTTCACGTCTTTTCCATCCCAAGAATGTTCTTAACTGCATCTGGCGATGCCAAAGAAATCATTCTAGTTTTCATAACGCTGTTGTCTTGGCCTGGCTCAGGATTGCAACGTTAGTTTAGGTCATCGATCCTAAGGACAAACCCGCTACGCGACATTGGGGCATGTACGCATGTTGCACTGAAAAAAAGGGCGGAAAGTAAAAAGCGCCTCGATCTGAGGCGCTTTGATTCACATGCTTGATCTAGCTCAGGCCTTGCGGCGGCGAATCATCAAAACCGTGGCCAAGCCTGCAAACATCAGGGCGTAGGTTTCGGGCTCGGGTACGGGCGGGGTGCCAACGGTGTCGATCTTGTCGCCGAACACGTAGTAGTACTGCAGGGTGGCCGACGAACCCTTGGTCAGGGTGCCCAGCTCCCACGCCATGTTGATGCTGTAGTCACCAGAGCTGACGTCGCCAGCACTGTTGGGGTCACCAAACAGCACCTTGTTAGGGTCGATGTTGTTGCAGCAAAAGCGGTCAACAACGGTGTTGTGCACGAAGGTGTTACCGCTGCCATTGAGTAAGCCAATTGTGAGGCCAGTGTGGGCGCCAGCTGCGCCGACAAAATCGGTTTTGCCGTAGAGTGAGTTGCCCCGCTGGTTGTTGGTCGAGTAGCTGCCGAAACGGTTGACATCAGGATCGGGATCCTCAGCACGGGCAAAAGCCAAGTTGGTCAGGTCTTGGTTGGCTGTGATGGTGGTTTTGACGAGGATGCGTTCGTCATTGGGGTTGAAAAAGTAGCTGTGAGTGATCGACATTTGGGCGTTGGAGCCCGTCCAGGCGGCTGCGTTGGCGTAGCCGTTGGCGGCCGCACCAGTCAGCAAGGTTGGGGAACCGAAGGGGCCAAACGACTGGTAGCCGGTGTTGTCGTTTTGGATGAAGCCAGTTTGGTCGCTGTTGACCGAGAACCCTTCATGGGGTGAGCCTGGTGTGAGGTAATCGTTGGCGACGCCACCGGGATAGAAATTGGCCGTGCCGGTTGGGTCGTGCAAGATGCCGGGCTCGGTCGTGCGGTCGCTGCCTAAAGTGCCGTAATCGCTGATGCCAACTTTGAGGTAATTGCCAGCCAGAACGACTGGGGTGGCTTGGGCCAGGGTAGTGGCTGCCAGAACACCGCCAGCAACGAGCAGGCGGAAGAGGTTGGTACGCATGGATAACTCCCAGGTTGAATGAAATACTTCGTTCGGGAGTCTGTACCTGCCTGTGCTCGCTATCAAGTCAAATTGGGGGAAAAAGGACGTTTCCCCCCAAGCCCTAGGGGGGCGCCCCTGAACATGTACCGCATGGTTTCATGGCTTGACCGTATTCAGGCGCAGCATCAGCGTCATCGGATGGAGCGGCGATGCCTGAAAACCGTAGTGTTCGTAAAACCCCTTGGCGCGGTAGTGCAGCGCGTGCACCAGAAGGGCACGAACACCTGTGTTTTGCGAAACCGTCACAGCCCGATTCACTGCGTCCTGTAAGAGCGCCCCACCCAATTTGCGCCCCTGGGTACGATGATCGACGGCCAGTCGAGCAAGAACCATCACCGGAACCGGATCCGGCATGTTGCGGCGCACGGCGCTTGTGAAGGCTTGGTGCGAGACAGCGCCCGCCGCCATCGCGTAGTAGCCGTAGACTCGACCGTCCTGATTGGTGACGACGAAGGTGCGGCTCGCACCACTCAATTGGTTTGTCAGTGCCCGGCGCTTGAGCCATTCATCGAGACTGGCTTCCCCACAAGCAAAATCGTCCAAGATATGGGTGGCAGCCAGCGGAAGCGGTGCGCTCAGTTGCACGCTCATGCCGTACCGGTGCTCCAGGGGGCCTTGATGGCCATCAGGCGTTCAAGCCCAGGATTTGGGCCGAGAGGCGCATCGAGCATGGCCGTGAACTGCTTGAATTTGTCAGCATCCAGGCTGAAGAAAACTTGATCCAGCACCACCGCTTGAGCGCGGTCGCAAGCCGCTTCGAGCATAAAGTCCGAACGGTTCTTTCCGAGCAAGCTAGCGGCATGATCGATCAGGTCGCGCTGTTCGGGCAGGGCTCGCAGATTGATGGCTGCGTCACGCATTGGCTTCTCCTATTCGCGCCTACACAATAGATACGCAAATTGTTGCGCAGTGTGTAGCTATTGTCAACACAATCACGCATGGTCGCGATTAGTAACGCAGGTGCAAGTGTTCATTCGGGTTGTGGGGCTTTTGCAGGGCCGACGCGATAGCTCTCGCTGGCCCAGGCTCCCAGGTCAATGGCCTGACAACCTTTGCTGCAGAAGGGGCGGTAGGGGTTGTCCGTGCGATAGGCGTGCATCGCCCCGCACGAGGGGCAGCGCACTTGAGGGCCTTCTCGGGGCCCTTCTTGGGGCTCGATCGGTGAAGTGGAAGCGTGATTGATCATGCGCACAGGGTCAACTCAAAACTGGCGTCGACATCGCTGGCCAGTTTGGTTTTGAAGTCTTCGTCTTGGCGCATCAGGCGAATGGACACCATCAGCCGGTTGGCGCTGATCTCAGGGATCAGACCTAGGCTGGGGTCGATGCGCAAACGCAGCAGGGTGTAAGTGCGGCCTTCTTTCAGGCTTTGCTGAAACTGACCGCAGGGCGCCGCCACCATGTGGCTGTGGCCGCCATCGCGCAGCAGGCGCAGCATGATGTGCAAGGCCTGTGCCATGGGGTTGAGCGAGGCAGTCCACCGCTGTAGATCGGCCTGCCGCTTGGAGGCGGGTTCGTGCTGCCAGGCGTAGTAGGTGGGCAGATCAAATTCGCACGTGCCACCAGGAATGTTGATACGGCTGCGAATGCTCATCAGCCAATCGTTGGTGGCAATGTTCTGCCCCGTTTTGCCGACCAGATTCAACAGGCCTTGGTGCGCGTGTTCCAGGCGGGCCAGGACGTCATCCAGAACAGATTCAAGGATGGCAGGGTTGCCCTTGTAGGCCATGAACTGAGCGCGATAGCGGTCGAGTTCTTTGAGCAGATCGCTTTTGAGGTCTGCACGCGAGGCCACTTCGATGATCTCAAAGATCGTGCCGAGGGCGTAATGGTGATCGACCGGAGTGGTGCGGGGCATCAGTTCGCCCAGGCGGTTGAACAGGTGTTCAAGCCGCAGCATGGTGCGAATGCTTTCATTGAAGGGGTATTCGTACAGGATCAACGCGCCACCTTATGGAACCTCATTCGTTATTGTTCCACAAGCGCCATAGCTTCTTGACCTCTGCACGCAGTTGATCGAGGGTAATACCTTGGTTGAAGATTCAACTTTGTTGAGTCGAGAGCACGGATCGAGTGAGCGCAAGGAACTCGTCCAAATGCTGCTGGATGATGTTTTCGGTAATGGGCAGCAGCAAGCTCTGGTAGTCGTGAACAGCGATGTTTCGGTAGCCGATCATTTTTTTCATCGAATTCGCCAGTGCGGCGTCGATCAGTCCGCCGGTGGCCAGCATGTCGAAGGCATCTCGGGCACTTTGAGGAATGCCCAGGCGACGGCGTCGGATCAGGTGGTGAGCCAGATCAAGGGCAGCTTCGCAGGCGCGCTGGATATTCAGCACGGCAGCATCTTGCCGGGTGAAGTCGGTGGCGAAGGCTGTGCCTGCTGCAGCGTATTCGTCACGAGCCCGCTGAACGCAACGCTCGATGGTGGCCACTTTGTTGAGTACGACGTCGTCAACCATACACACGCCCCTGGGCGGCGATGTCCTGCAGCAAAGGGCGTCGAGCCTCGTCCAGATGGTTTTTCTCAGACATCACGAAGCATTCGAATAAGGATGCCTGAGGCTCTTGTCCCCACAGGCGTTCACCGGTGGTCAGGACTTGATGTTGCATGACAGTGCTGGCGGCGCGCAGGTCGAGCAAGTCCACTGGGGTGTGGGTCAGGTCAGCAAGTTCGTGGGCGGTTTGCCAAAGGGTGGCTGGATCTGCGTAGCCTCCGACCAGAATGGCCAGATCGAGGTCGCTGTCAGGGCGTGCCTCACCCCTAATCTGGCTGCCAAACGCGTAAATGGCCAATGCTTGGGGAAATGCCTGCCTAAGGTGTCGAGCAACTTCGTTCAGGTCGATGGCTGGCGACGGAGTATTCATGGCGTTTGATTGTTCCACAAGCGC
This sequence comes from Burkholderiales bacterium, assembly GCA_028864885.1. GTDB lineage: Bacteria > Pseudomonadota > Gammaproteobacteria > Burkholderiales > Burkholderiaceae_C > Aquabacterium. The sequence continues at coordinate 1,571 of JAGWLR010000127.1, read as the reverse complement.
CATAGCTTCTTGACCTCTGCACGCAGTTGATCGAGGGTAATACCTTGGTTGAACAGCACATGATCGGCTGCCGCCAGCCGAATTTGGCGTTGCGCCTGTTGTGCCAACACCTTTTCGACCGCCTCGCGCGGCCAGCCAGAGCGCGCCATGACGCGGGTGATCTGGGTTTCGGGCTCGCAATCCACCACGAGGATGTGATCGACCTTGTTGCGCCAGCGATCACCCGATTCGACCAGCAAGGGAACGTCGTAGACGATGATCTGACCTGGGGCAGCTTGCGCGGCCTGCAGATCGGCCTGCCGGCCAATCAAGGGGTGCAAGATGGCTTCGAGTTTTTGCAGGGCCAACGGATCGGCAAAGGCGAGGCTGCGCATGCGGGTGCGATCCATCGCGCCTTGGGCATCAATCAGGTCGGCGCCAAAGGTTTGCCGAATGGGTTCGATGGCGTGGCCGCCAGGCGCGGTGAGCGCACGTGAGATGGCGTCGGTGTCAACCAGATGGGCGCCCAGGTCCACCAGCATTTGACTGACCGTGGATTTGCCGCTGCCAATCCCGCCCGTCAAACCGATGATGGGATTCACATCCAGCCCAGCCACGACAGGACCAGATCGCGGCCCGCAAACAGGACGCACAAGCCCGCCCCCGCCAGGAACGGGCCATAGGGCACGTACCGCCCTTCACGAAGCTGGCCAGAAACTTTGAGCCCGATGCCGATGATGGCCCCAATGAGCGAGGAGCCCAGCACGATGGGCAAGATCATCGACCAGCCGAGCCAGGCGCCCAGGGCGGCTAGGAGCTTGAAGTCGCCGTAGCCCATGCCCTCTTTGCCAGTGGTCAGCTTGAAGAGCCAATACACCGACCACAGTGACAAATAGCCCGCCACCGCGCCCCAGATGGCATCGCGCAAGGACACGGATCCCCAGCCCAGCACCGCCACAATCAAGCCTGCCCACAGCAAGGGCTGGGTGAGGCTATCTGGCAGCAAGGTGGTATCCCAGTCAATGGCTGATGCGGCCAACAACACCGACACGAACCCGCACCACAGCAGGGTGGTGGGGTGTTCGCCAAAGCGCCACCAGCAGGCCACGAACAAAGCGCCGGTGGCCAGTTCGATCAAGGGATATCGAACCGAGATGGGCGCCTGGCAGGCCGAGCATTTGCCACGTAGCACAAGCCAACTGATCAGCGGGATGTTTTCATACCAACGGATGGCGTGCCCGCAGTGGGGGCAGCGCGAGTCGGGCTTGGACAGCGTAAGCGGATGCGCGTCTTCAGCGGGCAAGGCGACGTTGAGGGCCTCGGCCCCTTCGGCGCGCCACTGCCGTTCCATCATCAGGGGCAGGCGGTGGATGACCACATTGAGGAAGCTGCCCACACACAGGCCCAGGATCCCGAGCCCCCAGGGAGACAGGAGCACGGGCAACAGGGTGTCAAAACTCATGTTGTTTTTGTTGTTTAGACCACTTGGCCGAGTTTGAAGATGGGCAGATACATGGCCACCACGATGCCGCCAATCAAGCCGCCCAGGATCACGATGATGAAAGGCTCCATCAAGCTGGACAAGGCTTTGA
>JAGWLR010000034.1 GCA_028864885.1 Burkholderiales bacterium | reverse complement strand
CGGCACGCTGGCATTCGTGACCTTGGGGACGCCGTCTCATGAGTTGCAGTCGGATCTCGCCGTTTTCGCGACTCGACGATTCGAGCACGAAGGTTTGTTTGTGGCCTGGGATCCCCATGTGGGTGTGGCCGTGCTGTCGGCTGAGCAAGGCCTGAGCAGTGGGCCGACCGAAGAGGCCCGCGTTGCCTTGCAATGGTGTGGACCACACCGCCGGGTGGTGTTGTTTGACTCCGATCGCATGAAGCGGGAGCAACTGGCCTATGGCTTGACGCTGGACCTGGAAGGGGCCATCGAGCGGGGCGAGCTGGTCTTGCATTACCAGCCTAAAGTCGAGCTGCCCTCACGTCAGACCGTGTCGCTTGAGGCTTTGGTACGGTGGCGACATCCGGTCAGGGGCATGATCCCCCCTGGGGCGTTCATTTCCGAAGCTGAAGCCACGGGCGCCATCAATCGGCTGACACTGTGGGCCATCCGGGAAGCCGCACGGTTCCTGCTCACCTTGCCTGACCAGTCTGTTCGGGTCTCGGTGAACATCACTGCCTTCGATCTGGCCACCCCTCAGTTCGTGCGCCATGTGCTCGACATCTTGAACCAAGAATGCTGCCCGCCGGCCCGCCTGATTCTGGAGGTGACTGAGTCAGCCGCGTTGAGTGATCGCGACCGCGCCACCGAAATCCTCAGCGAGTTGCGAGCCAATGGCATCCAGATTGCGCTGGACGATTTCGGCACCGGTTACTCGTCCCTCGCGATTTTGCAAGACATGCCGCTTGACGAGATGAAAGTGGATCGCAGCTTCATCACCAACATCAGCGAGTTTGAGCGCAAGCAGGCCGTATTGGAGGCCATGATCGAAGTGGGGCACCGCCTGGGATTGACGGTCACCATCGAAGGGGTGGAGCACGAAGAGAGCGTGGACTGGTTGGCCCGCAATGGCTGCGACGTGGTTCAGGGCTTTGTTTTCAGCCGCCCACTCGAACCTGCCGCAGCGCGCGAATGGGTGACCCGCTACGGCCCCAATCAGTCAGCCGCGCCAGCCCAGACTGTTCGCCCGGCTGCGCTGAGCCTCTAAGGCGTCAGACGAGGGATATTGGTCTGGGCGGGTGGGCCAGCCTTGCAGGTGGCGCTCAACCAGCCCGGTGAGGGCGCGGATCCAGGCGGGATCATCGTTGAGGCACGGAATGTAGTGGAAGGTTTTGCCACCCTGGCCCAGAAACGCCGCCTGGCACTCCATGGCGATTTCCTCCAAGGTTTCAATGCAGTCGGCCACGAAGCCAGGGCAGACCACATCGACAGACTCAACCCCTTCGCTGGCCAGCTTTTTCAAGGTGGGCTCGGTATAGGGCTCCAGCCACTTGGCCCGGCCAAAGCGGCTCTGAAAGGTCACCACGTACTCGTTGGCTTGTAGCCCCAGGCGATGAGCCAACAGGCGCGCTGTCTTGTGGCACTCGCAGTGGTAGGGGTCGCCCTTGAGCAGGGTGTGGTGCGGCATGCCATGAAAGCTCATCACCAGCTTGCGGGCTTTGCCGTTTTGCTGCCAGTGGTGGCGCACCCGTTCAGCCAAGGCATTGATGTAGCCTTCGTCGTCGTGGAAGCGATTGACGGCCCGAATCTCGGGCAGGTTGCGGATGCTCAGGCCCCAGCGGTAGACATCGTCTAGCACGCTTGCCGTGGTGGCCCCGGAGTATTGGGGGTACAGAGGCACGATCAACACCCGGGTTGCCCCCGCTTGCTTGAGCAAGTCGAGTTCCTTGGCGATGCTGGGTTGACCATAACGCATGGCGTGCCGAACCATCACGCGGTGGCCGGCTTCACCCAAGTAGCCTTGCAGCAGCTTGGTCTGCCTTTCGGTCCAGACCCGTAGGGGCGAGCCCTCCCGCATCCAGATGCTGGCGTATTTCGCGGCCGACTTGGCCGGGCGCACGCGCAAGATGATGCCGTGCAAGATCGGTTTCCAGATCAGCGCGGGGATCTCGACGACGCGGGGATCGCTCAGAAACTGAGCCAGATAGGTCCTCAGCGCAGCCGGTGTCGGCGCTTCTGGTGTACCCAGATTGACCAGCAAGATCGCGGTCTGGGGGATTTGTCCGTGCTGGTAGGGGGGCTCAGGTCGAAAACTCATGGGTGGGGCTGAGACGGCAGCAGCTCGTTGGCCAGACCGCACAACACATTGGTCACTTCCACGATGTCGATGGGCTTCGTCCAGTATCCGGTGAAGCCTTCGTCTTGTGCCTTGGCAACGTCTTCCGGCATGGCGTCAGCCGAGCACATGTAGGCCGGAGCCTGCTTCAGACCAGGAACCGTCCGCAGGGCACGCAAGACTTCAAACCCGGACATGCCCGGCAGGTGAGCGTCCAGAACCAAGACATCCGGTGTCTTTTCTCGGGCGATCGACAAGGCCATCTGGCCGTCTTCGGCCACTTCGAGTTCAATTTGAGAATAGGGGCGCAATGCTTCTTCAAACAGCATTGCATTGATGCGATTGTCTTCAACGTAAAGCACGCGCAAGGGGCGCGCGGGCGTGGAGGCATCGGACGTTTCAGACAGAGAGTGATTCATGACCAGGGGAGACGACAGACTGTCAGCGGCCGGGGCAGCGTCGGAGGCAGCATCCGGCGCCTGTGAGGCTTGCGTCAGGATGAGGGTGACCTTGGTTCCTGCGCCCGGTTGACTGCGAATTTCCATGCGACCGCCCATGGCTTCGATCAGCGATCTCGTAATGATAAGCCCCAAGCCGGTGCCTTCGATGTTAGAAGTTTCACGTCCTAGGCGCTCAAAGGGTTGAAACAGGCGGCTCAATTGATGCGGACTCATGCCTGGCCCACTGTCCGAGATGGTCACGGACACGAAATCTGGATGCGACGTCTCTAGGGTGTAGTGGACCTGACCGCCGTTGTAGTTGTATTTGATGGCATTCGAGCCCACGTTCATCAACACTTGCCGTAGGCGTTGCCGATCAGCCAGGACCATCGACTGATCTGCCGTATCGACATGCAGCGTGATATGTCGTGACTGGGCCAGAGGCTCCAGCATGGCCAGGCATTCGCAGATTTCTTCATGCACCAGCAAGGGCTCAGGCTTCAACACCATCACACCGGCTTCGACCTGCTGCAAATCGAGCACATCATTGACCACGCCCATCAAATGCTTGCCCGCCCGCAGAATGTGTTCCACATAGCCTTTCTGAGTGGTGTCGGTGATGCCACTTTGCTCCTGCTGCAACTTGAGCAATTGGGCGAAGCCATTGACCGCATTCAAGGGTGTCCGGATTTCATGGCTCATGCGCGACAAGAACTGACTCTTGGCCAGACTGGCCGCCTCGGCAGCATGCTTCTCGCGCAACGCCTGCTCGGCGCGTTTGATGGGGGTGATGTCCGAGTGCGTGCCGACCACCCGGATCGCAAGACCTTGCTCATCACGGGCGACGACCTTGCCGCGGGCGAGAATCCAGATGTAGTGACCATCTTTGTGGGCCAGCCGGAACTCAGCCTGAAAGACGCCATCACCTCCGTCCAGGTAGTCCTGCAGGGCCGACTCGATGCGTGGCCGATCCTCAGAGTGGATTCGCCGCGCCAGTTCCTCTACCCCGCCGTGGATCTCGTCCTCGCCGTACCCCAACATGGCCTTCCAGCGAACCGAGAAGAACATGTCGCCGGATCGTGGGTCCCAATCCCAGACCCCATCTCCGGCGCCGTCCAAGGCGAACTTCCAGCGGGCTTCGCTTTCCTCCAGCGCCGCCATGGCCCGTTGCTCCTGGGTGATGTCGCGGAACGTGGCCATGGCCGCAAAAGGCTCGCCCTCAACCCCGATGCGCAACAGATTGCTCGACACCCGAACCCAGACAATTTCACCGTCGAAGCGTCTGAGCGCGTGAACCCGATCGGTGATCTTCAAGCCTTGCTTGATGGTTTGATGCAGCGGCCACTCACTCAAAGGCAGCGGGCTTTGCAGGTCGTTTTGCAACAGTTCAATGCCTAGCTTGCTGTCGTGACTTCCTGCAAATTGCTTTTGCGCATCGATGCCCAGAATTCGATTGGCAGCCGGATTGACCGCGACGACCCTGCCAGCCAGGTCAACGATGATCAGACCATCGCTGATCGTGGTGGCGACTGATCGATACAACTCTTCGCTGACGCGCAATTTTTCTGCCCCGACCTCGCGATCGGTGATGTCGCGGGCCAGCACCAGGATCAAGCCATGGGTCATCGATGCCATGCGGACTTCGAGGTGACGCAAGCCGCCGTTAGGGCTGATCTGGGTATATTCCAGCCGTTGGGGCTGTCCAGATGTGCGGGTGTCCCTCAGGGCCTGCAGCATTCGTTCAGCCTGTTGCGAGGCCAGCCCAGATTCAAAAGGCTGCCCCCTCAGCTCATCGACTGGCTTGACGAGCAGGCCGTGATCGTCACGCGCGGCCAGGTAGCACTCTTGGGCATCGATGACAATCCACGAGTCGGGCAGGGCGCGCAACACGGCTTGCAGTTGGGCCTCCGACTCTTTCACCGCCTTTTGCTGTTCGGCCAACTCCAACTCATCACGCTTGCTGGGCGTGACATCCAGCGCGAAATGCACCGTGCCACCATCGGGCAAGATTTGATCCTTGATCAGCAACCACTTGTCTCGGAACTGAACCTCGTGCGGGTCGTCGCTATGACACAAGCCCATTCGCCACTGGTAGTAAGCCTCCTCCTGGCCAATGGCTTGCGGATAGACGCCAGCTTGAATCATGCGGCGCAGGATGGCGGGCCAGTGTGGATCTGACTCGTCGTAGAACTCGCCGACATTGGTGCGCCAACGGCTGTTGCTGAGGACCACCACCCCCTGCGCATCGCTGATCATCACGCTGGCCTCAAACGATTCAATCGCTTGCCGCAGCAACAGATCCGACATCCTGGCCTGCTGCTCGACGTCGATCTGACGCGTGACGTTGCGGCTGGCCCCACGGTAGCCCATGAACTGCCCTTGACTGGTGAACACGGGCGTGCCGCTGATGCTCACGACCATCCTGCCACGGGGCGTGTTACGTTCGGCAATGGCCTCCGAGAACGGCTCGCGGCGCGAAATGGCCTGCTGGAAGCGCTCCCACGATTCTCGTGTGTGGTCTTGGCACGGGACATAAATGTCGCTGGCCATCAGACCAATTTCCGTGGAAGGGTCCACTCCCGTGTGTTGCAACAAACTCGGGGACACCCATTCGATCTGACCCCGACGATTGGTTTCCCACAGCCAGTCGCTGCCGGCCAGGCTGGCCGTTCGGATACGAGCCTCCATGCGCCGAATGCGCTGCCCCTGAATCTTGGCTTCTACCAAAGACGTTGTTGCGATCGTCAGATCCTTGAGCCGGGCGATTTCATCAGCGGTCCAGTCTCGCGTGTGGTGATCCATCGCGCAAACCGTGCCCAGGGCCTGCCCTTCAACCACAATGGGCATCGCCGCATATGCGAGAACGGCTTGTGGGCCATGAATCGCAGACAAGTCGGCAAAGCGCGGTTCTTGCAGCGTGTCCGGCACGATCAGGCGGCCACTGTGGCGGATGGTGACTGCGCAAAACGAATCAGCTCGTGAGCATTGGCGGTGTTCCAGGCCGACGCGCGACATGGACCACACGCGGTGTCCATCGATCAAGTTGATCGCCGCCATGGGGCAATGCAGCTGCGCAGCGACCAATCGGGCCAAGGCATCAAAGGCGGGATCGACGTCGGCATCCAGCATCTTGCTGGTGTGCAAGAGGGCCAATCGGTCCGATTCGTCCGTGGTAACGGGGGGATGGGTCATGGAGGGGCCACAAAAAAGCGCCTTCACGACTCTAGCCTAAGCGGGCGAGCGCCGATCTACAGGTCAATACTGACCCAGGGAGTCGAGGCTGAGGATCTCAAAACGCACGCCGACGGGGTTGGGATCGTTGGGCGGCGTACCCAAATAGATCGTGCCAGTGCCATGCAGGGTGCAGGTGCCGCGTCGCAAGGTCAAGACCTGTTGATCGTGATCGAACTGCACATGGGTTCCGTTGTAGCTCTGATCGCTCAAGTAGATCTGACCGCTGTGCGACTCGATTCGGGCGTGCGTGCGCGACACCCGCGAGTCATTGATGCAAAAGCCCGCTTGGGGGCTACGCCCCAGCTCCAGCGGCATCTCGGCGGTGGTGAACACGCGGTCCAAATCGGCCGACAGCAGTCGAATCCCGTCGGGGATGTCTGCGCCAGACAATTCGATGTGCATGGTGGTGACGGTGTCGCCGAAACGCCGGTTTTCCATCCGTAGAACCGCCACCGGTTCTTTGCGCCCCCGAAGGTGCAGCTTGTCGATGCTGCGAAAACGAGATTGCAGATCGGTGGGCAACTGCCGGTGCAAGGGGCCGGTGATCAGCGTTTCGTTGTCGCCTGCCAGATCCAGCAGGCGCGCGGCCACGTTGACCGCGTCACCAAAGCAGTCGTTGTCCAGCTCGACGATTTCGCCCCAGGCGAGTGCAGTCTTGAGCTTGATGGCTGTTTCCCGGGCGGGCAGGCCGCCAGGAATCAGTGCGGATTTCTCCAAAGACTCTTGCAGGCTGGCAGCGGATTCAACTGCGCGTTCCGGGTCGCGGAACACGGCCATCAGGCCGTCTCCCAGGGTTTTGATGACCCGTCCGCCGTTGCGCGCCACGATCTGTCCGAGCATGGCCAGGCTGTGCGTGACGACGGTGGCCGCCTCGCTGTTGCCTAGTTTGAAGTACAGGGCTGTGCTGCCACGGAGGTCAGCAAACAGCACCGCACACTGCCGGGTGTTGCTCATACCTCGGATCTTGACGTGAAATCCTGCCGCACGGTGTGAAGAAATGCACAGCAATCGCCCATTGATTCTTTTCAACAGGCAAAAGAAAACCCGGCCGAAGCCGGGTTTGTCAGGGCTGGTCTGGCAATCAGAGGTTGTCCAGATAAGTACGCAGCTTGTCCGAACGAGACGGGTGCTTGAGCTTGCGGATGGCCTTGGCTTCGATCTGGCGGATGCGCTCGCGGGTCACGTCGAATTGCTTGCCGACTTCTTCCAGGGTGTGGTCGGTCGACATTTCGATACCGAAACGCATGCGCAACACCTTGGCTTCGCGTGGGGTCAAGCTGTCGAGGATGTCTTTCACCACGTCGCGCAGACCGGCTTGCATCGCCGCTTCGATCGGGGCGGTGTTGTTGGTGTCCTCGATGAAATCGCCCAGGTGGCTGTCGTCGTCGTCCCCGATGGGTGTTTCCATCGAGATCGGCTCCTTGGCGATCTTCATGATCTTGCGGACCTTGTCCTCCGGCATTTCCATCTTGGCAGCCAGCGTGGGGGCATCGGGCTCGAAGCCGAATTCCTGCAAATGCTGACGCGAGATGCGGTTCATCTTGTTGATCGTCTCGATCATGTGAACCGGGATGCGGATGGTGCGGGCCTGGTCGGCGATCGAGCGGGTGATGGCCTGACGGATCCACCAGGTCGCATAGGTCGAGAACTTGTAGCCGCGACGGTATTCGAACTTGTCCACGGCCTTCATCAGACCGATGTTGCCTTCCTGGATCAGATCCAGGAACTGCAGACCACGGTTGGTGTACTTCTTGGCGATCGAGATCACCAGACGCAAGTTGGCCTCGATCATTTCCTTCTTGGCGTCGCGCGAGGCCTTTTCGCCCTCGTTCATGCGCTTGTTGATGACCTTCAGGTCTTCAATGGGCACCACGGCCTTGGCTTGCAGGTCGATCAGCTTTTGTTGCAGTTCCTGGATGGCGGGCAGGCTGCGGCCCATCACGGCCGAGTAGTTCTTGCCGGCTTGCGACTCTTTCACCGCCCAGTCCAGGTTCAGGATGTTGGGCGGGAAGGACTTGATGAACTGCTCTTGCGCCATGCCACACTTGTCGACCACGATCTTGCGCAACTCGCGTTCGTAGCGACGCACGTCGTCGACCTGAGAGCGAAGCACATCGCACAGGCGCTCAATGGTCTTGACGGTGAAGCGGATGGTCATCAGCTCGTCGCTGATGGCTTCCTGGGCCTTGTTGTAAGGGGCAGACTTGTAGCCGTCCTTCTCGAAGGCCTTGGCCATCTTGTCGAAGTGCGCACGCAGGGCGTCGAACTTCTCCAGCGCATGGTTCTTCAGCTCTTCCAGCTTCTTGGTCAAGGCTTTCGAGCCACCGTTGCCGTCGTCGTCTTCGTCTTCGTCGAATTCGTCGAAGTCTTCTTCGGCAACGTAGTCATCGGCTTCGTCTTCGGCCACAAAGCCGTCCACGACGTCGGAAATGGGCAGCTCACCAGCGCGGATCTTGTCTGACAAAGACAGGATTTCAGCGATGGTGGTGGGCGAGGCCGAAATGGCCAGCATCATGGCCTGCAGGCCACCTTCGATGCGCTTGGCGATTTCGATTTCGCCTTCGCGGGTCAGCAGCTCAACCGTGCCCATCTCACGCATGTACATGCGAACGGGGTCGGTGGTGCGGCCGAATTCGGAATCCACGGTCGACAAAGCCGCTTCGGCTTCTTCTTCCGCTTCTTCTTCGGTGGCCGTGCTGGTGGCCGAGTTGGTCAGCAGCAGCGTGGCGGCATCAGGAGCCTGCTCGTAGACCGCCACACCCATGTCGTTCAACATGGAAATGATGGCTTCGAGGATTTCGTTTTCGACCAGTTTTTCGGGCAAGTGGTCGTTGATTTCCTGGTGAGTCAGGAAACCACGGGTCTTACCCATCTTGATCAGGGTCTTCAGCTCTTGGCGACGCTTGTTGACTTCTTCTTCAGTCAGCGTGGTGTCGTCAATGCCGAATTCACGCATCAGGGCGCGCTCTTTGGCGCGCGACACCTTCATGCGCAGAGGCTTGGCCTTAGGCTTGTCTTCGCTGCTGTCTTCGCCAGATTCCGCTTCGGCTTCTGTGGCGTCCAGATCGGCTTCAATGTCAGCCTCAAGGTCACCGACATCATCCTCATCAAAGGACGCGGCCTTCTTGGCGTCTTTTTTGGGCGATTTCGCGCTCGCGGACTCGGTCGCAGCTTTGGGCTTGCGGCCGCGCTTTTTGGGTTCGCTAGCGGTAGCTGTGCTGTCAGCGGCAGCAGACGCTGCTTTGGTTTTCTTTTCGGTCACTTCTGCAGCGTCAGCGTTCTTCGCGGCTTTTTTCGCGGTCATGCGGGTCCTCGAACGAAATTCTAGGTGCTTGTCGAACCTTCCATTATCCCTCAAGCGGGGAAGGGCGTCAAAGCGTTATCGGAATGGGAAAACTATCCCGAGATGGGGCGGATCTGGCTGATTTCAAGTTTCATGGCCAGCGACTGACGGATGAGTTCCATCTTTCGAGCCTCGGCCGCCTCGGAGAGTTCACCAGATTGGTTGAGCAGTTCCAGCTCGTCGCGGACGGCTTCCAGTTCCAGCGGCTTGATCATGTAGAGCAGGCTGGTCACCGTGTCCTTGGCTTCTGGCATCTCCAGGAATCGACCAATTCGCTCAGCCAGTTGAGTCAATTGTTGGTGGCTGTCTGACATGCCGGAGTTGGCCTCGGGTCCGTCATTGTGCCGCATCATGCGGATCAGCTCGTCTTGGGGCAAGGCGCCTTGATCCAGAATCACCCGGTCCAGCCATCGGAAGAAGTTGCCGTAAGGGGGAGATTGCTCGCACAGCAGATCGTGAACCGACGGCGGCAGTTGTTCCCAGAAATCGCTGTGGCTGACCAGCAACCATGCGATCCGATCCAGGGGCGTAGCGGCCTGGGGGAGGGGTCTGGCTGGGACGGGGCGGCCTTGTTTTTGCCAACGCATGCCATCCCGCCAGCGTTTGCCTTGGCCGAAAGATCGCGTGTTTGACCAGCCTTGCGAAGTAGAGGCGTAACCGGAGGAGTCTTCAGCTTCGAAGACCGGGATATCTGCCCCCATGTCGTCGGGCGCATGGGCTGTGTCTGTTTGCGTATGGCGACCATGACGTCCGCCCGCCTCGGAGGTCTGATTGAGCCGGCGGCGCACGTCATCAGGGGCGCAGCGTGCCAGGGTGGCCAGATCGTCGGCGATCTGGCCTTTCAAGGCGCCTTCAGGCAATTGTCGAATCAGGGGAATGGCCTGCGCCAACAGTCTGGCGCGGCCCTCTGCTGTGTCTAGATCGCAGTCGGTGCTGGCGTGTTCCAGAATTTGCCGCGACAACGGAACGGCCTTTTTGACACAAGCTTCGAAGGCGTCTGGGCCGAATTCGCGGATGTAGCTGTCAGGGTCGTGTTCGGCTGGCAAGAACAGGAAACTGATTCGACGCGTGTCGGTGGCGTGGGGTAAGGAAGCTTCGAGAGCCCGTCCTGCCGCGCGCCGGCCGGCGGCATCGCCGTCAAAGCTGAAGACCACCTGCTCAGTGAAACGAAACAACTTTTGAACGTGATCGGCCGTGCATGCTGTGCCCAGGGTGGCCACCGCATTGCCATATCCCCACTGCGCCAAGGCCACCACATCCATGTAGCCTTCGGTGACGATGGCGTAGCCCTTGTTGCGCAGGGCAGATCGGCCTTCATACAGGCCATACAGTTCTCGCCCCTTCACGAACACCGGTGTTTCGGGCGAGTTCAGGTACTTGGGCTCGCCCTTGTCGAGTACACGGCCGCCAAATCCAATCACTTCGCCCTGCGGATTGCGAATCGGAAACATGATCCGATCCCGAAAGCGGTCGTAGCGTTTGCCCTCTGCCTCGCCGTTCTGGGGCTCTTGCGTGATGACCAGCCCGGCCTCGACCAGGATCGGGTCGTCATACTTGGGAAAGGCACTGGCCAGGCCCCGCCAATTCTCGGGGGCATACCCCAGAGCAAATCGGGCGGCGATTTCACCAGTCAGCCCACGTCCCTTGAGGTATTGCACCGCGCGGGGGGTGTTCTTCAGCTGCCGCTTCCAGTGCTGCATGGCCTGAGCCATGACGTCGGTCAGGCTGGCTTGTTTTTCTTTCTGGGCTTTGGCGCGCTCTCGGTCTTGCTGGCTGCTCGGATCATCCGGGACGGGCATGCCCTGCATTTGGGCCAACTCTTTCACGGCCTCCACGAAGCCCAGGCCGGCGTTTTCCATCAGGAACCCCAGGGCATTGCCATGCACCCCGCACCCGAAGCAATGGTAGGTCTGGCGGCTGGGGCTGACAATGAAGCTAGGAGACTTCTCGCCGTGGAAGGGGCAGAGTCCCTTGAAGTTGATCCCCGCTTTTTTGAGCGTGACGTGTCGACCGACCACATCAACGATGTCGGTTCGAGCGAGCAGGTCTTGGATGAACGATTGAGGGATCACGGATTGAACAGGGGCCTGAAAGACCCATTAAAAAACCCCGGCGCTTTGTGGGCGACGGGGCCTTTGCCGAAGGTCGGGAATGACCGACGTTTATTTGGCCAGAGCCTCCAGCGCACGGGCGGTGATGTCGTCCACCGAGCCCACGCCGCTGATCTTGCGATACTGAGGCGCAGCACCGTCACCTGTAGCGGCCCACTGCGAATAGTAGTCCACCAATGGGCGGGTTTGCTGATGATAGACCTCTAGGCGCTTGCGAACCGTTTCTTCCTGGTCGTCGTCGCGTTGGATGAGGTCTTCGCCGGTGGCGTCGTCCTTGCCAGCCACCTTGGGCGGGTTGAAGACAACATGATAGGTGCGACCAGAGGCCACGTGCACGCGACGACCGCTCATGCGTTCGATGATCGAGCTGTCGGGGACGTCGATTTCAAGCACGTAGTCGATCTTCACGCCAGCGGCCTTCATGGCCTCGGCTTGCGGGATCGTGCGGGGGAATCCGTCGAACAGAAAGCCGTTGGCGCAATCGGATTGAGCGATGCGCTCTTTGACCAGACCAATGATGATGTCGTCGTTGACCAGACCGCCTGCATCCATCACTTTTTTGGCGGCGAGCCCCAACTCGGTGCCTGCCTTGATGGCAGCGCGCAGCATGTCGCCGGTCGAGATCTGGGGGATGCCGTATTTCTGGCACAGGAAAGCGGCCTGGGTGCCCTTGCCGGCGCCGGGGGCGCCCAACAGAATGAGTCTCATGTATCTCCTCTATGTCCGTACTGAGCCGGCATGCCTGCTCAGACTGCGTCAAGCAGCGAGGATAGCATGCGTGTTTTCATGCCAGTCGCGGGACAGTCCGTAGATTCAGTGATCTGGCGCACAACTGTGCACTCTGGTTTTTCGGAGAGGTTTGCACCAAATTGGTGTCAACCCTTGGCGAACAGTTGTCGCACCCGTTCGAGGTCTTCTTGTGTATCGACGCCCGCGCCGGGAGCCTGCGGCGTGACATGCACGGCAATGCGCTCGCCGTGCCACATCACGCGCAATTGTTCAAGTGACTCGATGGTTTCCAGCGGGCTGATCGGCAGGCTCGGGAAGCGGCGGAGAAAGCCGGCACGGTAGCCGTAAATCCCGATATGACGTAACGGTGCCGCCACCTGATTGCATGGGGTGCCCGGCGTCGGGGCGTCACGCCACCAAGGGATCGGTGCCCGAGAAAAATACAGTGCGCGCCCCTGAGCGTCCAAGACAACTTTGACCACGTTCGGGTTGGCGAACAGCTCTTTTTCATGCAGAGGGTGCGCGGCCGTACTGACCACGCAATCCGGGCGTTGCGCCAATTGGTGGGCGCACGCGTCGATGAGGGCCGGGTCAATCAAAGGTTCGTCCCCTTGGACGTTGACGACGGCGTCTTGGCCATCCAGGCTGAGTAATTGGCACGCCTCGGCCAGGCGGTCGCTGCCGGTCGGATGGTCTGCACGGGTCAGCACGCATTCAATGCCATGCGCCTGGCAGGCCGATACGATGCTGGCGTCATCTGCTGCGACCACGACCCGCGTCGCCGCACTTTGCGCGGCCCGTTGGGCCACCCGCACCACCATCGGAGCGCCGCCGATGTCAGCCAGCGGTTTGTTGGGCAGGCGAGTCGAAGCCAGCCGTGCAGGGATCAGAACCGTGTAGTCCATGTCAGTCGGCGGCGGGCATGGGCGCAACTTGCGGGATGGGGCGCAGGTTGTCGTCCACCGCCACGGCTTCACTCTCAAGCATCACCGGGATGCCATCGCGAATCGGGAACCCCAGCTTGTCAGCAGCACAGACGAGGTGATCGCTCTGTGCAGGGCGCTGAAGTGGCCCTTTGCAAATGGGGCAGACGAGCAATTCGATGAGTCGGGTGTCCATGGTGGTCTCAATTAGCTCAACGGGGGGCGGATGGCAGGCGCGTCAACGCCTGGTCCAGTTCGTCCCAGAATCCGTTGTCGGGCGAAAAATTCAATGAGGAGACCCACACCGTGGTGTGGGGGCGTTCACGTCTGACAAGGTCAGGCGATAGTTTGACAGCATCTTTCTCGGTCACGATCACATCGCTCACGTCACGAGGCCAGGGCAGTGGGTCCATCAAGGCATGGTCTGGCAGGGCCACACCATGAATTTTCCAGCCTTGCGCCCGGAGTTGCTCGAAAAACCGGTCGGGTTGGGCAATGCCGGCCAACGCCCAGACTGCGCTGGCCTCGCTCTCAGGCGGGCGGAAGGATCGATGCGAGATGGTGTCACCCGGACAGGACCACCAATCCTCCAGGGGAATGAGTGGGGCAACCGACCGACGAGCCAGATGCCCAGGGATGGGTGTGCTGATGTGATCAGCGTTGTAAAGGGTGATGGGTGCAGCCACCAAACGGCCGACGGGATGAACATCAATGGGCTCGCGCAAAGGTCCTGATGGCAAAAGCCAGCCGTTGCCCTGGCCTCGTTGATCGAAGACCACGACTTCGATATCGCGTGCCAACGCCAGATGCTGCAAGCCGTCATCACAGACGAGGATGTCCACCTCGGGGCGCTGACTCAACAGGGCAAGCCCCCCACGCACTCGCGACGGATCAATCATCACGGGCACGCCGGTCCGACGCCAGATGAGCAGCGGTTCGTCGCCGGTCGATTCGGCGGTGAGTCTGGTCTCGGAGTTCTCGTCGAGCAACAAGGGGCGGGGATGTTGATCGCTGGTCGCCTTGTAGCCGCGGGTCAAAACACCAGGGTGCCATCCCATGGCCAGCAGATGCTCGAGGATGGCAATGGTGGTGGGCGTTTTACCTGCACCGCCTGCAATTCGATTACCGACGACCAAGACGGGGCACGGCAGCCGCGTGGATTTCAGCCATCCTTGGTCATAAGCCCAGCGTCGGGTACGAACAGCCGCACCATGCAGCGCACTCAAGGGCCACAGTAACGTGGGCAAGCAGCTACGCTTTTGCCAGGATGAAGTGAGAAGGGTTTCCAGACTCACTGGCCTGCCGGAGCGTCCGTCGGGCGTTGAGTGGCGAAGGCCAGCTGCGAGAGACCTACACGCCGTGCCGCGTCCATTACGTTGATGACGCTCTGGTGGGTCGCGGTGGCATCAGCGGACACCACAATCACGGTGTCTTTGTACGAACCCGCAGCGGCGCTCAGTGCGGCGGCCAGTGTGTCGACGCCTCTGCCTTCGAGTATCTGGTTGTTGATGACATAGCGCCCATCGGCTGTCACCACCACGAGCAACTCTTTAGGGCGAGGTTTGGCCGCTTGCGCATTCGCGGTCGGCAGATTGATTTTCAGCTCGGTGAACTTGGCGTAGGTGGTGGTCAGCATCAAAAAGATGAGGATCACCAACAACACGTCAATGAACGGGATCAGGTTGATTTCGGGCTCTTCCTGTCGCCGGGTTCGAAAATTCATGGGCATGTCCGCTCCTTTGCGAACGAGGGCTCAGCGGCGGGTGCCCAGCAGGCGCAGCAGGTGCGGCACCATGCGCTCGGAGGCTTGCTCCATCTGCAAGGTGTAGGCATCGACTCGAGCGCGGAAGTGGCGGAAGAACATCAGCGAGGGAATCGCGACGATCAGGCCGAAGGCGGTGTTGTACAGCGCCACGGAAATGCCGTGCGCCAGCTCCATCGGATTGGCGCCAGCTGTGCCAGTGGCGGCGCCTGATGCGCCGAAAATCTCGATCATCCCGATCACCGTGCCCAACAACCCCAGCAGCGGCGCAGCGCTGGCAATGGTGCCCAGGGCGTTGAGATTGCGTTCGAGTTGGTGAACCGCGTCGCGCCCGGCCGATTCAAACGCGCTGCGCAGGTTTGCCTCAGAAATGCGCGGTTCGGTGGCCACGGCGCGCAAGCCCTGTGCCAGCACCAGGCCCAAAGCAGAGTTCTCGGCCAGTTTGTTGATGGTGTCTGCGGTAGGCAGGCTGGTGCGGGTGACCGAGATGACCTCGTCTACCAGACGGGCCGGGGCGACACGGCTGCTGCGCAGGCTCAGGAACCGCTCGATGATCAATGCGAGCGCGGCGATGGAGCACAGCACGAGTGGAATGATGGGCCAGCCGGCAGCTTGAAGAATCGACAGCAACGCAAACTCCCTTGGGAAACGGATCGAGGACGACGCGAAGGGCTGAAAATGCCAACCCTTGGGGTGAAATCAGCGTTGGATTATGGCCTTGATTTCGCCGTGCTTGGCCGATGTGACTGCCCCTCAGGTGCGTCCTGGTACTTTCCCTTGGGGGCGAAAACAGGCATGGAAAAGGCACATTTGTTGCAGCGCCGCATTCATCCACTGATCCTGTGGATAACTTTGTGGGTAAGGCTGTTGAATCGGGCCAGAACGCGCGTGAATAAACGATCTTCCTTTGTTTGCTTAAATTTTAAGCAGCAAAAATATCAATAAAATCAACTAGTTAGCACGATATTTCAGTTGTGTGACGATCATTGGGGCATTTGATGTCGATCGGGCGTTGATGTGGACTAGCCCCACAATGGCGCGCTTGTCAATGCGGGTTTGAGCAAGGCCGAACCGGTTTGAAAGAAGAGGTTGGAAACATGAGTAACGGGTTGTCTATGGAACGCCCTGCGGCCCGAGTGTGGGGGGTGGGGGCCTTGGTCCAGGCGATTGCAGACAGCCTGGCGGCCCGCTTTGCCACGGTGATGGTGCGAGGCGAGATCAGCGGATTCACTCGGGCAGCCAGCGGTCACGGATATTTCACCCTCAAGGACGAAGACGGCGGAGCCAGTCTGCGGTGCGCAATATTTCGGCGGGCCCTTGGGCAGGTTGACTTCGTCCCGAGGGAGGGGATGCTTGTCGAGGCGCGGGGCAATCTGTCGGTCTACGAGGCGCGTGGCGAATTGCAACTCGTGGTCGAGGGGCTGAGTCGGGCCGGCGCAGGAGCCTTGTTCGAGCAGTTTTTGCGGCTCAAGGCAAAGCTGGAGTCCGAGGGGTTGTTTGATCCCTCGCGCAAGCGGCCGTTGCTCGCTTACCCCAGGCGGATCGGTGTGGTGACGTCCATGGCCGCGGCCGCGTTGCAAGATGTGCTCACAGCCCTGCGGCGGCGGGCTCCTCACGTCGAGGTCATCGTCTCGCCTTGTTCGGTGCAAGGCGACGAGGCGCCTGCCCAGATCGTGCAAGCGCTGAACGACTTGCAGTTTTGTCATCGCGGTGGGCACGAACTGGATGCCGTGATCGTGTGCCGAGGTGGGGGATCGCTGGAAGACTTGTGGGCGTTCAATGACGAGCGGGTGGTCCGCGCCGTGGCGGGTTGCGCGATCCCGGTGGTCTGTGGGGTAGGGCATGAAACAGACTTCACGCTGGCGGACTTTGCAGCAGACCTGCGTGCACCAACGCCAACTGCGGCGGCCGAATTGGTGGCGAGAGACCAGCAGACCAGCTTGAACGATCTAGGGAGCATCGCCCAGACGCTTGATTTCCGCCTCCGTCGTCGGCTCGACACCGAGGCCCAAACCTTGGACCGGGTGGCTGCCCGTATCAAGGCGCCCGCTCAGGTGCTGGCCACGCACGAGCAAGCCTTGTTGGTCTTGAGCCACAGGCTTGGGGAAGGGGCTCGGCATCACTGTCGCTGGCAGCAGCAAAGCCTGCCCGTGTGGGCTCAACGATTGAACCGCGCGTTGGCGCAGCGCTTGCAGCGTGACACCATGGGCCTGTCAGCGCTTGACGGGCGTTTGCAAAGCGTCAACCCACAGCGTGTGCTTGAGAGAGGATTCGCTTGGCTCAGTGTGGGAGCGGGCCATCCCATTGCATCGGTGGCTGAACTGCATAAGGGACAGCGAGTCCAGGCTATCTTGGCGGATGGCACTGCAGAACTCGATGTGAATGCAGTGACCCCACGTGCGCCTCGTGTCTCCGATTGATGTAAATCCTTGCTCTGGCTTTGGGATTTGTTGCGCTGGATCAAAACGCAGGGTGACATGCCTACAATCGCCTCTGCACGTTTGTACGTTTTCGACTCATCCAACAGGAAAAGCACCATGGCTCATACGCTTCCCCCTCTGCCGTACGCGCAAGACGCTCTCGCTCCGCACATCTCTGCCGAGACCTTCGAATACCACTACGGCAAGCACCATCAGGCTTACGTGACCAACCTGAACAACCTGATCCCGGGCACCGAGTTCGAGAATGCCTCGCTGGAAGACATCATCAAGAAGTCCAGCGGCGGCGTCTACAACAACGCGGCCCAGATCTGGAACCACACCTTCTTCTGGAACTCGATGAAGCCCAACGGCGGCGGCGCGCCTACTGGCAAGCTGGCTGATGCCATCAACGCCAAGTGGGGCAGCTTTGACGCTTTCAAGGAAGCGTTCACCAAGTCGGCCGTGGGCAACTTTGGCTCCAGCTGGACCTGGTTGGTCAAGAAGGCCGATGGTTCGGTCGACATCTTGAACACCGGCGCAGCGGGCAACCCCCTGACCACTGGCGATGTGCCTTTGCTGACGATCGACCTGTGGGAGCACGCCTACTACATCGACTATCGCAACTTGCGTCCCAAGTTCGTCGAAACCTTCCTTACCCATCTTGCCAACTGGGATTTCGCTGCGAAGAACTTCGGTTGATCCGTTGTTTTTTCAGCACCAAGCCGGGCTATGCCCGGCTTTTTTCTTGATTGCTTTGCTGCGCCGCCGCATCCAATCGATGTTGGTAACTTGGTTTTCCGCCCATGGCTCTGGCATCGGCTCTGTTCCAGTGGTACAGTGATAGCGGTTTTTAACGGCCCTTCCCGTCGCCCTTGCTGGAATTTGTGAACAGCAGTCAGCAAGGCGGGTCGCAATCCGCCAACCGGTCAAGCCGTGTCGCGGAAGGTTTTTCAACCAGCCAACATCTCAGGAAACCTGGGAGTGAGGTGAGCGAAATGATGCAGCAGTTCAGGTCGAACTCGTACCTGTTTGGGGGCAATGCCCCATACGTTGAAGAGTTGTACGAGGCGTACCTCGACAATCCCGGCTCGGTGCCAGATAACTGGCGCGCCTACTTCGACGCCCTCCAGAACGTTCCCGCAACAGATGGCACAGACCACCGTGACGTGGCCCATGCGCCTGTTGTCGAATCCTTTGCGCAGCGTGCGAAAGCCAATGCTTTCATGGTCAAGACCAGTTCGGCTGATCTGGCCGTTGCGCGCAAGCAGGTTCACGTTCAGTCATTGATCGCTGCTTATCGTTTCCTCGGCTCACGCTGGGCAGATTTGGATCCCCTCAAGCGTCAAGAGCGCCCCAAGATCCCAGAACTGGAACCTGCGTTCTACGACCTGAGCGAAGCCGACCTGGACATCACGTTCAGTGCGACGAACACCTATTTCACCAAAGCCGAGCACATGACCTTGCGCGAAATCGTGCAGGCCTTGCGTGAAACCTATTGTGGCAGCATCGGCGCCGAGTTCATGCACATCACCGATCCCGGTGAAAAGCGTTGGTGGCAAGAGCGCCTCGAATCGATCCGCTCCAAGCCGACTTTCAGTGCCGAACAGAAGAAGCACATTCTGGATCGCTTGACCGCGGCCGAAGGCCTCGAGCGCTTCCTCCACACCAAGTACGTGGGCCAGAAACGCTTCTCGCTGGAAGGGGGCGAAAGCTTCATCGCCGCGATGGACGAGTTGATTCAGCGCGCCGGTGAAAAGGGCGTGCAGGAAATCGTCATCGGCATGGCCCACCGAGGCCGTCTGAACGTGCTGGTCAACACCTTGGGCAAGCAGCCCAAGGATCTGTTCTCCGAGTTTGAGCACACCGCACCCGAAAGCCTGCCGGCTGGTGACGTGAAGTACCACCAAGGATTCTCGTCGGACGTGTCGACGCCTGGCGGCCCGGTTCACTTGTCGCTGTCGTTCAACCCCTCGCACCTGGAAATCGTCAACCCGGTGATCGAGGGCTCGGTCAAGGCGCGTATGGACCGCCGTGGCGACATCAAGGGCACGCAAGTGCTGCCTGTGCAGGTGCACGGCGATGCTGCCTTTGCCGGCCAAGGTGTGGTGATGGAGACGCTGGCTCTGGCCCAGACCCGTGGCTATTACACGGGCGGCACGGTGCACATCGTGATCAACAATCAGATCGGGTTCACCACCTCAGATCCGCGCGACACCCGTTCGACACTGTATTGCTCGGACGTGGTCAAGATGATCGAAGCGCCGGTGTTGCACGTCAATGGTGACGATCCGGAAGCCGTGGTGCTGGCAACGCAGTTGGCATTGGACTATCGCCAGGAGTTCAACAAGGACGTGGTGCTGGACATCGTCTGCTTCCGCAAGCTGGGTCACAACGAGCAGGACACCCCCTCGATGACCCAGCCGCTGATGTACAAGAAAATCGGTCAGCATCCTGGTACCCGCAAGGTGTACGGCGACAAGTTGATTGGCGGCGGTACCTTGCCCCCGAGTGGTCCTGATGACATGGTCAAGGAATACCGCGCCGCGATGGAAGCAGGTAAGCACACGGTCGACCCGGTGCTGACCAACTTCAAGAGCAAGTACGCGGTGGACTGGACACCCTACCTGGGTAAGAAGTGGACTGACAGTGCTGATACGGCCATTCCGCTGGCCGAGTTCCGACGCTTGGCTGAGCGCATCACCACCATCCCAAAAGATTTCAAACCTCACCCCCTGGTGCAGAAGGTCATTGACGACCGTGCAGCCATGGGCCGAGGAGAAATGAATGTGGATTGGGGCATGGGCGAGCACATGGCTTTCGCTTCGTTGGTGGCTTCGGGTTACCCGGTGCGCCTGTCAGGCGAAGACTGCGGCCGCGGTACCTTCACTCACCGCCATGCCGTGCTGCACGACCAGAACCGCGAAAGGTGGAGCGAAGGCACCTACGTGCCGCTGCAACACATTGGTGACAACCAGGCGCCATTCGTCGTGATCGACTCGATCCTGTCCGAAGAAGCCGTGCTGGGCTTCGAGTATGGCTACGCCGGCTCTGATCCCAACAGCCTGGTCATCTGGGAAGCCCAGTTCGGCGACTTTGCCAACGGCGCTCAGGTGGTGATCGATCAGTTCATCGCCTCGGGCGAGGTGAAGTGGGGCCGCGCCAATGGCCTGACCTTGATGCTGCCGCATGGCTACGAAGGCCAGGGCCCAGAGCACAGCTCGGCTCGTCTGGAGCGCTTCATGCAGCTGGCTGCTGACAACAACATGCAGATCGTGCAGCCCACGTCGGCCAGCCAGATCTTCCATGTGTTGCGTCGTCAGATGGTTCGCATGTTCCGCAAGCCTTTGGTGTTGATGACGCCGAAGTCGCTGCTGCGCAACAAGGATGCGACCTCGCCGCTGGTCGAGTTCACCAAGGGTGAGTTCCGCACCGTGATTGGTGAGGTCGATGAGGCCATTGACACCAACAAGGTCAAGCGCTTGATCTGCTGCTCGGGCAAGGTCTACTACGACCTGGTCAAGAAACGCGCCGAGAAAAAGGCCAACGACGTCGCCATAGTTCGGGTGGAGCAACTCTATCCCTTCCCACATAAGGCCTTTGCGGCTGAACTCAAGAAATATCCGAATCTGACTGAGCTGGTGTGGTGTCAGGACGAGCCACAGAACCAGGGTGCCTGGTTCTTCGTTCAGCACTACATCCACGAGAACATGGCTGAAGGACAAAAGCTGGGTTACGCCGGACGTCCTGCTTCGGCATCGCCAGCAGTGGGCTATGCCCACCTGCACCAGGAGCAGCAAAAAGCGCTATTGGATCAGGCTTTCGCCAAGCTCAAGGGCTTTGTCCTCACCAAGTAACAGTCAAGGCGTCATGACGCCGGGTGCAGTCCTGATTCATTTCCAACGCGCAGTCGCGTTGTCAGGACCCCGGGCGTCTCGCAACGGAGAAATTCAAAATGGCAATCATTGAAGTCAAGGTTCCTCAACTGTCCGAGTCCGTCGCAGAAGCCACGCTCCTGCAATGGAAGAAAAAGCCCGGCGAGGCCGTCGCTGCCGACGAAATTTTGGTTGAAATCGAAACCGACAAGGTTGTGCTGGAAGTGCCGGCACCCAGCGCGGGCGTGCTGGCCGAGTTGACTGTGGGCGATGGTGGTACGGTCGTGTCGGATCAAGTGATCGCGCGCATCGACACCGAAGCGTCTGCGGGGGCGGCCCCAGCCTCAGCGCCGGTCGCAGCGGCCGCTGCCGCACCTGTGGCGGCCCCAGCAGCCGCGACCGCGAGCAAGGCTGATGTGGCCATGCCTGCGGCAGCCAAGTTGCTGGCAGACAATGGCTTGAGTACCTCGCAAGTGGCGGGAACCGGCAAAGACGGTCGTGTCACCAAGGGCGATGTTCTGGCAGCCGTGGCGGGTGGGGCGAAGGCCGCTCCTGTTGTGACAGCGCCAGCGATTCCCACGGGTGTTCCCGCGACCTCGCTGCCGGCTGTGCAGGCCCCAACCGGGCCAGGCAACCTGGGGGATCGCCCAGAGCAACGTGTGCCGATGAGCCGCTTGCGTGCGCGCGTGGCCGAGCGTTTGCTGCAGTCACAAGCGACCAACGCCATCCTGACCACGTTCAACGAAGTGAACATGGCGCCCGTGATGGAGATGCGCAAGCGCTTCCAGGAGAAGTTCGAGAAAGAGCACGGCGTGAAGCTGGGCTTCATGAGCTTCTTCGTGAAGGCTGCCGTGCACGCGCTCAAGAAGTACCCCGTGATCAATGCGTCGGTGGATGGCAACGACATCGTCTATCACGGCTATTTCGACATCGGCGTGGCCGTGGGCTCGCCCCGTGGCTTGGTCGTGCCTGTGTTGCGCAACGTGGATCAGATGACCTTTGCCGAAATCGAACTGAAGATCGCCGAATTCGGCGTGAAGGCGCGTGATGGCAAGCTGGGGCTGGAAGAGCTGACTGGCGGCACGTTCTCGATCTCCAATGGCGGTGTGTTCGGCTCGATGTTGTCTACTCCGATCATCAACCCGCCGCAATCGGCCATCCTGGGCGTGCATGCCACCAAGGACCGTCCTGTGGTGGAGAACGGCCAGATTGTGATCCGACCCATCAACTATCTGGCCATGTCCTACGACCACCGGATCATCGACGGGCGTGAGGCGGTTCTGGGCTTGGTCGCGATGAAAGAGGCGCTGGAAGATCCTGCCCGCCTGCTCTTCGACATCTAAGCACTGGATATCGGCCCATGGCATCGGTCGCAGAAGAACTCGAACGGCTGGCCGCCCTGCGTGATCGCGGGGTGCTCAGCGAGGAAGAGTTCGCTCAACTCAAGGCTCGGGTGATCGAGTCTGGCGTGAGTGCACCGTCTGCCTCTGCCGTGGATCTGCCTGTGAACCGGCTGCGTCGATCCCGTGAGGATCGTTGGCTGGGGGGCATTTGCGGTGGCCTGGCTCGGATGACGGGCCTGGAATCCTGGGTCTGGCGTCTGATCTTTGTCTTGTTCTTCCTGCTTTGGGGCTTTGGGCTCCTGCTCTACATCCTGCTGTGGATCTTCGTGCCTGACGAATGACCCGAGCGCAACCTGCTGCACACATCATGTCTAATCAATTCGACGTCGTCGTCATCGGTGGTGGCCCTGGTGGCTACATCGCCGCCATTCGGGCTGCTCAACTGGGCTTCAAGGTGGCCTGCATTGACGATTGGAAGAACGCCAAAGGCGGCGCAGCACCGGGCGGCACCTGCACGAACGTGGGCTGCATCCCGTCCAAGGCTTTGCTGCAATCGTCTGAGCACTATGAGCAGGCAGCGCATCACTTCGCGGACCACGGTATCACCGTCGAAGGCCTGAAGATGGATGTGGCCAAGATGATCGCCCGCAAAGATACCGTGGTGAAGCAGAACAACGATGGCATCTTGTATCTGTTCAAAAAGAACAAGGTGACGTTCTTCCATGGTCGTGGCTCGTTCGTGAAGGCCGCAGACGGTGGCTATGAAATTGCCGTCGCAGGTGACAAGCCTGACACGCTGGTGGGTAAGCACATCATCCTGGCGACAGGCTCGAATGCCCGTCAACTGCCCGGAGCCCCCTTTGACGAAAAGCTGGTGTTGTCGAATGACGGCGCCTTGGCCATCGGCGAAGTGCCCGCCAAACTGGGCGTGATCGGATCGGGTGTGATCGGGCTGGAAATGGGCTCGGTGTGGCGTCGCCTGGGGGCAGATGTCACGGTACTGGAGGCTTTGCCGACCTTCCTGGCTGCCGTGGATGAACAGGTGGCCAAAGAGGCGCAGAAGGTCTTCACCAAGCAGGGTTTGAAGCTGCAATTGGGTGTGAAGATCGGCGAGATCAAGACCTCGAAGAAGGGCGTGTCGGTGGCTTACACCGATGCCAAGGGCGAGGCACAGAAACTGGAATGCGACAAGTTGATCGTTTCGATTGGACGTGTTCCCAATACCAACGGTTTGAATGCCGAGGCCATCGGCTTGAAACTGGATGAACGTGGCGCCATCGTGGTGGATGACGACTGCAAGACCAATCTGCCCAATGTGTGGGCGGTGGGCGATGTGGTTCGCGGCCCCATGCTGGCGCACAAGGCAGAAGAAGAGGGTGTGGCCGTGGCTGAGCGGATTGCCGGTCAGCATGGACACGTCAACTTCAACACGATTCCCTGGGTTATCTACACCAGCCCAGAGATCGCTTGGGTCGGCAAAACCGAACAGGCGCTGAAGGCGGAAGGACGGGCCTATAAGGCCGGTTCCTTCCCGTTCATTGCCAATGGCCGAGCCCGCGCGTTAGGTGACACCACGGGTTTCGTTAAGTTTCTGGCTGATGCCCAGACCGACGAGATCCTTGGGGTGCACATCATTGGACCCTTTGCGAGCGAATTGATTTCGGAGGCCGTGGTGGCGATGGAATTCAAAGCCAGCGCAGAAGACATTGCTCGCATCTGCCATGCTCACCCCAGTTTGAGTGAGGCCACCAAGGAGGCGGCACTCGCGGTGGACAAGCGCACCTTAAACTTCTGATCTCGCTTTCGCGATCGATCAGCAGGGGCGGCGTGGCTGCCCCTTTTTTTCTGGCCCTTGAATCTGTTGTATGCCTGCCTACGCGATTTCCGTCACCCAACTGTACGAGCAAAGCCTGGCCGAGCGTGGCTACAAGGCCGACGCTGCCCAGCTCAAAGGGATCGCGGCGCTGCAACGGTGTCAGGACGAATGGGCCAACTACAAGGCGCAGCGCTCCAATGCCCTGACGAAAATGCTGCGGTACCCCAATCTTCCCAAAGGCGTGTACATGTACGGCGGGGTGGGGCGTGGCAAAAGCTTCATCATGGACTGCTTCTATCAGGCAGTTCCCGTGCAGCGCAAGACTCGACTGCACTTTCATGAGTTCATGCGTGAGGTGCATCGGCAACTGCACGAGCTTAAAGGGGTGGCTGATCCTCTTGAGGTATTGGCCAAGCGCATGTCGCGTCGGCACCGGCTGATCTGCTTTGACGAGTTTCACGTGGCGGACGTGACCGATGCCATGATCTTGCATCGTTTGCTGGATGCGATGTTTCGCAATCGGGTCAGCATCGTCACCACCTCGAACTTTCATCCGGATGAGTTGTATCCCAACGGGCTGCACCGGGACCGTATCCTGCCGGCAATTGAGTTGCTCAAAAGTCAGCTGGAAGTGATCAATGTGGACAGCGGCACCGACTACCGCCGCCGCACGCTGGAGTTGGCCAATCTGTATCTGACGCCGCTGACGCCCGAAGTCGATCAGCAGATGACGCAGATCTTTGAGCAGTTGGCTGAAACGGCTGATGAGGATCCGGCCTTGAACATTGAGCATCGTGTGCTCAAAGCCAAGCGTCGCGCAGGTGGGGTGGTTTGGTTTGATTTCCAGACGCTGTGCGGTGGTCCGCGCTCGCAAAACGACTACCTGGAGTTGGCTTCGCGCTTTCATACCATCGTGCTCAGTGGTGTGCCGCACATGCCGGTGCGCCTGGCCTCGGAGGCCCGACGTTTCACCTGGCTGGTGGATGTGCTGTACGACCGGCGCGTGAAGCTGGTGATCTCGGCCGAGGTGTCTCCTGAGGAGCTTTACACCGAGGGGCCGCTGGCGCACGAGTTCCCACGAACCGTGTCACGACTCAACGAAATGCAGTCCAAGGAATACCTCAGCGAGGAAAAGCGCAACGTGGACACTTCTCTGACCTGATTCAGGTCAGCCAAGGGCAATCAACGACCGGGTTCGACCCGAACCAAGGCGAGCGACAGGTTGTCGCCGCCTCCGCGCGCGCGATGTCGGGCTTTGCCCACCAGCATCTCGGCGGCCTCACGTGGGGGCAGGGTGTGAACGATGGCGCCCAACTCCTTGGGTGTGAAGTAATGCCACAGGCCATCACTGCACGCTAACAGGGTGTCGCCAATTTCCAATTGTGAAATGTGGTGAGTGTCGACGGGCGGATCGGTCTGAGTGCCCAGACAGCCCGTCAGCAGGTTGGACTGGGGGTGGACGTTGGCTTCTTCTTCGGTGATTTCACCTGCGTTGACCAATCGTTGAACAAAGGAGTGGTCGGTGGTGCGGTGGACCATATCTGGCCCATGGAAATGGTAGATCCGTGAATCACCGGCGTGGATCAGATCGGCCGACAGGTCAGGGTTGACGATGAAGGCGGCAAGGGTGCTGTGCGGCTCTTCTTCAAAAGCGATGGCCGTCAGCTTGATCATGAGGTGGGCCTCTTCGACCAGCTGTTGCAGGGTGGACTCAGAGTCATCCTTCGATGGCACGAAGCGATCAAAGACTTGACGCGCCGTCATGATCACCTGATCGGCGGCCTTGCGCCCCCCGCTCTTGCCGCCCATCCCGTCAGCCACAACCGCCAACAGGCAGCCTTGGGTCCGCGGATGGACCATGATTTCGACCTGATCTTGCTGATACTGGCGATCGCCCCGGTGGATGCCGGTAGCGGCAACCAGGCGAAAACTGGACGGTGATGACATCATGGGGAAAACTATAATCTGGAATAGGCCGGGCCCGGGGGGAGGCGATCCCTCGGTTCATCCCCCAATTTGCGCCAGTTCGTGAGCCATTTGGCTAGTCAGATGCAAGAAAACCTGCATTCACCCCATCGCCTGTTGATCGAGTTGCGCATCGAACACGCTGATCTGGATAATTTGATTGATCTCGCTGTCGAAAAACAGCCGGTTGATGAACTGGCGCTGCGCCGCCTGAAAAAGCGGCGCCTGATGTTGAAAGACCAGATTTCGAAGCTGGAGGCCATGCTGGATCCGAAAGAGCCAGCCTGATCTACCAGACGCATCAAGTGGGGCTGAGGGCATCTAGCAACTCCGTCTCAAGTGCCAGTTGGGCCTTGTCCTGGCGCAGCACATCACCTGTCACCAAAAAGGTGTCTTCCACGCGTTCCCCCAGGGTGCTGATCTTGGCCAGTTGCACATTGACGTGGTGGTGCGCCAGGGTCCGCGCAATCACATAAAGCAAACCTGAGCGGTCGCTGGCTGACACGCTGAGCAACCAGCGCTGTCCTCGTTCATCTGGACGCAAGCTGACACGGGGTTGCACCGGGAAAGATTTGACGCGGCGGGACAGCCGCGCGCGGCTGGGCTCATGCAGAGGCCTGTCTGACGCAGCTGCTTCGGCCAGTTGATTCTCGACCAACGAAATCAGATCCCGCGGATGCACGCCTTCGTAGATGTCGTTGTCGCTGGACAAGATCTGGAATGTGTCGAGCGCGTAGCCGGTGGACGAGGTGTGAATGCGTGCATCCTGAATGTTGAACCCCGCGCGATCGAAGTAGCCGCAGATGCGGGCAAAGAGGTCGGGGCGGTCCGGCGCATAAACCAATACCTGCAAGCCTTCCCCCACAGACGAAGGGCGGGCTGCGACGACCGCTCGATCGGTTTCAACATGCCGCCAAAGCACCCGCGAGTGCCAGGCGATGTCGGCGGCTTCGTGGCGGGCGAAGTAGCTCATGTCGAGCGTTTTCCAAAGCTTGGTTTCGATGCCCTCTGGCAGGAAGTTGAGTGACAGGGTCTGGCGGGTTTGCTGTTTGCGTGCCTCGATCTCGGCATCCATGTGCGGGCGTGATCCGCCCAGAGCGCGCAAGGTGAGTCTGTAGAGGTCTTCCAGCAGCTTGCCTTTCCAGGCGTTCCAGACTTTCGGACTGGTGCCGCGGATGTCGGCCACGGTGAGCAAGTACAGCGCGGTCAGGTAGCGTTCGTTGCCCACTTTCTGTGCGAAGGCGTGGATCACATCGGGATCAGACAGGTCTTCTTTTTGGGCCACCTTGGACATGGTGAGGTGGGCGGCCACCAGAAATTCGACGAGTTTGGCGTCGTCACCACCAATCTCATGGTCCTTGCAGAAGCGGCGCACTTCAACCGCGCCCAACTCGGAGTGATCGCCTCCTCGGCCTTTGGCCACGTCATGAAACAAAGCCGCCACATACAGCAACCACGGCTTGTCCCACTCTGCCGCCAATTGCGTACAGAACGGGTACTCGTGTGCGTGTTCGGGGATGAAGAAACGGCGCACATTGCGCACCACCATCAGGATGTGCTGGTCGACCGTGTAAACGTGGAACAAGTCGTGCTGCATCTGGCCGACGATGCGGCGGAACACCCACAAGTAGCGCCCCAGCACCGAGGTCTGGTTCATCAGCCGGATCACTCGGGTCAGGCCTTGGGGCGCCTTGAGAATGTCCATGAAGGTCTGGCGGTTGAGCGGATCCTTGCGGAATGGGCCGTTCATCACCTCACGGGCGTTGTACAGCGCACGCAGGGTGCGGGCTGACAAGCCTTTGAGGGTGTTGTCCGTCTGGAAAGTCAGGAAGGTGTCGAGGATGGCGTGAGGATCACGCTGATACAGATCGTCACTCACCACTTCGAGCATGCCGCCGCGATCCAGAAAGCGTTCGTTGATGACGCGCATCGGGGCGTTTTGCGAGCCGTGCACGCGCTCTTCAATGTTGAGGATCAGGATCTGATTGAGCTGGGTGACCGCCTTCGCGGCCCAGTAGTAGCGGCGCATCAGCACTTCGCTGGCACGCAAGCCCCGGGTGTTGGTGTAGCCGAAGGTTTGGGCCACCCCCGTTTGCAGGTCAAACACGAGTCGATCTTCACGCCGACCGGCCACCTGATGCAGGCGCGCGCGAATCAGTTTCAATACGCCTTCGTTGCGCTGCAGCTGCCGTGCTTCAAAGGCTGTCAGCAGACCTTTCTGAGCCAGTTCGTGCCAGGTTTTGCCGAGGTTTGCGGCGCGTGCCAACCACAGCACCACCTGCAGATCACGCAGTCCGCCGGGGCTTTCCTTGCAGTTGGGCTCCAGCGAGTAGGGCGTGTCCTCGTACTTGGTGTGCCGTTGGCGCATTTCCAGCAGCTTGGCTGTCAGAAAATCTTGCGCGTCCATCTTCTGGGCCGTGACGCGTTGCAGTTCGGTGAACCGTGCCTTGGCGCCGCACAAGAAGCGGGCTTCCAGCAATGAGGTCTGAACGGTGACGTCACCCGCAGCTTCTTGCCCGCATTCCAGTACCGTGCGGACAGACGAGCCAATTTCCAGGCCGATGTCCCAGCAGGCGCTGATGAAGCTCTCAACGGCGGCAATGGCTGTGTCGTCCCCACTGTCGGCCAGGCTTTGCGGAACCAGAATCAGGACGTCGATGTCCGAGTAGGGGAAGAGCTCGCCCCGACCGTAGCCGCCGACCGCGACCAGTGCCGAGCCTTTGGGCAGGGCATGGGCGGTCCACAAATCATGCAAGGTTCGGTCGACCAGCTTGGCCAGATGACCCAGTAGTCGGCTGGCAGAAGAGACCGTAGGGCGGCTTTCCGCAAACTGGTTCAAAAGTTCCGTTTTGGCTTGGCGGAACTGCGCACGTTGGGCGGCAATGTCGATCGACATGGGCTGGGGTGGTGGAGGCAAGGTGCCAAAGACAAAGGCCCTGAGCGATGTGGTCGCAGCAGGGCCAGGGGGCTGAGGGTCAGGCTTGGGCCTGGGTGATGAAGTCGGGAATCGGGGGGCTGCCGGCTGACAGCGTCAGCACTTCATAGCCCGTTTCCGTCACCAGCACGGTGTGTTCCCATTGTGCGGACAACGATCGATCCTTGGTCACGATGGTCCAACCATCACCCAAGGACTTGATGTCCTTCTTGCCTGCATTGATCATGGGCTCGATGGTGAAGATCATGCCTGGCTTGAGTTCCTCCATGGTGCCGGGGCGGCCATAGTGCAGAACTTGCGGCTCCTCATGAAACTTTTGGCCGATGCCGTGGCCACAGAACTCGCGCACCACCGAAAAGCCATTGCTTTCAGCGTAGGTCTGGATGGCGTGGCCGATGTCACCCAGGCGCGCACCCGGCTTGACTTTGGCAATGCCCTTCCACATGGCTTCGTAGGTGAACGCGCACAGGCGTTTGGCGGCGATGGAGCCATTGCCGACGATGAACATGCGGCTGGTGTCGCCATGCCAGCCGTTTTTGATCACGGTGATGTCGAGGTTGACAATGTCGCCGTCCTTCAAAGGGCGGTCATTCGGAATCCCATGACAAACCTGGTGGTTGATCGACGCGCAGATCGACTTGGGGTAGGGCTGGTGGCCGCCGGGGGCGTAGTTCAGCGGGGCGGGCACGCAGCCTTGTACGTTGACCATGTAGTCGTGACAAAGCTTGTCGAGTTCTTCGGTGGTCACGCCCACTTTGACGAACGGGGTGATGTAGTCCAGCACCTCGGATGCCAGACGGCCGGCCAGACGCATGGCGTCGATGTCGGCGCCTGATTTGATGGTGATGCTCATAAGCTGAATTATCCGCAATTGTTGTGCGCTATGACGGGCCTGGGGGGATTGCTTTCGTCGCACTTTTTCGGCGCGGGTGGCCGGGGACCGGTAAAATTCGCGTTTTTCCTGAGCGCACCCCCCACCGCGATGTCCACTTTGATGCACTTTGAGGGCGGCAATGCCCTGGCTCCTCACCAAGTTCAGGCTCTGCTGCCCAAGCTGCAAGCGATCAACCCCCGCATTACAGCTGTACACGCCCGATTTGTGCATTGGGTGGCGATGGACAAGTCGCTTGACCACGCCGAACTGGACAAGCTGGCTGCGCTGCTGACCTATGGCGATGCCTACGAGGGCGGTGCTGAAGGGGATTTGATTGTGGTGGCGCCCCGCCTGGGCACCGTGTCGCCTTGGGCCTCGAAGGCCACCGACATTGCGCACAACTGTGGTCTGGCCATTCGCCGTGTGGAACGCGTGACTGAGTACCGCCTGACCGTGAAGTCGGGCGTGATTGGTGCCTTAATGGGCGGTGCCAAGGGCTTGGCCGCCCAAGATCTGCAGGCCTGCGCAGCGCTGCTGCACGACCGCATGACGGAAAGCGTGCTGCTGGCCCGCGACGAAGCCCGCCACCTGTTCGACGAAAAGCAGGGCGCCCCGATGGAGCACGTGGACGTGCTGGGCCGTGGCCGCGCCGCGCTGGAAGAAGCCAACGTGACCTTCGGTCTGGCCTTGTCGGACGACGAAATCGAATACCTGGTCCATGCCTTCACCGGTTTGAAGCGCAACCCGACCGATGTGGAGTTGATGATGTTCGCCCAGGCGAACTCGGAACACTGCCGCCACAAGATCTTCAACGCCAAGTTCACCGTGGACGGCGTGGAGCAGGACTTGTCGCTGTTCGGCATGATCCGCAACACCGAAAAGCTGAACCCCCAGCACACCGTGGTGGCTTACGCCGACAACGCGTCCATCATGGAGGGGCACCCCATTGAGCGCTGGATGCCTGATGGCTACACCAACGCGCCTCAGTACCAGGCCCGTGAAGAGTTGGCCCATGTGCTGATGAAGGTGGAGACGCACAACCACCCCACGGCCATTTCACCTTTCCCCGGCGCCTCGACGGGCGCGGGCGGCGAAATCCGTGACGAAGGCGCCACCGGTCGCGGC
The DNA here is from genome assembly GCA_028864885.1 of Burkholderiales bacterium. Lineage (GTDB taxonomy): Bacteria > Pseudomonadota > Gammaproteobacteria > Burkholderiales > Burkholderiaceae_C > Aquabacterium. The sequence continues at coordinate 2,711 of JAGWLR010000034.1, read as the reverse complement.
TCGCGTCCCAAGTCGGGCCTGACTGGCTTCTCGGTGTCGAACCTGCACCTGCCGGGCACCAACGAGCCATGGGAACAAAACCCTATCGGCAAGCCTGAGCACATTGCCAGCCCGCTGCAGATCATGATCGAAGGCCCCCTGGGTGGCGCCGCGTTCAACAACGAATTCGGCCGCAGCAACCTGGGCGGTTACTTCCGCGTGTTCGATCAGAACGTGGGCGAGGGCGAGCAAGCCATCCGCCGTGGTTATCACAAGCCCATCATGATTGCTGGCGGCTTGGGCACCATTGACGCCACGCAGACCAAGAAGATCGTGTTTGGCGCAGGCACCTTGCTGATTCAACTGGGCGGCCCTGGCATGCGCATCGGCATGGCCGGCGCGGCGGCTTCGTCCATGGCGGCGGGCACCAATTCGGCGGCACTGGACTTTGACTCGGTGCAGCGTGGCAACCCTGAAATCGAGCGCCGTGCGCAAGAGGTGATTAACCACTGCTGGGGTCTGGGTGCGAAGAACCCGATTCTGGCCATCCACGACGTGGGTGCCGGTGGCATCTCCAACGCCTTCCCTGAACTGGTGGACGGCGCAGGCAAGGGTGCGCGTTTCGATCTGAGCAAGGTGCCGCTGGAAGAATCCGGCATGGCGCCTAAGGAAATCTGGTGTAACGAGAGCCAGGAACGTTACGTTCTGGCCATTGCGCCCGAATCGCTGTCGATGTTCACCGAAATGGCCAACCGCGAGCGTTGTCCCTTCGGCGTGATTGGCGTGGCCACCGACGCGCTGGAACTGGTGCTGGAAGACACCACTCAGCCTGGCGCTGACAAGGCCGTGGACATGCCCATGGAAGTGCTGCTGGGTAAGCCACCCAAGATGCACCGCGATGTGAAGCGCGTGCAGTGGGATGGCGGCAAGCTGGACCTGACCGGCGTGTCGCTGGACACCGTGGCGCTGGACGTGCTGCGTCACCCCACCGTGGCCAGCAAGCGTTTCCTGATCACCATCGGTGACCGCACCGTGGGCGGCCTGAATCACCGCGACCAGATGGTCGGCCCGTGGCAAGTGCCGGTGGCCGACGTGGCCGTGACCTTGGCTGACTTCAAGGGCTTTGCCGGCGAAGCCATGGCCATGGGCGAGCGCACTCCGCTGGCCTCGGTCAACGCACCAGCGTCCGGTCGCATGGCGGTGGCGGAAGCCATCACCAACCTGCTGGCCGCGCCCATCGAGCTGTCCCGCGTGAAACTGTCGGCCAACTGGATGGCCGCCTGCGGCGAAGCCGGTGAAGACGCTGCCTTGTACGACACCGTGAAAGCGGTTGGCATGGACCTGTGCCCGGCACTGGGCGTGTCCATTCCTGTAGGCAAGGACTCGCTGTCCATGCGCACAAAATGGAAAGATGAAGGGTCCGACAACGGCCAGACCAAGCAAGTGACGGCACCCGTGTCCCTGATCGTGACGGCGTTTGCCTCGATCGCTGACGTGCGTGGCACGCTGACACCGCAACTGGTCACCACTGAAAACGGCCAAGCGCTGGATACCAGCCTGATCCTGGTGGACTTGGGCGAGGGCAAGAACCGCATGGGCGGCTCGATGCTGGCTCAGGTGCTGAACCAGTTTGGCAACGAGGTGCCCGACTGCGACAACCCCGAGATGCTGAAGGCCGCCGTGAACGCTGTGAACGCCCTGCGCGCGCAAGGCAAGCTGCTGGCCTACCACGACCGTGGTGACGGCGGCCTGTGGGCGACCGTGGCTGAAATGGCCTTCGCCGGCAACACCGGCGTGAGCCTGAATGTGGACATGCTGGTGACAGAGGGCACCGGCGTGGACGACAGCCGAGCTGACTTCGGTGACTCGAAGAACTGGGCGGGCCAAGTGGGTGAGCGCCGCAACGAGCTGACCCTGAAGGCGCTTTTCAACGAAGAACTGGGCCTGGTCCTGCAAGTGCGTACCGCTGACCGCGACGCCGTGCTGCAAACCCTGCGCGAGCATGGCCTGAGCAAGCACAGCCACGTCATCGGCAAGCCCAACACCAAGCACACGCTGGAAGTGTGGCGCGATGCCAAGGCCGTGTTTGCTGCGCCCGTGGAGCAACTGCACAAGACCTGGGACGACGTGAGCTGGCGCATTGCGCAGCTGCGCGACAACCCCGCTTGCGCCAACAGCGAACACGAAGCCATTGGCAAGGCCGCTGACCCCGGCATGCACGTGGCCCTGACCTTCGACCCGCTGGAAGACGTGGCTGCGCCCTTCATCAACAAGGCGTGCCCCAAGGTCGCCATCCTGCGTGAGCAGGGCGTGAACTCGCATGTGGAAATGTCGTACGCCGTGGCCCAAGGTGGCTTCGACACCTACGACGTGCACATGAGCGACCTGCAAGCCGGCCGCGTCAGCTTGGACCAGTTCCAGGGCTTCATCGCCTGCGGTGGCTTCAGCTACGGCGACACCCTGGGTGCCGGCGAAGGCTGGGCACGTTCGATCATGTTCAACCCCAAGCTGGAAGAGCAGTTCCTGGCCTTCTTCGGTCGCCAGGACACCTTCGCGCTCGGCGTGTGCAACGGCTGCCAGATGCTGGCGGCGCTCAGCCCCATCATTCCCGGCGCACACGATTGGCCCAAGTTCACACACAACCAAAGCACGCGCTTTGAAGCTCGCTTGAGCCTGGTTGAAGTGCTGGAGAGCCCCTCGATCTTCTTCCAGGGCATGGCCGGCAGCCGCAT
>JAGWLR010000033.1 GCA_028864885.1 Burkholderiales bacterium | reverse complement strand
AGCAGCACCCGAGGCTGTTGCTCGTTTTCATCTGCCAGGAAAGGGTGGTTGGCCAAGGTCATGCTTGGGCCTCCAGAAGCAGACGCAAACCAGCCAGCACCCGGTTGACTTCAGCCGGGATTTCTTGGATGCGAGGGCTCAGGTCTTCTCCTGACTGGCGACGGATCATGGATTCCACTTCGGCACATTGATGCGACAACTTGAGTGCACCAATGCTGGCCGATGACGACTTCAAGGTGTGGACCACGTGAAGGATGCCCGGATTGTCTTGCGCTTTGATGGATTCTTCCAGTTGCGGCAGCAGGCGCCCGACCGAGTTTTCAAACGCTTTCGCAACCCGTTCAAGCAATTTGTTGGCACCTTTGGGATCAAGCTCGCGCAACCTGCGCAGGGATTCGCTATCAAAGATGGCTTCGATCGAGACCGCGCCGGCTTCGGCCACGGGTGCGGACGCCGCAGTAGCGGGTTCAGCGGCAGGGGCTGACGAAGCGACTGGAGCCGGTGCCGCTGCCGCCGCTAACGGTGCGGCTGGCGTGGCTGGCGTGGCTGGGGCTGCAGCGGCGGGGAGGGCGGCAGGCGTGGCCGGCCCGGCATGTTCCAGCAACACCTTTTGCAACTGGCTCTGGCGGAAAGGCTTGGACAGGTAGTCGTCGAAGCCTTGATCCAGGAAGCGCTGTTCGTCGCCTTCAAGGGCATTGGCCGTGACGGCGATCACCGGGGTGTCGGATGGCGTCACGAAGGTGAAGCGATTGTTCGAGCCCCGACGGAACCAGCTCAAGGCTTCGATGCCGTCCATACCTGGCATCTGGATGTCCATCAGGATGAGATCGAAGCGCTGTTCGCCCAGGCGCCGCAAGCCCTCGAGGGCTGAGCTGGCCACTTTGACCTCGCAGCCGAGGCGGCGCAGCATTTGACTGCAAACCTCCTGGTTGACCGCGTTGTCTTCGACCACCAGGACATGCTTGTTCAAGCGCAGGGCGTCGTGCTGAGTTTCGCCCAGCTCGGCCGAAATGCCCAGAATAGCCTGGCGCAGTTCTCCCTTGCGCAGGGGCTTGGGCACGAAGCGCTGGAAGCCCACCTCTTGCGCGCGGCGGACGTCGTCTGGCGAGGATACCGACGACAACAGCACCATCTTGAGGTTGGGGTAGCGGCCGCTCGTCTTGATCGCCTCGGCCAAGCCTTGGCCATCCAGGCGGGGCATGTTCATGTCCACCAGCGCCAGCTCGAAGTCGGCGTCCTGTCTGGGGTGCGCCATCAGGATATCGAGGGCATCCTGTCCGTCATTGGCCAAGGTCACGCGCATGCCCCATGCAGACAGCATGTTTTCGAGCACGGTGCGATTGGTTTCGTTGTCGTCTACCACCAGCACGTTGAAGGAGGGCATTTCGGGCTCCTCCAGCATGGCCATGTCGGCTTGGGTCACGCCCACACTGACGGGGATGCGGAACACGAATTCGGAGCCCACACCGGGCGCACTGTGGGCTTCAATCTGCCCGCCCATGAGTTCAACCAGTTGCTTCGAAATGGCCAGGCCCAAGCCGGTGCCGCCATAACGACGAGCCATGCCGACATTGGCCTGCACGAAGGCGCTGAACAGACGGGGAATCATGTCCGAGGGGATACCGATCCCGGTGTCTCGAACCATGAATTCCAGGTCGATGAATTCGGTGGACGGCGCGTGAGCTTGCTGACGCACGGGGGTACCAATGGCACGCCGGATGTCGACCACGACTTCACCGTGCTCGGTGAACTTGATGGCATTGGCCACCAGGTTGGTCAGGATCTGGCGCAAGCGCAGAGGATCGCCGTGGATGACTGCTGGCAGGCCGGGCTGCTCGCGGAAGCTCAGCTCCAATCCCTTTTCGTGGGCGCGAGGCGCCATCAATTCCAGCGTGTCTTCAACCAAGGTACGCAGGACAAAGTCGCTGTTGGCCAACTCGAGACGACCGGCTTCAATCTTGGCGAAGTCCAGAATGTCGTTGATGATTTCGAGCAGGCTTTCCCCCGAGCGATAAACCGCCTGAGCAAAGCGCCGCTGCTTGTCATTCAATGGGGTGCCGAGCAGCAATTCAGTCATGCCCAGGATCCCGTTCATGGGCGTGCGAATTTCATGGCTCATGTTGGCCATGAATTGGCTCTTGGCCTGGCTGGCTGCCTCGGCCAAATCGCGGGCGCGTTCCAACTCCAGGGCCTGGCGATGTTCGTCGGTGACGTCGGACACCAGACCATAGATGCGCGATTGCCCATCTGCCAAGCGGCGAGCCCGGGTGCGATGCCGCAGCCAACGCAGCCCCTTGGTGGGGTGCTGAAGACGCAACAGCGTATCGGTGGGCTCGTTGTTGGCTTCCTGGATTTCCTGCTCGGCCAGCAAGTGCTGATCTTCTGGCACCACCAGAGATTTCACCAGCGATGGATTGTGGGTGATCTCGTCAGCCGACACGCCCCATACCTCTTGCGTACGCGGGCTCAAGTACAGATAGTGGTTGCGGTGCGCGGTGGAGACATAGATGCAGTCTTCCATCGACTCCACCAGTTCGCGGAATCGACGTTCGGATTCTTCCAGGTCAGCTTGAGCTTGACGCGATGCAGTGATGTCTCTCACCAAGGAAATAAGCAGTCGAGGGCGGCCATTGCTGTGCCGCAAAGCAAAGTGCCGTGCGTTGACGACGCGGGTGCCTTGCTCATTTTGCCATGTGAAATCATGTTCAATGGTCTGGCCTGATTCAACAGCCTGTTCCATGTAAGGCTGTGTCATCCGCAACACAGATGCACCCAGGGCATTGGCAATGGACTTGCCCACCACGCGGTCACGCTTCAGGCTGAATTCGATCTCGGTGTAGCGGTTGATGGCCACCACATTCAAATTGACCGGATCCAGCACAAACAGACTCACAGGCAGATTGCCCAACAAGGCTTCGAGGAACTCGCGCTCTTGTTCGCGAACATGTTCCTGAGCCTTGCGTTTGGTGATGTCGGTGAACAGGCAGACGTATTGGCTGCGTGTGCCGCTGTCATCAAGCATCTGAATGGCATCGATCTCGCCCCAGTAGCGGGTGATGACCTGGCCATCTTGGCGTGTGGCTTCATAGGGCAGACGGAATGGCACGCCCTTGGCAAATTGGTCTTCCAGCTCCTTGACCGCGCGGCCATCGGTGACCTCGCGCGACAAGAGTTCAGACAGCTTGCGTCCGATCACTTTGTCTTCAGCCCAGCCCGTCAGGGTGCTGAATGCCGCATTCACCCATTCGACCGTGCCATCACGGTCGGTCAGGGCCACACCGCTGCTGATGCGCGAAGCCACAAGGGTCAGTCGACCCAGGTGTTCCGCACTGTTGGCCATGTGTGCTCGGTTGGCATCGCGTTGGGCCACAAAGCCAAGCTGAATGGCCGCGATATCGAGCACCGGGGTCAGCTCATGGGTAATTTGAGAGGGGTCGTCAAATTCCAGCAAAGCCAAAGGCCAGCCATCCACCGACACGGGGACGGCCAGCACACGACGTGTCTGGGGCGCGCGCCAGGGGCAGTTCGCGGCAGTTTGAGTCGACACCGATCCCACGGTGGGGCGCAGTGTGGCCAAAGCCTGACCCAAGGGGCGTTCATCCCGGTGGGTGGCAGCGATGGCCGACACATCGATCAGGTCGCCGGTGTCTTTGCCAGCATCGATCCAAGGGCGCAGCAGAGCCGATTCCTTGTTCCAGCCATCGACACGCAAACAAATCCAGGAACGAGAGCCAATGTGGCTGTGCAATGCCTGGCCTACGCGATGCAGGGCTTCGGCCAAGGTCGGAGCACTTTGTGCCGCATCGGCGATGTCGCGGCTCAGCGCGAGCCAACGCTCGGCAGCAGCCAGGCGTTCACGGGCCAGGTCTTCTTCGGTCGACATGACCAAGGTGGGGTCAGGTGGCCGTGTGCTTCCGGGTTGATCCGGGGCCGGTTCAAACTGTTGTCTGGCCAAATAGCCAATGCCGGCAGATGCCCAGCCTGAAAGCGCCAAGCCAAGTCCCGCCCAACCCCATAGCCATGCGGCGACGGTGGTCATGGCTAAAGCTCCCAGACCAAATAAAAGCGTCCAGGGGGAGCGTGTCGAGTGCAGGTCCTGCGCCATCGCCTTGTCAATCCTTGGGTAAGTCACCCCCGTCGCCAGGATTACGGCGGGGCATACTTGTTAGATTCGTCAGTTAATTCACGAACTTTACCGTGCCCGATAAAACTTTAACCAGCAGAACAAACCCCCTGCAGACGTCCTTACAATGATTTGGATGCGGAGCGACGATGATTTTTCCTCCCGTGCTGGCAGATATTTCAACAGGCATTTGCTAGGTTTTACCTGCTGGGCCTTGCTTGGGATTGCGGTTCTTGCCGGCTTGTCTGCACTAGGCCTGGAGGCCTGGGTGCTGGTGGCCTGTGCGCTGGTTTGGGGTGGTTTGGGCGTAATGTGGTTGCAGCGCGACGAGCCTGACCCTGTTTCATCTGGTGCAAATGAAAACCCTCCAAATAAGGGGGGGGAAGATCCGGTTTGGTCCGATTGGATTTCCGGTTGGTATTGGCAAACTGACACGGCGGGTCGTTTAACGGTTTTGAAGCCAGGAATCGGGTTGGATCAAGATTCCACGGATTGGAATGGCGCCACCCAATTAGTTGCCGCCCGATCAGACTGGGTGGCTTGCTGGCAGGAAACCCCAGGAAACGAAAATGCGGTCGGGCGGTTTGAATTTGCCTTGCGCCACCAGCAGGCCATCACCGAGGCCGTCGAGTTGGCTGTGCCCGCCGCCCTGTCGTCGCATGATGGGTTGCGCGCTCGCCTGAAGGCGCAACCGCGTTGGGATGCCGGGGGCAGCTTTTTGGGCTTTCATGGGGTAGCCGAGCCTCTGCTGAATCTGCAACTCGATCATCAACCGGCGACTCAGCCTGTATCGGACCTCACCGCTGAAGAAGTGGGGCAGACGTCGGGTGGCGTGATTCCTACGCCCATGACCGAAGCCGACCAAGAGGTGCTTCGGTATGCCCTGTCACACGACCTGCGTGCGCCGCTGCGGGTCGTTGATGGTTTCACTCGCATCGTCAAGGAAGACTACGGCAAGGTTCTTGATCGGATTGGCCTGGATCACTTGGATCGGGTGTTGGCCGCAGCCGCGCGCATGAATGGGATGATCGATGCCATCCTGGCGCAGGCCCAGTTGGCGGGGGCCCCTCTCCAACGCGAGGTGATTGACTTGACGGCCTTGAGCCAAGACATCGCCTCAGAGATGGCGAGCCTGCCAGGGGTGGGGGCATCAGCCAAGTTTGATATCGCCGAGGGCATGACCGTGGAAGCGGATCCGATTCTGGTGCGTCGGGTGCTGGAGAATCTGCTCAGCAATGCCTTGAAATACAGTGCCAAAGTCGAGGCGCCGCTGATTCAAGTGGGCGTGATGCCGGCCACCAACCCGGCGGTTTTCTACGTTCGCGACAACGGTGCAGGCTTTGACATGCAACGGGCCGACAAGCTGTTTGGCCTGTTCCAACGCATGCACAGCGCCAAGGATTTCCCTGGAACCGGCGTTGGCTTGGCCGGCGTTCACAACATCATTCGCCGCCACGGTGGCCAGGTCTGGGCTGAAGCCAGCCCAGGTCAGGGCGCCTGTTTCTATTTCACTTTGATGGGCATTGCCGAGGCGCAGCAGCGCTCAGGCCGCACCGGCACCTGAGAACAGGCGCTTGCGAGTCTGATTGAAATCAGATGGAGCCGAGCCCTGCCAGAACTTCCTGTGCGCCCAGGATGCGATCACACAGAGCCTCGAGGCTCCGCTTCTCTTGCGCTGCCTGATTTTGCAGTTTGTCCAAGGCCGCTTGTCGCGCCAAGGAATGGCGGTGCATCACAATGCCAACCGCCAGGGCCACTGTTTCTTGCAGCGGCTGCAGATTAGGGCTGGGGTGAGCCAGGCTGGGTTGAGCAGGCGGCTGCGTTGCTTCTGGTGCTGCTGCAGTGTATGCGGCAATCGGTGTGACCTTGCTCGTCGCTGGGGCTGGGCTGGGTTCGCTCGTTGAAGTGGTTTCCAGCTCAGGGTTGTTCGCCACAGGGCTGAGCTGCAAGGACGGGGCCTTCGCCCGGTTCGCAAAAGCCGACTCAACCGCTGGCACGATCTGCTGAATGTCGAGGGGTTTGACCAGATAGGTCAGTGCCCCTAGCTTCTTGACCTGATTGACGGTGGCTTCATCTGTGAAGGCCGACAGGAACATGAAGGGGATCTGGCAGTACTCGCGCAGATATGCGGCCACGTCAAAGCCTGATTTGCCTTCCATCCGAATGTCGAGCAAAGCCAGATCAGGGCGGTGTTGTCTGGCCAGCAAGATGGCATCGTCGCCGTTGTCGGCATCAATGACTTCGTAGCCGGCCTGGGATAGACCATGCGTCAGCGTGGCAAGCACCAGCCGATCATCGTCTACTACCAGTATTTTTCCTTTGCTCTCCACTGCGCCCTCTGTGACTGCTCGTCATCTTGATCTTGATTCGTGCGCAGTCATTATGACCGTTTAACGAGTCGAAGATTCGCCGTTTGGTCTCTGTGTCAATGTTTATTGTGGCCAAAGTGCGATCTGATGACCAGAGGCAGCACCTGATACGTGGGGGGTGGGGGCCAGATGGATGCCGGGGGGGCTCAGCTCGACGTGCGTCAAAACCAGCTCGTTTTCTTGGGTCAGGTTCAGTTTGGAACTGCGGCGCGGCAGCAGCGCACGCACCAGGCCCAAGCCCGACACGCCACCGGGTACCCGCGCCAGATTGAATCCCTCTGGCAGTTGTCCCTTGTTGCGGATGTCGATGCACACTTGTGCATCGTCGATTGACTGCACGTGACACACCAGCGGGGTCGACGGATCGCCGTGCTTGTGCGCGTTGGTCAGCAATTCGTTGAGGCTGAGGGCGATCGGAATGGACTCTGCCTCTGGCAGTAGCCATTCGCCGCCATGGTCGCCATCAAAGGTCAAGGTAATGGGGCGCCCGAATGTGCGCTGCACTGAGTTGGAGATGGCTTCAATGACGTTCTTGAGCCGCAGGGGGCCGCCCGCGCCCACCTGCAAGCCATACACCTGGGCAATCGCCTGCACTTGCCCAACCACCTCCGAGATGGCCGAGGCCACCTCTGGCTTGCGGGCAGCGATTTGCTGCAGCAGTCCGGCAACGCCCTGCAGGTTGTTCTTGATTCGATGGTGCACTTCCTTGACCAGCATTTCACGCTGGGCAATGGCCGCATCCAGTCGCGCCTGTTCGGCTTTGCGTTGTTCGGTCACGTCAGTCGCAACCATCAACAGTTGATCGACGGGCTGTCCTTCTTTGTGCAAGGGCAGAAAGTTCACATCCCAAATCTGATTGGTGGCTTTGCCCTGCACGTTGTATTCGCGGTGCAGCGGCGCACCCGAATCCAGGCTGTTGAGCATGTCGGCACGAATGGCGCGGGCCCGGTTCTCATCGAAGAGGTCTTCCGGGGTCATGCCGGGCACGCGGCTGACATCCATGTGCATGAACGAGGCTGCGGTCTGGTTGACCTGCAAGACCTTGAGCGACTTGGCATCGATCAACATGATGGCCATGGGTGCCATCTCGATGATGCGTTGCAAGGTGGCCTGGGCTTCAGCGGTCTGCGCTTCGGCCTGCCGTCGCCGATCAATGTCAAGCAGTGCATAAGTGATCTGACGCTGGTTGTGTTCACCCAGCGTTACCACCGCATTGCCCACCACCCAGAAGACACGGCCATCGCGGCCCACCACCTGGCATTCAAAGGTATGCGTTTGACCATCTTGCAGGTGATCAAGGTAATCCGTCATCCGGAACGGATGGTCGATGTCGGGCGTGGCCACGGTGCTGAGCGGGTGGCCAACAAAATCAGCCAGATCGCCGGCAAACATGCGGCGCGCCGACCGGTTCATCCAGGCAATGCCTTCACTGTCGAGCGTGACGATGCCAACGAAAACCGAATCGAGAATGGCGCGTGTGCGGTCCGCCTGCAAAGTCAGGTTCAACTCGGCGCGGTGGCGGTCGTCCACATTCACGAAGGAAGCAATGAAGCCTTCCTCTGGCTTTTGCGGATTGACCAGCCGCAGTGCGACCTCAGTCCACAGTGCCGTTCCGCGGCGGTGCCTCAGGGCGCGCTCACCTTGCCAGTGACCCAGGCTGCGCAGCACGCTCATCACATCCGGTTCGGAGTTGGAATCGACTTCGGTGGCATACAGGCCCATGAGGTTGCGCCCAACCAGGCTACCAGAGTCATCGCCAACCAGATGAGACAAGGCCGGGTTGGCGCTTTGGATGATGCCGTCACGCACGAATGCAATCCCGACACCAGACAGTGAGAACATGAGGTCGCGGTCACGGCCCAGCGCTTGAAGTTGCGCTTGTTGCGCCCGGATGCGAGTGATGTCGGACAGCACCGCGATCACTTCCATTTGCGCGACCGAGTCCCCAATGCGGCGCAGCGATAAACCGTACCACCGGGGGTTCTGCCCAGGCATCACGATTTCAAGTTCGGTTTCGTATTGCCCGCCCGAGCGCAGTTCGGCTGTGGATTGCGTCATCACCCGATTGATGCGGGGATCTCGTGCCAGCAAGACGTCAATTCTTTGGCCTGGCGTGGTGCCGGGGGTGAGCCCCAGCATACGTTCAAACCGCCGATTGCAGCGCAACAGCACATCGCCGCGCATGTAAGCGATCCCGGCTGGCGTGCTGTCAAGAATGGTGCTCAACTCGTGCAGTAACTGATCCTGGCTGAGATTTTTGGCCGCGCCAGTTTGAATGGACGAGGGCGCAGAGCTGCCGGTGGCTTCCTGGATGATGCACAGGTAGCGCTTGGGGCGCGAGGGGTCGGCTTGAGCCTGATTCCAGACCTGACTGTTCAACAGTTTTCCGGCGCCAGAGCCCGGGGCCTTCGGGATCGTTGCTTGTCCATTGAGCGGTGAATCTTCTGGCCCCAAAGCCAGGAGCGTCAGGGGAGAATCCCAGCCGCACAAGCGTTGAACCGCTGGCGTGGTGTGTGCCAGTTTGGCGCCGCTCGCGACCGAGTAGCCCAGCAGCCGAGCCAGTGTGGCGTTGCTGCGCAGCACCTTGCCATGCTCGTTGAACTCCAACAGAGCCAGCGGGACGAGGTCGAACCAGGCGTCATCAACGTGTACGGCAGGGGTCATCAATCGGTTCAGGCTTTGGGTTGAACGGTGACGGACGGCATCTTGCCGGAATAATCCTTGGGCAGCTTCGACACATTCGCTGCGAGACGCATCGCCATTTCCTTGTATAGCGTGCCGGGACGGCTGTTCGGGTCGGACACCATCGTGGGTTGTCCACTGTCGGCTTGAACCCGGATGTTGAGATCCAAGGGCATGGACCCCAGTACCGGTACGCCGGTTTCCTGGGCCAAACGTTTGCCGCCATCTTCCCCAAAAATGTGGGCATCGTGCCCACAGTTCGGGCAGTGGTACACGGCCATGTTTTCGATCACACCGACCACAGGAACACTGACTTTCTCAAACATGGTCAGGCCTTTGCGGGCGTCCAGCAGAGCAATGTCTTGTGGGGTCGTGACAATGACAGCCGCAGTGAGCGGGGCGCGTTGGCTCAAAGACAGATGAATGTCACCGGTGCCGGGGGGCATGTCGACGATCAGGTAATCCAGGGGGTGCTCAGGCTCACCCCAGTTAGACAAGCGCAGCAGTTGATCCAGGGCCTGGGTGGCCATCGGGCCACGCCAGATGGCCGGGGCGTTTTCGTCGATCAACAACCCGATCGACATCATTTGAATGCCGTGGTTCATCGGCGGCGTGATGGTCTTGCCATCAGGGCTGTCGGGCTTGCCACTCAAGCCGAGCATCAGCGGCTGGCTGGGGCCGTAGATGTCAGCATCGAGCAACCCGACCCGGGCGCCTTCGGCATTCAGCGCCAACGCCAAGTTGACGGCGGTGGTGCTTTTCCCTACCCCGCCTTTGCCAGAGGCCACCGCGATCACATTGCGAACGCCGGGCAGAGGCGCCTGCCCACGCGGAGCAGCGTGCGTGATCACTTGGGTCGACCATTCCACCTTGACCGATTGAATGCCGGATACGGCCGTCAAAGCTGCTTCGATCGACTGCGAGTAGGCCGACCACCGCGATTGGGCCGGGTAACCCAGCACCATGCGCAATGTGGCGCAGCCCTCCGGGGTGACGTTCAGGGACTGGAGTTGACGCCCGCTCACCCAATCTTGTCCGGTCAGGGGGTCGACAACGGCCCGCAGCGCGTCAACGGCCGCAGTTTCAAGAGGGGTCTTGGGGGTGAAAACGGATGGATTCATGCAATAACCAGGGGCGGCGGTGAACTGCCTCCCCGAAAAATGGGACCAAGGGTGCAAGTTTGGGGCATGTTTGCACAGTAGTCAGTCTAGCGCGCCCTAAAATCAGGGTCTCCCCCCAAATTGCCGAGCCATGCCACGTCAGCTTTTTGTCACTACTGCTTTGCCCTACGCGAACGGCCATTTCCACATTGGCCACATCATGGAATACATCCAGGCCGATATCTGGGTGCGTTTCCAGCGCATGCAAGGCAACCAGGTCCACTTCGTGGGTGCCGATGATGCGCACGGCGCCCCCATCATGATCGCCGCCGAAAAGGTTGGCAAGACACCCCAGCAGTTCGTTGCCGACATCGCCGCCGGGCGTAAGCCTTATCTAGACGGGTTTCACATCAGCTTCGACCACTGGTCGAGCACCGACAGCCCCGAGAACCATGAGTTGGCGCAGAGCATCTATCTGGCGCTGAAAGAGCAGGGCCTGATCGACGTTCGCCCGATCGAGCAGTTCTTTGATCCTGACAAGGGCATGTTCCTGGCCGATCGCTTCATCAAGGGCGAATGCCCCAAGTGTGGTGCCAAGGATCAGTACGGCGATTCGTGCGAGGTGTGTGGTGCCGTGTACGCGCCCACCGAGCTGAAGAACCCCTACTCGGCGCTGTCGGGCGCCACCCCGGTGCTCAAGACCTCAGATCACTATTTCTTCAAACTGTCTGATCCCCGTTGTTTGAACTTTTTGCAGGATTGGACCCAGGACGGCAAGTTGCAGCCCGCGGTCAGCAAGAAGATCAAGGAGTGGTTCACCAAGGACGAGAACGGCGAAGGCGGCTTGGGCGACTGGGACATCAGCCGCGATGCGCCTTACTTCGGGATTGAAATTCCTGGCGCCCCCGGCAAGTATTTCTATGTGTGGCTGGATGCGCCAATTGGCTATCTGGCTTCGCTCAAGAGCTACTTTGCAGCCGGTGGCCCCCAAGCCAAGTATGGCGAGACCCGCTCGTTCGACGAGTTCTTGGCTGATCCCCAGGTGGAGCAGATCCACTTCATCGGCAAGGACATCACCTATTTCCACACCCTGTTCTGGCCGGCGATGCTGAAGTTCAGCGGCCGCAAGCTGCCCAACCAGGTGAACGTGCACGGCTTCATGACCGTGAACAACGGCGAGAAGATGTCCAAGAGCCGTGGCACGGGCCTGGACCCGCTCAAGTATTTGAGCCTGGGCATGAACCCAGAATGGCTGCGTTACTACATTGCTGCCAAGCTCAATGCCAACGTCGAAGACATCGATTTCAATAAGGATGACTTCATGGCCCGGGTCAACAGCGACCTCGTGGGCAAGTTCGTCAACATCGCCAGCCGCGCCGCAGGCTTCATTGCCAAGCGCTTCGAGGGCAAACTGACCGCGGCCATTGGCGACGAGGGCAAAGCCTTGCTGGCCACGCTGCAGGCAGGGCGTCAGACCATTGTTGAACAGTATGAAGCCCGTGAGCTGGGCAAGGTGCTGCGCGAGATCATGCTGCTGGCCGACCGTGTCAACGAATACGTCGATGCCAACAAGCCATGGGAATTGGCCAAGCAAGAGGGCATGGATGCTCGCCTGCAAGAGGTCTGCACGGTGTGCATCGAGGCCTTCCGCCTGTTGAGCATCTATCTCAAACCGGTTTTGCCAGCGGTCGCCACCCATGTGGAGGCATTCCTGAAGATCGAACCGATGACGTTTGCCGATGCCGACAAGCTGCTGGGCGCCCACACCATTGGGGTCTACCAACACCTGATGCAGCGCGTGGATGTGAAGATGCTGGATGCCTTGTTCGAGCCGCCGCCCGCCCCGGTGGTGGAAGCCCCCAAGCCTGGTGGTGAGGACATGGCCCCAACGATCACCATTGACGACTTCGTGAAGGTCGACCTGCGCATCGCCAAGATCGTCAACGCCGAACATGTGGAAGGCAGCACCAAGCTGCTGCGCCTGACGCTGGATGTGGGCGAAGGTCGCCACCGCAATGTGTTCAGCGGCATCAAAGAAGCTTACAAGCCTGAAGACCTGATCGGCAAACTCACTGTGATGGTGGCCAACCTGGCCCCGCGCAAGATGAAGTTTGGTGTCAGTGAGGGGATGGTCTTGGCCGCCTCTCACGCTGACGAAAAAGCCCAGCCGGGTGTCTACATCCTCGAACCCTTCCCGGGCGCCCAACCAGGCATGCGGATTCGCTGAGGTCGATGGCGCTCAGCCCTGAGCCAGGCTCAGGGCGATCAGGTCCAGGCATACGTGGGATGCCATTGCGGATCGGGCCAGCGGCAAACACTCCGCGGCGCTTCTTTGGCGTGCCTGTTGGAACAGATGGCGGGCTCGCATTCTGAGGCCCTGGTGTGCTGGTTCGTGCACCAGCAGCATGGACAAGCGTCGCAGCCCGAACAGCCAGGCGCGTTGCCAGGGTGCTTTGTCGAAGTCGGCTGAATGGCTGGGCGACGCCAGTTCACTCATATTGAATGTGATCTGCTCCATCGTGGCTTGCAGGGCGGCTTGGCTCGACGCCGTTCCTGGTTTCCTGACCGGTGGGGCGGGCTGATAGACATCTGAGGTCGATTGTCGAGCCAGTTGATCGCCGCGATGTGCCTTGGTCTGAACGTCTAGCCAGAGGCCAAATCGATCAATCCAGTCTCGCCCGCAATGGATGACGGCCTCCGGTGACCCGCTGATCAGCTCAACCTCCAGTTCTTGCACCCGCACGCTGTGTTGTCCGGCCCGGATGCTTCCCAGGTCAACGGCCAGTTCCACCCAGCCCAGGCTGTGCCCTTGCTGATCGGTGATCTGCATCTCGGCCCGGTGCCGATGCATATCGGTGCGATACAAGGCGCTCAATCCACACTGCCGTCCCAGCGGGTCCGCAGTGGGGGACCAAGACAGATCCCGCTGCAGGGCCAAGTTGGCATCACCCGCATGCAAGGACAGGTCTGGCTGAATGTCGTGTCCCTCGACGGCGGGATGGGCTGCCACGTTGTCCTCCAGCCGGATCATCGGGTTCGGGCCTGAAGCCTTGAGCGTTTGCACCCACTCATCGTCTTCCTGGCGGACGCGCAGGGCAGCGCGGGCACGGGCCAGTTTCCGGTCGGGTGTGTCGAAGTAGGCCGCCTGAAGGCGTTGAGCCGGGCGCTGGTCAGGCAGGTGTTGCAGGGCTGCCAGGACCGTGTCAAGTGCCGAATCCGGGATCTGAAATTTGAGTTCAATTTCTTGCATACCACTGATTGTCCGGGGGCTGATGCGTTTCTGGAACGCCTTGGCCCGATAAAATGCTGCGTTAACCTGAATTTCCGGTGCTCGATATGCCTCTGTTTTGGAAACCCTACAAGTCCGACGTGACCCAGTTCATCGATAGCCTGAAGCAGCGCGATCCTCAATTGGAAGAGCGCCAGCGCCAAGGCCGTTCGCTGCTGTGGGACAAGCCGATTGATCGCCAGGCCCAGCAGGAGTGGAGCGAAAGCCGCGTTGCCCAGCAGGCTTACGTCTATCAGACCCAGAACAAGGGCTGATTTCGGCGACGCACGTGTCCGGCGATATCACTTCAGATTCCGTCTCGCCACCGTTGGACGAACAGGGCATGCCCGAGGTCGTTGACAACGTGGCGGTGGCTCGCCTGTACGGAGAGCCTCTGTTTGCTTTGCCGCAGGATTTGTACATCCCGCCGGATGCGCTGGAAGTGTTTCTGGAGACCTTCGAAGGGCCTCTGGATCTGTTGCTTTACCTGATTCGCAAGCAGAACTTCAACATCCTCGACATCCCCTTGGCGGATGTGACCCGGCAGTACCTTACCTATGTGGATCAGATCCGCAAGCGCAACCTGGAGCTGGCGTCTGAATATCTGTTGATGGCCGCCATGCTCATTGAGATCAAGTCTCGGATGCTGCTGCCCCCCAAGAAGACAGAAGAGGGTGAAGAGGCCGAAGATCCTCGGGCCGAGTTGGTGCGTCGCTTGATCGAGTACGAGCAGATGAAGCTGGCGGCCGCCAAGCTCGACCAGGTGCCGCTTCTGGGACGGGATTTCCTGCGGGTCCACGTTCACAATGACCCAACCGTTCATGTGCGGCATCCTGATGTCAGCCTGGACGATTTGAGGGACGCCTGGCGCGAGATTCTGCAACGTGCCAAGCTGCATACCCATCACCACATTTCCCGAGAAGAACTCTCGGTTCGGGAGCACATGGGCATGGTTCTTCGCACCTTGCAAGGCAAGCGCTTTGTTGAGTTCGAAGACCTGTTTGACGTCACCCGTGGGGCGCCGGTGATGGTGGTGACATTCATCGCCATGCTGGAACTGGCCAAAGAGCGGTTGCTTGAAATCACTCAGGCGGAAGCGTTTGCGCCGATTTATGTGCGATTGGCCTACCAGCCCAACTGATGTCCAGTAAGAGGATCAGACCGATGAGCCAAGCTACTCCCCAAGCGTCGCGCAAGAGCGTGACCTTGCATCGTCTGCGTGAGATGCACGCACAGGGCGAAAAAATCACCATGCTGACCAGCTACGACGCGATGTTCGCTCGTTTGGCTGATGAGTGCGGTGTGGATTGCCTGTTGGTAGGCGACTCGCTGGGCATGATCGTGCAGGGCGAAGCCAGTACGGTCCCGGTCACCCTGGAACAGATGGTCTATCACACGCGTTGTGTGGCGCGTGGTAACCGCACGGCGTGGGTGGTGGGCGATTTGCCGTTTGGCAGCTACCAAGAGAACAAAGAGCAGGCCCTGCACTCCAGCGTGGCTTTGATGCAAGCGGGTGCGCACATGGTCAAGCTGGAAGGTGGTGGCTGGACCACTGAAACGGTGCACTTTTTGACTGAGCGCGGGATTCCCGTTTGCGCTCATTTGGGGCTGACGCCCCAAAGCGTGCATGCCTTGGGTGGCTACCGGATTCAAGGCCGCGACGATGCGGGTGCTGAAACCCTGCGTCGCCACGCCAAGGAATTGGCACAGGCCGGCGCTGCCATGATGGTGTTGGAGTTGATGCCATCGAGTGTGGCGGCCCAGGTGCAAGCCGATAATCCCGGTTTGATGACGATCGGCATTGGCGCGGGCGCCGCCACGGCGGGGCAGGTTCTGGTGTTGCACGACATGCTGCACGTGACAAGAGGCAAGTTGCCTCGCTTTGTTCGTAATTTCATGGCCGAAGGCGGGTCCATTGAGGACGCAATTCGCCGCTATGTCGCAGCCGTCAAGGACGGCAGCTTCCCCGACGAATCCATTCACGGCTACTGATTCCACCCCATGCGTGTCATCCACCGAATCTCTGAGTTGCGCGAGGCCTTGGCGTCTCATCGCGAAGCACCGGCCTTCGTGCCGACCATGGGCAACCTCCACGAGGGGCACCTGGATTTGATCCGCTTGGCCAAGCGTCGCATGGCCGGACTCGACAGCCCAATCGTGGCCAGCGTCTTTGTGAACCGCCTGCAATTTGGCCCGAACGAAGACTTCGATCGCTACCCACGAACGATGGAGCGCGATGCACAACTGCTGGAGGCGGCAGGCTGCGACACCCTCTTTGCCCCGGACGAGGCCGAGTTGTACCCCGAGCCTCAGGGCTACAAGGTGGTGCCGCCCGATGTTTTGGCGAATTTGCTGGAAGGGGAGTTTCGCCCTGGCTTCTTCACCGGGGTCTGCACCGTGGTGCACAAGCTGTTCAACATCGTTCAGCCCCGTGCGGCGTTCTTCGGCAAGAAGGACTACCAGCAACTCATGATCATTCGCACCATGGTGCGGCAGATGGCGCTGCCCATCGAAATCGTACCGGGCAATACCACGCGGTCACCCGAGGGCTTGGCGTTGTCTTCGCGCAATGGCTACCTCAGCGATGCCGAGAAGACTGAGGCGCTGGCCCTGATCCGCAGCTTGCGGCGCATTCAGGAGCAGGTTCATCAACTGCGCACCCTAGAGCCCGGTGCGGCCAGTTTGGCCGATGGAGCGGCTTGGTTGGCTCAGATCGAGTCTGAGGCGAAATCGGGGCTGGCCCAGCGAGGCTGGGCACCAGATTACGTGACCCTGCGCCGTCAACACGACTTGCTGCCGCCCACGGCTGAGCAGCTGACTGGGCAGGAGCCTCTCGTGGCTTTGGCTGCAGCCAAGTTGGGTACTACCCGATTGATCGACAACCTCGAAATCTGAGCGCGCCGGGCTTGCTCAAAGCGTGTGCAGGAACTCGACCACTTCGGCTTCCAGTCGTGTGCGCTTCATCGGCGGCAGACTTTGCCAGATCCGTCGGCCATAAGGTCGGTCGATCAGGCGGGTGTCACAAATCATCAGCACACCACGGTCGGTCTCGCTGCGGATCAGCCGCCCGGCGCCTTGCTTGAGGGCGATGATCGCCTGCGGCACTTGGTGCTCCATGAAGGGATTGCCCCCGGCCTTTTCAAGCAGTTCCAGTCGTTTGGCCAACACTGGATCATCGGGGGGCGCAAACGGCAGTTTGTCGATGACCACCAAAGTCAAGGCATCTCCTTTGACGTCGATACCCTCCCAAAAACTGTGGCTGCCAACCAAGACGGCATTGCCAGCACGGCGGAAGTCCTCAAGCAAGGTGGGGCGGGGCGCATCGCCTTGCTGCAGGATCGGGTAAGGCCAGCTTTTCTGCTGCGCAATATCCTTCAAGCGCTCGGTGGCTTTGCCCACGGCGCGCAAGCTTGTGCACAAGATGAAGGCTCGGCCGCGATTGGCCTCAATCAGGGGCAAAGCCGCATCAACCACCGCTTGCGTATGGTCTGGATGATTGGGTGTGGGAATGCCCTGAGGCACATACAACATCGCCTGGACGGGGTAGTCGTAAGGGCTCGACCATGACTTGCACTCGGCGTCGTCCAACCCCAGCCCATGCGTGAAATGGCTGAAGTTGTTTTTCACGGCCAATGTAGCTGAGGTGAAGATCCAGGCTCGCTTGTGTGTGTACGGATGAGTTGGGGCGTCTTGGTTTTCAGCTGCCTCGTCCGTTTCAGCTGGCTCTTGTGATTCGAGGCCCAGCCGCTGGCGTGTGAACACATCGGCAATCGAGATAGGCGTGCGGTGAAGTTGGATGCCATGCGTACCGACGTCCACCCAGCACAACTCGGGCTCGTCGACTCGGTCTGTTGCACCCCAGGCGATGAGCTGCTGGCGCAAGGCCTGCGCACGGCGATGCAACTGATTCAGTTCAGGGCTGCGGTCGGCTTGGCTTTCAAGTACTTCGTCGACGGCCAGCAGGGCCTCGCGCAAGTTGTTCAGCGCTGGAAACAGAGGGTGGTCGTCCCCCAGTTGAGCGTGAGACAGGCGCTGCAACTGCGTGCCAAAGCACAGGCGCAGGTCTCGTGTGGCCCTGTCGAGGGGGGCCAGCAAATCGGGCCAATGGGCCGCATCGCGTGCCTGAGCTTGTCCGGTCGCCAGCGCATCCCGCAGAAAATCCATCAGCTGAGCTGACGACACCGTGTCGCCAAAAAAGAGGGTGGCTGTATCCGGTAGTTGGTGTGCTTCGTCGAAGATGATGGTCTGCGCATTCGGCAGCAATTCAGGTACGCCTTCTTCGCGCAGCATGAGATCCGCAAAGAAAAGATGATGGTTCACCACCACCACATCGGCATCTTGCGCTTCCCGGCGGGCCTTCATGACAAAGCACTCGGTGTAGTGCTTGCATTCGCTGCCCAGGCAGTTTTCGCGAGTGGAGGTCACGCGGGCCCAAATCGTGGCATGTTCCGGCACCGACGGACACTCCGCTTTGTCACCACTTTGGCTCAAGTGCACAAAGCGATTGATCAGGCTCAGATCTTTGACTTCCTGGCGGCTGGCCAGCAGCGTTGCATCTTGGTTGGTTCGATCCAGGTGATGCCAGCAAAGGTAGTTGCTGCGGCCTTTCAGCAGTGCCGTTCTGACTGGCACGGCCAGCGCATCGCGCACGGCGGGTAGATCTCGGTGGTAAAGCTGATCCTGCAGGGCTTTGGTGCCAGTCGAGATGATGACCTTGCCGCCTTCGAGCAATGAAGGCACCAGATAGGCCGCCGTTTTACCCACGCCAGTGCCAGCCTCGAGAACAACCGTTTTGCCTTCGCGGATGGCTTCCAGAACAGATTGCGACATTTCAATCTGTTCGGTGCGCTCCCGGTAGCCATCAAAGGCCCGAGCCAAGGGGCCGGAAGCGGAAAACAGCGAGGCGAGGTCCATGTTCAGTGGGTGTGGGCGAAGGCGCTATTGTCGCCGCCTTCGCCTCATCAGACATCACACCCCGAAGGGTGGGGCCCCTCGTTCACGGCGCGGTGCGGATCACGCTCGCTTGCATAGCACGCTCCAGCGTCTCGATGCAGTCAGCCTGGTGACGTTGCCAGGCAGCCGCCTCGGCCCGATCCGGGCCTTTGCCTAGAGGGCGAGCTTTCAACGCGGCCAAGGTGATGCGGGCCTGTTCACGTACGGCGCCTCGCGTATCGGCTCGAACGGTTCCGCCTTTGAGTAAGGTGACCGACAAGCGATTGACGTATTCACGCTGAAGGTTGCGTTGCCACGAACCGGCTTCAGCCCCCATGGGCGCAGACCAGATTGCTTTCTGCAACTGCTGGTGCAGTTCAGATGGGCTCAGTGGGTTCTTGTCTTGATCCCGAACTTTGTCTGCGTTGTCCAGCAGTCGATCAGACAGCCCTTCGTCCATCAGGTAGGCGAGCACACCTCGCTGAAGTTGCAGCAGTTGATCCGCCACAGAAAAGTCGGTAGCAGATCCTGCGCCCGTTTCGTCTTGCCAGGCTTCGCCACGCTCCAGGTAGTCGGGCGCCAGACGCCGCTGCAACTCGGCTGGGATGCGGACCGCTTCGGGCGACACATAAGCGCGGATCAGCAGATCCAAAGCCTTTCGCTGTTCATCTGATGGCAGTGGCACCAGCAAATCGCGGTGGCTGTCAGGTCCATCTCGCCGGGTGATCAAGCCGCCCACCTGCCGTTGGAGGATCTGAGCCGTCCTGCTCATCTCCTTGAGCGAATAGGTGACGCTGCGCCGCAAATCTGCCGATTCTTCGGTCGGTCCAAGCTGCCGCGTGCTTTGCTTGTTCAACTGATCCTGCACGATGGCCAGTCGCACCTTGGCAAACTGGATGGGATCGCGCCCCAGATCGAAGGTCAGGCTTTCCGGGTCCAGTCCATAGGCCAGGTCTTCATCTGAACCGTAGGCCAGATCCCAGGCGTGTTCGGGTGCGTCGCTGCGCTGCGCGATGGCATGGAGTTGGGATACGCCGTCGGGGCCATCCTTCAACGGCTTGTAGCCATACTCGATCGCCCAGTAGTCGTAAGGCCCCAAGGTCGTCTGGAAGGGGGCCCCTCCCGTGTGGCCCGGTGCAGGGAGATTGATCGGCGCGTAGTCCATGACAGAGGCGCTGTTGCCGAATTTTTCTGTCAACGCCAGGTCATCCAATTCTGCGTTCGGGCGCCAGCGCGATGCGCGGAAGTTATGGCGCAGCCCCAGCGCGTGACCAACTTCGTGCATCGTCGTGTCTTTCAGGTAGGCCAGCACAAACGCCTGCACTTCAGGGCTGTCGGGCGGCAGCGGTGCGGTGTCTTGGGTCAAGCTCAAGGCGAAGCCCAGTTCGTCGGCGGCTTGCTCGGGTTGCGCACAGGTATCGGGTGCGTGGTCATGCTCGGCCGATTGCATGAATCGGCTGCGGATCGCCCGAATGCCTCGCGTGGAGAGGCTTTCCAGAGCAATGTCCGCATCCAGAATTTCACCGGTTCGGGGATCGACGTGGGTCGGGCCGATCGCGCCAAAGCGTGGCTGCGCATTGGTCATCCATCGAATCGCCGCATGGCCCGTGGCCAAGGTATCGACAGGCTTATCGGGAGGGGCTTCTTGCACCACGATTGCGTTCACGAAGCCGATGGCTTCAAAGGCCTTGTTCCATTCCAGAACGCCCGCTTTGATTGCGCCGCGATAAGCAATGGGGATGCTGGGGTCGAGCCAGAAGGTGATGGGCTTGACGGGCTCGGACTTTTCAGCTGCAGGATCCTTCTTCTCCAAGCGCCAGCGATTGATGAAGCGCTTGCGGGGGCTTCTGTCCAAATCGTTCGAGAAGTCAGCCACGGTGGTGGTGAAGTAGCCGACACGTTGATCAGCAGGTCTGGGGTTCATGGCCTGCGCGGGCAGAGGCGTCAGGCTGTAATGCGCCGTGACAAAGAAACTGCGCGGGTCAGGAACGGAGGTGGGATAGCTGGGGGTCGGGCCGGGTGCCCCGGTTGGCTCAGCCAGCGATGCCGTTGCAAAGTGCTGTTGCACCTCTAGAAACAAGCCTTCTTTTTCAGAACGGATCCCGACCAGGTTGCTGTTCTTGGGGTCGAATCCATAGGGCTGGCGATAGGTCTGTTGCAGTTGGGGTGCCATGCCGATCAGGTCGGTCACAAAAAGCGCTTGCGCATCAACCAGCACCGCGCCAGTCTGACTCTGCGGCATGGTCAGAATCGGGACACTGTTCAACAGGCTGGGAGAGTAGGCGACCTCCACCGCGCGGGCTTCGGGCGACCCTCCTTTGGCGGTGAAGGCTGAGTTGATAGCCAGCAGTTGAATCTGCTGATTGACCCGTCGGAGTTCGACCCATTGTGGTCGCCCCATCTGGGCCCAGCGGCTTTGCATCAGACCACCGAAAATACCTCTTTCACCCAGGCCGGTGGCGAGCTTGGGAGACAAGAACATCGGCTTGCCCAAGAGCTCGGGTTTGATTTCGAGAAACAGCTTTTCCTGTCGAATCCAGACGGGAATCAGGCCGTCCTGACGAGCAGCACCCCGCACGGCCAAATCGAAGGGAGCCAGTCCCGGTGTCGCGCCCATGGCCTGAGCCATCGGGCCGGCCATATGGGAACTTGTGGATGCAGTGCGTGTCGTACTGCACGCGCTGATGACCAGACTGAGGGCCAGAATGATTGCGGTATTTTTGGGGGAAAACCCTGTTTTGCTGGTATGCAGTCCCTCTTGTTCGGGGGGATAGTTCACTACGAAAGTCATCCACAATTCCGGAAAATGGTGCAACCGAGTGACCATACCACCAGATGTTGGCAACCATTCATATATGTTGGTTCAAGGAGTGTAGATGTACCCCAATTTGTCCCGGCGCCGATTTCATGTCTTAGCGCTGACCGCTGCGGCATTGGGTATTGGTTTTGATGAGCCGGCACGGGCTCAAGCGCAGGCTCGTCCTTTGGCATTTGCCTCGGCTGATCCTGACGCTCAGGCCGGTGAGTTGGCGCAATGGTTCAAAACCGAAAAATTGGTGGGTCTGCCCGATGATCTGCTCATTTGGTTTTTCAAGAACATCGCGCCGGCCACTTACGTGTCCTTTCTCAAACTGAGCGCGCGGATCTACCGGGAGGCCGAGTTCTGGGTTCGGCGTCAGGAGCGGCTGCCGCAAGGGTGGACCGATCAGCCCTTTGTCAATTACATCAAGTACCGCCAGCAACCCCGGCAGGTCTACGTCAGTTGGATGGACGGGGGGCCGGACGCGGGGGCCGAGGTGATCTACGACGAGACCGTCGACAAGGATCAAGTCTACGGTCACGCGGGGGGCATCTTGGGCATTCAACCCTTCTGGGTTTCACTCAACAGCGCATTGGCCAAGACGAGTTCGAATCACTCGCTGCGGGATATGGGGCCGCAGTATCTAGCCGATCGGTTTGCCGCGGACACCGACCGACTGTTGCACGCAGGCGGAGACGGTCGGCCATCGAAAGTTGAAATCTTGCCTGAGGTGGGTGGTCGACGCTTGGTTGCCGTTACCTGGATTCGGCCGTCGGGGCGTCCCACCTACTACGCCAAGAAAATCCGCTTGGCATTCGATTTGCGCAAGGTCTATGTTCGAACCTTCGAAGCCTGGGACGATGATGGCCAGATTCGTGAGCGCATCGTGGTCGACAATGCCCTGGCTCGCAAGCTGGCCGACAGCGAGTTCCGGCCCTCCAATCCTGAATACAAGTTTTGAAGTCAGGGTTTTGATGCGGCCGCGCATACGGCGAAGCGACAAAGAAAAAGGCGAACCATTTCTGGTTCGCCTTTTTTGTCAGTCCTGCTGTCGAGTTCAGACTGGCTGCGTGGGGGTGAACCAGTCAGCAATGAAGTGCAGTTGCGGGAAGTCACGCACGGCCATCGGACCAAACGACACGATGACCAAGCCGATGCTCATCACCACCAACGGCAGAATCCAGCGTTCGTATCGACGGTAGAAGCCCATGTGTGCCACTTCCTTGTCGGCCATTTCAACTTCGTCTTCGCCGATCACCTGGCGGGTCAAAATCTGATTGATCGCGACCGGCGGCAGCAGATAGCCCAGCTCGAAGGCGACCAGCACCATCATCCAGAAATGGATGGGTTCGATGCCATTGTGGTAGGCGATCGGGGCCAGGGTGCCAGACACCAGCACCACCGCACCGAACGGATCCATGATCATGCCCAACAAAACTTTGGTGACCATCAGGAAGGCCATCGCGGTCCAGTCGCTCGAGAACACCTTCGGTGCATAGCTCATCACTTCAGAACGCTCGATCACGCCACCCATGGCCAGCGACAGGGTCATCAGGCTGAGCAGGGCGCCAATGTGGCCAATCGTTTCATTGGTGGCATAGCGAATCGACTTCTCCACACCATCTTGACGATGGCTGGCGTAGTCCGGGGTGAGCTCAGCCTTGCCCTTGTTGGTCATCTTGTCAAAGACAAGAATGATGATCAGCATGACGGGCATGATGGTCGGCGCGGTGATTTCGTTGAGCTTGGTGTCCAGCACATACTCATACAAGGCCACCACGATCACGACCACCGCCACATAAGGCAGCGTGGGAATCATCTGGCGCAGCATGGCCGGGATGGCGATGCCAAAAGCCTCGATGTTGGACTTCTCTGTGCGCAGCATCTGCGACGCCAGAAAGAACAGCGTCGAGGTCAGCAGGAACACGTAGAAGCCCCAGTGGTACAGACCATTGGTGGTCACCTGCTTGTTCAGCGCCGCGATCAGCACCACCAACAGGCAGGGGCGCAGCACCACACCCAGAGAGCCGGACATGGCCGTGGCGGCCAGCGCAAACTGACGCGAACCGCCCGAAGCACGCACTTCGTGATAGATGATGCCGCCGGCAGCGATCACGAAAATACCCGAGGCGCCAGTGTAGGCGGTAGCCACCGCGGCGGCCAGGAGGATGATGTAGGTCAGTAGTTGCGGCGACAGGTTCCAGGGGCGCAGAACGTCCATGAACAGATCGACTACGCGGCTTTGCTTGAGCAGCATGCCGGACCAGATGAACAGCCCCAGATTCATGAAAATGCTGGGCAGTTCCATCAATTGGTTGATGTAGATGGCCAGACCAGCATGGTGGCCCTTGTAGAGGAAGTACAGGCCAGCGATCGTGGCCATCTGGGCATACAGCGGCGTGGACAACAGCGCCGACGACCAGGTGCCCGGACCGTTCGGCGATTTCACCGGCATGATCGTCCGCTTGAGGTTGATCAGGAAGAGCACTGCAAACAAGGCCATCCACACGTAGTGCAGCAAGGGGTGCTCGATCGGCACGCCCGAGCCTTGCAGGATCTGGTAGTAGCGGATGGTCGAGAACAACAGCAAGCCGGCGGCCACAGTCTGGCTGGCCGACTGCACAAAGTAATCCTTGGTGTAGTGACCAGGGCGAATGCCAATGTGGTGGAAGCCCAGAGTGGTCGTGATGGCAGCAATGGCTACCATCAGCAGCAGGATCAATGGGCGGTTATCGGTACCGATCTGGAACAAGCCGAAGAAGCTGGTCTCCAGGGTACGGTACAACTTGACCTGTGGGGTTTGATGCTTCAAGACTCGCTCGTAGAGGTCCATCTTCATCTTGCAGATGTCGCGGGCCTGCTCAACGGATTTGCGAATCACGCTGGGGTCAACCGCTTGTGTCGAGTCTCCGAAGAGGTTGTCGATGTCATCGCCGCCAGATGAGCCCTTGCTGTTGTTGGCAATTTCCTTTTGAACCTGGGCTTCGATGTCCGGGTTGGGATTGCAATCGGGTTTGACGGGGTCAGCCCGCAGCATGAAGTACTGAACCTGGTCAGCCTTGTCTCCGAACATCGATTCGCCCAGCTTGAGCAACTGGCCGTGAACCATTTCGCCCGTGCCGATGATCAAGGTCAGAAGCAGCAGTGCAAAAACGGGGAGGCTGGAGAACCATTCAAGAAGGGTTCGACCGAGGAACTTTCTGGAGGGCGGTGCGGTTGTCATTTTTTTACTTCGGCTTGGCTCGAATTCGTGAGCCGTCAATCAAGAGGGGGCCGCGCAGCCCCCTCGTTTGCTTGAAAACCTGCTGGAGTCAAACTCCGAAGGATGAATTACTTCCAGTCTTCTTCGGACTTGGTTGCGCACTCAGGGTCGGCCGGGTTCACGCTGCAGCGAATCTTCTTGATGACCTTCAAGCCCTTCTTGTCGTACATGCCTTGTTCAGCGATATCGATGCGCGACTCACGCAGCATCAAGGTGTACTTGTAAGAGTTCTCGGAGCTGAGGTCGATCCAGGTAGCGGGAGGAATGCTGGCATCCGCTTGCTTGATCAACTGCATGGCACGATCAAATTGCGACAGCCAATATTCACGAGACTTCAGACCAAATCCATCTGGGAACTTAGTCTTGTTGAGCATCACTTGGTAAGTCAGGATCAGCATGGGGAAGCGGACGATGCCACCCTTGGTGCCGATGCCCTTGTGCAATTCGAGCGGCTTGTATGCCATGGTGGGGGCGCCCACCATGTCGACAGAGCCGTTGTTGAACTTGGTGGCGAAGTTGGTGATGTCAGCCGATACCGGTTGGGCACCGATGCGCTGGATCATTACGGCTTGGGCCTTGTCGTAGTCAAACGAGGCAATTCGCTTACCTGCCAAGGCTTCGACGGTGTTGAGCTTGCGATCATTGACGACAGGGTAGGCTGCGCCCAGCGGCACGATGCCGCCCACTTCGTAGTTTCCCTCAACCATCAATTTGCTGGCAGCGGGAGAGGCATAAGTCTGGATGATCTTGCGCACGACCTCGTAGCTGGCTGGCATGTCGATCTTGCCATCGCGCACGATGGTGGTGGCGCCCAAGGTGTCGATCGAGCCTGCCACGATGTTGAACTGGCGAGTGCGGAAAGCCGTCGCAATCACGCCGTCACACTGGCCGGTGCGGAAGTCTTCTGTGGCTACGCGTTCATCGGTGTAGCCCTTCAACTCCAGCGTAACACCATATTTCTGCATCGCCACCGCATAGTCTTTGGCCATGTTGAAGATGTCGCCAGAGGTGCCCAGCAAGTCATAGACGCAGATCTTTTGGGCAGCGTGTGCCTGGGTTGCACCCAGCACCACCAAGGCGGCTGCACTGATCTTGCTGATGGACTGAACCAATTTCATGAATGCTCCTGGGTAGAAAAACGCGGGCCGACCAGGCGGTCCCTTTTGAATTCATGGATATCTGCAATCTGAACACGCGTGTGATCCATAAAGCAGAGCTTGCGACTATAGCGATCTAAAGAAAAAAACGAAGTGTTTCCCTCCCATATACGCGGGGAGGGAATTTACCTAGAGATACAAACTGGGATCAATTGATGTCACTTCAGGAACTCGTCGGCGTTGACGTCGCCGCCCACTTTGTCATCCCAGAACTTGCCGAGGCTGGCCAGCGGGGTACGAGTGCCGGCGTTTTGTGTCCACAGACGATCAGAGATGTTCTGCATTTGCTCCTGTGCAATCGCATCGATCAGTTGGTAGTCTTTTGACGGAGTGAAGTTCTGGACGTTGGCAAAGCGCTTGATCACTTCTTTGACTGTGGCAATGTCATCGGATGACTGAGCAGCCATGGCCGCCATCACGTGTGCCAGTCGAACCCCCTTGGCTTCACCCAGTGTCATGGACTTCTCGAAAGTGCCCTTGATATCGCGCCCTTGTCCTGCCCCTGGGATGATGCTCCAAACGGTGGCGCGTGCGGCCTCAGGCACGCCCCACCATTTGGCGTTGTTCAGGCAGGTCAGCGCTGTATCAGCCAGCGGGGCGATGTCGGTAGGAACGCCCACACTTTGTTGGGCCGCGATGTCGTTTTGCATGGCCTGCAGCCCAGAGATGGTGCCCATCAGGTAGACGAACTCATCGAAGTCACGATCGAAATCAGGGCAGTTCTGTTTGGACGAGCCATATTTGAACGAGTACTTGGCTTCCAGGCGCGTCTTCATGCGCAAGAAGGCGGTGTATTGGCGTTGAGCGGTCAGGGCGAGAAGGCGCTTCTGGGCGATACGGGCGTCCTGTGCATCGTCAGGGCGCTTTTCGCGAGAAGCGCGCAGGTAGCGGAGCTCTTCCGTCACCGCTTGCGCATCCGAGCACACGCCACCAGCGGACAACATGACGGTTTCCATCAGCTCAGGTTCACCGTGGAAGCTGCGCATGGCTGTGATCAACGGTGCGTTGACATAAGAGAAGCTACACACCATGTCGACGTCACCCAGCTTCATCACTTCAGGGGTGATGCGCTCTTCGAAGACCTTCTTGATGGCTAAATTGGTACCAGCCCGTTCGACCGAAGCACAGCCTCCCAGTGTGAGCGCGGAGATGGCGATGGCAGTCAAGGTCAAAAGTCGGGGGATCCGGGCAAGCATCAAACAGTCTCCAGCAAGGCACGTGATGGTCAGACCTGAAAAAACCAAAAAGAAACGAGGACGCCTCTTTGGCAGGTCAAAGATTCGAGCAAATTCTATTCATCAGGTCTGAATCACCCTTTGACGGAAACCCTAGTAAACGGCCCCCCGAAATCGGTGGTTTGCAAAGAAAAAGGCCCGCAAACTGCGGGCCCGGTGGAGTGGATTGGAAAATGTTCAACGAATAGGCTTGAATCGAACTCGTTTGGGCCGAGCACCTTCTTCACCCAAACGTTTCTTTTTGTCGGCTTCATATTCTTGGTAGTTGCCGTCAAAGAAGAACCACTGCGAATCGCCTTCGCACGCCAGGATATGCGTACAGATGCGATCGAGGAACCAGCGATCGTGGGAAATGATCATGGCGCTACCAGCGAATTCGAGCAGAGCATCTTCAAGCGCACGCAGGGTTTCGACGTCGAGGTCGTTGGAGGGTTCGTCGAGCATCAACACGTTGCCGCCTTGGGCCAGGGTCTTGGCCAGGTGCAGACGGCCCCGTTCACCGCCGGAGAGGTTACCCACCAGCTTTTGCTGATCGTTGCCCTTGAAGTTGAAACGACCAATGTAGGCGCGCGATGGCATCACAAACTTGCCCACGACGATGTTGTCGAGGCCGCCCGAGACGTCTTCCCAGACGGTCTTGTCGGCGGCCAGGCCTTCGCGGCTTTGATCGACGAATGCCAGTTGCGCGGTCTTGCCAATGACAACTTCGCCGCTATCAGGCTTCTCGACGCCTTGGATCATGCGGAACAGCGTCGACTTACCGGCGCCGTTGGGGCCGATGATGCCGACGATGGCGCCTGCAGGTATCTTGAAGCTCAGGTTGTCGATCAGGCAGCGATCACCAAAAGACTTGGTGACGTTCTTGAACTCAATGACTTCATTGCCCAGGCGCTCGGCCACGGGGATGAAGATTTCATTGGTTTCGTTGCGTTTCTGGTATTCAACGTCGCTCAACTCTTCAAAGCGAGCCAGACGTGCCTTGCTCTTGGCTTGGCGACCCTTGGTGTTCTTGCGCACCCATTCAAGTTCCTGCTTCAGGGCCTTGGCGCGGGCATCTTCGGTCTTCTGTTCCTGCTCCAGGCGCTTTTCCTTGGCCTCCAGCCAGTCGGAATAGTTGCCCTTGTAGGGGTGGCCGGCGCCTCGGTCGAGTTCCAAAATCCACTCGGCAGCGTTATCCAGGAAGTAGCGATCGTGGGTGATGGCCACCACGGTGCCGCTGTAGCGTTGCAGGAACTGCTCCAGCCAATCCACGGACTCGGCGTCCAAGTGGTTGGTGGGTTCGTCGAGCAGCAACATGTCTGGCTTGGACAGCAGCAGGCGGCACAGGGCCACGCGGCGCTTTTCCCCGCCGGAGAGGTTGCCGATGACGGCATCCCAGGGCGGCAGACGCAAGGCATCGGCTGCAAGTTCGAGTTGCAGATCGGTGTTTTCGGAGCCAGCCGCCGCGATGATGGCTTCGAGTTCGCCTTGTTCCGCGGCCAGGGCATCGAAGTCGGCATCGGGTTCAGCGTAAGCAGCGTACACCTCATCCAATCGCTTCTTGGCAGCGAGCACGCCGCCGATGCCTTCTTCCACCGCTTCGCGAACGGTTTGGTCCGGATTCAGTTGGGGCTCTTGGGGCAAGTAGCCAATCTTGATGCCGGGCATCGGGACGGCTTCGCCCTCGATGTCCTTGTCCACGCCTGCCATGATCTTCAGGAAGGTGGACTTACCAGAGCCGTTGACGCCCAGCACGCCAATTTTGGCGCCAGGGAAAAAGCTCAGGGTGATGTCTTTGAGGATTTGCCGCTTCGGGGGAACAATCTTCCCGACGCGGTTCATGGTGAAAACGTACTGGGCCATGGAGGTTCAGCCTTTGCTGATGGTCTTGCGACAAACCTCGCATTCTACTATCTCGGGGTTAGTCCTCGAATGTTCCAGATTCTTTGAGCCGGGCAAGCCAGGCCGTGATGCTGTGGGTGGGGGCGTGCAACGCCAGTTGCTTTCGCCGGCTGGACTGGCCGCGCTCGAGCAGCACGTTGGCCATTGGGGTGCCGATCTGATCAGCGATCCATCGGCGCAACGCTTCGTTGGCGGCGCCGTCCACGGGTGGGGCCTGTAGGCGGATGCGAAGTGCGCCGTCATGCCAGCCAACGGCTTCGGTTTTCTTGGCGTTGGGTGAGACGCTCACATCCAGTGTGAGGTGCTCGGTGGCTTTGCCCGCATTGACTTGCCTGAGGCATGGCCACTCCAATGCGGCGATCAGGTTTGACTCGCTGTCTTTGGGGGGGGGAGGGGGCTGTCTGGTGGTGGCCATGTCTTGACGCAGGCGTGTCCGAGGTCAATTTGCAAGAGTACAAAAGAAAAAGCCCGACGGCTGTCGGGCTTGAACCTTATCAGATCGAGATCTGAATTCAGGGCTTGTTGCCGGTCGGGAAAGGCCACGCAGCCTGAGGGCTCAGCGTGGTCTTCGCCGCAGGGGCAGCGGGCTTTTTGGCAGCAGGGGCAGGCTTGGCGGCTGGCTTCTTGGCTGCAGCCTTTTTGGCGGGAGCAGCCTTCTTCACTGCAGCCTTTTTGGCTGGAGCAGCTTTCTTCACTGCAGCCTTTTTAGCTGGGGCAGCCTTCTTCACTGCAGTCTTTTTAGCAGGAGCAGCTTTCTTCACTGCAGCCTTTTTAGCGGGAGCAGCTTTCTTCACAGCAGCCTTTTTGGCTGGCGCAGCTTTTTTGGGTGCTGCTTTTTTCGCAGTTGCCATACGTATCTCCTTGATCAAGTTGCAAAGAGCACTGTGGTGCAGCATGCATCACAGTGATTCATCACCCGACACCCCCTAGGATCTGAGTGCGGTGTAATGAATGGGTTATGTCGGAGTGACATGTCTTGAGTTGACGTCTTTGCAACCTGATGCAAGGCCATCAATCCCAGGACAGGGCGCCACCCGACTGATATTCAATGACGCGGGTTTCGAAGAAGTTGCGTTCCTTCTTCAGATCAATCATTTCACTCATCCACGGGAAAGGGTTTTCTTCGTTCGGGAAGAGTTCTTCCAAGCCAATCTGTGTGGCACGGCGATTGGCGATATAGCGCAGATAACCTTTGAACATGGATGCGTTGAGGCCCAAAACCCCTCGAGGCATGGTGTCTTCAGCGTATCGGTATTCCAACTCAACAGCTTTAAGGAAAAGCGCCTTGATTTCCGCCTTAAATTGCGCTGTCCACAATTGGGGGTTTTCCAGTTTGATCTGATTGATCAGGTCAATACCGAAATTGCAGTGCATCGATTCATCGCGCAGGATGTATTGATACTGCTCGGCTGCGCCAGTCATTTTGTTTTGACGACCCAGGGCCAGAATCTGCGTGAAGCCCACGTAGAAGAACAAGCCTTCCATCAGGCACGCGAACACGATGATCGACTTGAGCAAGGTCTGGTCGTTCTCGAGCGTGCCAGTGTGGAAGTTGGGATCCATGATCGCGTCGATGAACGGGATCAAGAACTCATCCTTTTCGCGAATGGCCGAGACTTCGTGATAGGCATTGAAGATCTCACCTTCATCCAGGCCCAGCGATTCAACGATGTATTGATAAGCGTGGGTGTGGATCGCTTCTTCAAAAGCTTGGCGCAGCAAGAACTGGCGCGCTTCAGGCGCAGTGATGTGACGGTAGGTGCCCAACACGATGTTGTTGGCAGCCAGCGAATCAGCGGTCACAAAGAAGCCGAGGTTGCGCTTGATGATGCGGCGCTCGTCTTCGGTCAGCCCATTCGGATCTTTCCACAAGGCGATGTCGCGAGACATGTTCACTTCTTGTGGCATCCAGTGGTTGGCGCAAGTGGCGAGGTACTTTTCCCAAGCCCACTTGTATTTGAATGGAACCAGTTGGTTCACATCGGTCTGGCCGTTGATGATTCGTTTGTCGGCGGCGTTCACGCGACGACCGGATGCAGAAGAAGAGGCCGCAGCTGACTGCGCGGTGGCAGGCTGCTGAATCGATGCCGAAGCATTCCGTGTATCGCTGAATGAAGCGGGCACAGAACCAAGGTTCATCGAAGATGATTTCGAAGAAGAGTCGTCTTCCCAGACCAACATGGTGAACATCCTATGGAAACGGATTATGAGAGGGTGTTGTTAAAAACACCAAGCACTTCTTGACACAAAGCACCTGTGGTTGTTGCTGGCTTGCATCGAAGTGCGCATGAATTGGAGACAAACAAGGCCTCGAGCGTCTGTGATGATGCCGAGGCCTTGTTCATGGGTCATGGCGTATGACCCCTTTGTTTATTGGCAAGCCTCGCAATCGGGGTTGTCGATCGAGCAGAACTTGATGTCGGTCGCAGGCTCACCTGACAGTTCTGGGACGGTTGCTTGCGGCACTGCAGCAGGAGCCATTGATGCACCTGTCATGCCGCCTGTGTTGGGCACAGCATTGAGTTGTCCGCGTGACACCGTGGACTTCTCAGCGTGGGTGGCGCCCACGGTGCGGAGGTAGTAGGTGGTCTTGAGGCCACGCAACCATGCCAGCTTGTAGGTTTCATCGAGCTTCTTGCCGGATGCACCTGCCATGTAGATGTTGAGCGACTGAGCCTGGTCGATCCACTTCTGGCGACGCGATGCTGCTTCCACCAGCCACACGGGCTCGACTTCGAATGCGGTGGCGTACAAAGCCTTCAGATCTTCAGGCACGCGATCAATGCGGCGCAGCGAACCATCAAAGTGCTTGAGGTCCATCACCATGACGTCGTCCCACAGGCCGAGCTTCTTGAGGTCGCGCACCAGATACTCGTTGACCACGGTGAATTCGCCCGACAGGTTGGATTTCACCGACAGGTTGCCGAAGCAAGGTTCGATCGAAGCGTCCACACCGACGATGTTGGAGATGGTGGCGGTGGGGGCGATGGCCACGCAGTTCGAGTTACGCATGCCAAATTGAGCAACGCGTGCGCGCAGGGCGTCCCAGTCGAGGGTGGTGGAGGTGTCGACTTCAACATAACCCCCACGTTGTTCGGCCAACAGCTTGATCGAATCGATGGGCAGGATGCCACGATCCCACAGCGAACCGCGGTAGCTGCTGTAGCGGCCACGTTCTTCAGCCAGCTCGGTCGAGGCCATGTAAGCGTAGTAGCAGACGGCTTCCATCGAGCGGTCGGCGAATTCCACGGCTGCGTCGCTGGCGTAAGGCACGCGCAGTTGGTACAGCGAATCTTGGAAAGCCATGATGCCCAGGCCCACAGGGCGGTGGCGCAGGTTCGAATCACGAGCCTTCTTGACAGCGTAGTAATTGATATCGATCACGTTGTCGAGCATGCGCATGGCGGTGCGCACGGTCTTTTGCAGCTTGGTGTGGTCGATGCCGCCGTCTTTGATGTGCTGAGCCAGGTTCACCGAGCCCAGGTTACACACGGCGATTTCGCCACCGTTGGTGTTGAGGGTGATTTCGGTGCACAGGTTAGACGAGTGAACGACGCCGACGTGCTGTTGCGGCGAGCGCACGTTGCAAGGATCCTTGAAAGTGATCCAGGGGTGGCCGGTTTCAAACAGCATCGACAGCATCTTGCGCCACAGGTCAACGGCCTTGATGCGCTTGAAGGGCTTGATCTCGCCGCGGTCGGCCTTGGTTTCGTAGTGGGTGTAAGCCTCTTCAAAGGCCTTGCCGAACTTGTCGTGCAGGTCAGGACAAGAGGAGGGCGAGAACAAGGTCCAGTCGCCGCCTTCCATGACGCGCTTCATGAACAGGTCAGGAATCCAATTGGCGGTGTTCATGTCGTGGGTACGACGACGATCGTCACCGGTGTTCTTGCGCAGTTCCAGGAATTCTTCGACATCCAAGTGCCACGATTCCAGGTAAGCACAGACCGCGCCCTTGCGCTTGCCGCCTTGGTTCACGGCCACAGCTGTGTCGTTGACGACCTTCAGGAAGGGGACCACGCCTTGCGACTTGCCGTTGGTGCCCTTGATGTGAGAGCCCAGGGCACGCACAGGCGTCCAGTCGTTGCCCAGACCGCCGGCGAATTTGGACAGCAGGGCGTTTTCCTTGATGGCTTCGTAGATGCCGTCGAGGTCGTCAGGGACTGTGGTCAGGTAGCACGAAGACAGCTGCGAGCGACGGGTGCCCGAGTTGAACAGCGTGGGGGTGGACGACATGAAGTCGAACGACGACAGCAGTTCGTAGAACTCGATGGCGCGGGCTTCGCGGTCGATTTCGTTCAAGGCCAAGCCCATGGCCACACGCATGAAGAAAGCCTGAGGCATTTCAATGCGCTTGCCATCCACGTGCAGGAAGTAGCGGTCGTACAGGGTTTGCAGGCCCAGGTAGTCGAAGTTCAGGTCGCGCTCGTACTTCAAGGCTGCGCCCAGACGAGCCAGATCGAACTGGCCCATCTTGTCGTCGAGCAATTCGGCTTCGATGCCCTTCTTGATGAAGAGGGGGAAGTACTCGGCATAGCGTGTGGCCATTTCGGCGTGCGTGACTTCGTCGCCCAGGATTTCGCGGCGAATGGTGTGCTGCAGCAGGCGAGCGGTAGCGCGGGTGTAGGCGGGGTCGTGTTCGATGCGGGTACGCGAGGCCAGGATGGCAGCTTTGTAGACCTCGTCGATGGACACGCCGTCGTACAGGTTGCGCAGGGTCTCGGCGATGATGGGGGCGGCTTGCACGTCAGCGCCCAGGCCTTCACAGGCGGACTCGATCAAGGCCTTCAGGCGGTCCAGATCCAGAGGAACACGCTGGCCACGGTCGATTACGTGCATGGTGGGCAGGGCCGCAGCTTGCTGTGCTTCGCCTTGCTTGGCGCGTTCTTGTGCGCGGCGTTCACGGTACAGCACGTAGGCGCGCGCCACCTCGTGTTGGCCCCCACGCATCAGGCCCAATTCGACCTGGTCTTGCACGTCTTCGATGTGGAATGTGCCACCGCCGGGGCGGGAACGCACCAAGGCGCGGACCACTGTCTCGGTCAACGCATCAACGGTTTCACGCACGCTGGCAGAAGCTGCACCTTGTGTGCCATGTACCGCCAGGAAGGCCTTCATCAAGGCCACGGCAATCTTGTTGGGTTCAAAGGCAACGACTGCACCATTGCGTC
>JAGWLR010000126.1 GCA_028864885.1 Burkholderiales bacterium | reverse complement strand
TGGGCTTGCCTTGCAGCAGGCCGCGCAGCACGGCCAGTTGCCGGCTGCTGAGTTGACTGGTCAGGGGATGGCCGGATGACTTGCCACTGCTTTGCCCGTTCAAGGCTTGGGGGGGCAGGTAGACCCCATGTGCCATCACCAACTGGATGGCTTGGCGGGTCACGGCGACATTGGTGCTCTTGGGAATGAACCCACTGGCGCCTTCCTGGATGGCGCGCGCAATCAGTTGCGGATCGTCGTCGCCAGAGATGACCACGATGGGGGTGTCCGCAAACGCGGCTTTCATCTGCTTCAAGCCCTCCAGGCCCGCAACCTGGGGCAGGTTCAGATCCAACAAAATCAAGCGGAACGTCTGATCCTGCTGCGCCAAGGCGGCATCAAGGCTGCCGACTTGCTCGACCTTGGCTTGAGGATCCAGCCCCATGATGAGGTTGCTGAGCCCTTCGCGGAACAAGGGGTGGTCATCGACCAGCAGAACGGACAGTGGTTGGGTCATGGAACGAAAACAGAGGACTGCATCAAACAACTTGCAGCGACCCTGAGTTTAGCGGTCAGCCCACTGTGCGGGCATCGGGCGAATGAATGAATGCGGACGAGTTCTGCACAGTTGTCCGAAACTCCTATGCATTCAAAGTGATGAGATGATTCGGTCATGAGCCTTGGTGAATTCGACTTGATTGAACGCTTTTTCTGGCGTCCGCCTGGGGTGGGTCCTCAGCGGGCGGTGGTGGGCAATGGCGACGACTGCGCGGTGATCGCACCGGCCCCTGGCATGCAGCTGGCTGTGTCCACCGACACCTTGGTCGAAGGCCGGCATTTCCTGTCCACCGTCGATCCCGCGCGTTTGGGCCACAAGGCCCTGGCTGTGAACCTGTCGGACCTGGCGGCCTGCGGCGCTCGACCGCTGGCCTTCACCTTGGCCTTGACCCTGCCCAAGGTGGACGAAGGCTGGTTGGCGCGCTTCGCCAAGGGCTTGCTTGCGCTGGCCGATGAGCATGATTGCGAGTTGATCGGCGGTGACACCACGGCGGGCCCTTTGACCATTGGCGTCACCGTCATGGGTGAGGTGCCAGCCGCTGGGGCCTTGTTGCGCCGGGGGGCGCGCCCTGGGGATGACCTTTGGGTGTCCGGTTGTCCGGGCGAGGCGCGTCTGGCCTTGGAAGCCTTTCGCGGCACCTTGCACCCCGGGCTGTCGGCCGAGACCTTCGATGCCGTGCGTCTGGCAATGGAAACCCCGACCCCTCGGGTGGCGCTGGGGCAGGGCTTGCGGGGCCTGGCCAGCAGCGCGATCGACGTCTCCGATGGGCTGCTGGGGGATCTGGGCCACATCCTGCAACGCAGCCGAGTAGGCGCGTCGATCGTGCTGGATGCCTTACCGATCAGCCCGCACCTGCTGGATCGAGGGCAGGATGTGCAATGGGATTGCATCCTCGCCGGGGGCGATGATTACGAACTGATTTTCACGACGCCGTCGGACCGACGCGACGAGGTGCATCGCCTGGAGCAGCAACTGGGGCTCATGCTCAGTCGCATCGGCCGCATCGAGGCCGAGCCTGGATTGCGTCTGTGGCAGGGTGAGTTGGACCATTGGGACGGTGATCCGGCCCGCAAGGCGGTGGTCAATCGTTGGACCTCGTTCGATCATTTCAAGGGGGCCGCATGACCTTGTATCGCTATGACGTTGAAGACGCTCAGGAAGTGGGGGCGCCACGCCGGGCCAACGCACACCTGTTGTGGAGTCATCCCGCCCATTTCATCGCGTTTGGCGCGGGCAGTGGCCTCAGCCCGATGGCGCCCGGCACCGTCGGCACGCTGTGGGGGTGGGTCACGTTCCTGATCCTGCAGGCGCGGTTCGGTACGGGGCCCCAGGCCGATTTCACCTGGGCGGGTTTGCTGTTTGTGTCCTGGTTCATCGGCTGGTGGGCTTGCACTCACACGGCCCGCACCTTGCGGGTGGCCGATCCGGGCGCGGTGGTGTGGGATGAGATCTGGGCGATCTGGCTCATCCTGTGGATCGTGTCGCCGGTGGACTGGACAGGCCAAACGCTGGCCGTGGTCGCATTTCGGGTGTTCGACGCCATCAAGCCCGGGCCGGTGAAATGGGCTGACCAACTGTTCAAGCTCAAGCCGGGGCAATCGATCGGGTGGGCGCAGGGTTTGGGCATCATGTTCGATGACCTGGTGGCCGCACTGTGCACCTTGCTGTTGCTGGCCGCGGCCGTGGCCTTGCGTCAGGGCGGCGTGGGCATCAGTTTGTTGCCCTGAAGGCGCTGGAAGATGGAGACCTTGTCCACCTTGTCCCTGGCCGAGCAATTGGCGCAAGCCTTGTCGCAGCGAGGCTGGATGCTGGCCACCGCCGAATCATGCACGGGGGGCTTGATTGCGGCGGCGTGCACCGAATTGGCGGGCTCCAGCGTCTGGTTCGATCGTGGGGTGGTGACCTACAGCAACGAGGCGAAAACCGAGTTGATCGGCGTACCCGCAGACTTGATCGCGCGCCATGGCGCGGTCAGTGAAGCGGTGGCCCTGGCCATGGCCGAAGGGGTGTTGCAGCGCTCCCGGGCGCAGGTCGCGGTGGCGGTGACCGGTATCGCTGGCCCTTCAGGTGGCAGTGTTTACAAACCGGTGGGCACGGTCTGGTTGGCGTGGGCGCAGCAGGGGCAAGCCCCGCAGGCGATTTGTCAGCAGTTCCAGGGGGATCGCGCCGCGGTGCGCGAGGCGACGGTGCGCTGCGCTTTGCAAGGCGTGTTGGAGCGCCTGAACGCTTGATTCAAAGGCGAGGCGGCATCAGCCGCTCCAGCGCCACATCGATGATCAGGCCCCACAGGCTGTAGAGCAAAGAGCCCAGCAGCGCATCGCCAAAACTGTTGACGTGAAACCCTTCCAACAAGCCAGAAGCCATCTGGAAAGTGAGGGCATTGACGACGAACAGAAACAGGCCTAGTGTCAGCACGGTCACCGGCAAGGTCAGCACGATCAGCAAGGGGCGCACAAAGGCATTCAGCAAGCCAATGACCACCGCCGTCCACATCGCAGCGGTGAAGCTGGCGACATGGATGCCGCGGTCCCATTGGGTGATCAGCATCAAAGCGGCCGCAAGCAGCAGCCAGCGCAGTATCAGTTTCATGCGCAAATCATAGCCGGCCTGGAACAAGGAGACATTTTGTACACCCTGCACATTGCCAACAAGCTGTATTCGTCTTGGTCCTTGCGCCCTTGGCTCCTGATGCAGGTGCAAGGCATCCCCTTTGACGAGCAATTGCATGCGTTTGATCCCGACACGGGTGGTGCAACTTTCAAGGCCTTTTCGCCCACCGGCAAAGTGCCGTGTCTGGTCGATGGTGAGCAAGTGGTGTGGGATTCGATGGGCATTGTCGAGTACCTGGCCGAGCGCCATGCGGGTGTCTGGCCTGAGGACGCCGCCGCGCGAGCTTGGGCGCGTTGCGCGGCCGCTGAGATGCATGCGGGCTTCATGGCTTTGCGCCAGCAGTGCTCGATGCATTGCAGCTTGCGCATCCGCCTGCGCGAGGTCTTGCCCGATTTGCAGCGAGATGTGAACCGCGTCCAGGCTTTGTGGGACGAGGGACTGACGCGCTTTGGCGGGCCTTTCCTGGCTGGTGCCCGCTTCACCGCGGTGGATGCGTTTTACGCGCCCGTGGCGATCCGCTTTCAAACCTATGGCATCGGGCTGCCCGCTCGACTGCAAGCCTATGCCGATCGGTTGCTGACTTTGCCGGCCATGCAGGCTTGGGTGGCAGCCGCACGGCGCGAACCGTGGCGCGATCCAGCCCATGAGGCCGATGTGCTCGCGGCGGGCGAGGTGATCGACGATACCTGGCAAGGCGCCAGTTGATGTGCGTCAAGGCGTGGCCAGGGAGGGCTTGAAAGCGGCACACAGATCTCTATATTGCCAAGCATGCAGTTCGTTGTTGATGGAAGTTGTCCACTCACGAAAGGAGCATTCCGATGAACCTGTTACCTGCACGCACCAGCCTGTTTGATGATCTGTTCCGTGACCTGGCTTCCGGGTACTACATCAAGCCACTGCACGGCGATCCCCTGCCGGCCCAGATCAAGCTTGATGTCAAGGAGTCAGGCAATGGGTACATCGTTCAGGCCGAGATTCCGGGGGTGCCCAAAGAGGACATCCATGTGGATGTGAATGGGGCTTTGGTCACATTGCGCGCCGAAGTGAAGCAACAAGACAGCCAGACCAAAGATGAGCGCGTGCTGCGCAGCGAGCGTTACTTTGGCAGCATCAGTCGCAGCGTTGAGTTGCCCGCTGAAGTGGATGCGTCGGAAACCACGGCCAAGTTCACCAATGGCGTGTTGACCTTGCAGTTGCCCAAGAAGCAGAAGACTCAGGCCAGCAGTCGCATCCGGGTAGATTGAGGGGCAACCGGCTTCAGGCCAAGGGGTCTTTGCCTTGATGCGTGGCTTGAATTCGCCCCGCCATCGCCAAAAGTGCAGCCAGCAACACGATGCCCCAACCCGGGAGGGTTGGGACGTCGGCTTGGCTCGCCACGCTGGTGATCGATTGAGTCAGTGCACTGGATTGGCTCGATTGGTTGTTGGCGTCGCCTGCATACACCGCGACAAGGGTGTGATCGCCGGGTGCGAGCCCTGTGACCACCAGGGCGGCGCTGTTGCCACTCAAGGTGGCCGTACCCAAGGAGGTCGTTCCATCGCGAAATTCGACCGAGCCCGATGGCGCGGCACCCTCCACGGTGGCAGTCAATGTGACCTGGGCATCCGTGGCGGCGGGATTGGCGGAGCTCGTCAGGGTCGTGGTGGTGTGGGCTGGTGACACCGTCAACGACGTGGCTGCCGATTGGCTGGAAGTGTTGTTGCTGTCGCCTAAATAGACGCCCGACAGGCTGTGATCGCCGGCCGTCATCAGGTTGATGCTGAGCGTGGCCATCCCGCTGCTGACAGCCACCGGTGCGCCCAGGTCGTTGGCGCCATCTTTGAATTGAACGGACCCCGTGGGCGAACTGCCTGAGACTTGGGCCGTCAAGGTGACGGCTTGCCCTGCTTGCAGGCTGCTGGGGGTCACCTGAAGCGTGACCGAGCTGGTTTGCTGGACAGACAAGGCCACGCTGGCAGACGTGCTGGCTTGGTTGGCCGGGTCGCCGCCGTAGGTGGCCGTCAGGTTGTGGGGGCCCACAGCCAGGGACGAGGTGGCATAGCTGGCCGTGCCATTGCTCAGGGGTACGGCGGCACCGATGGCGACGCCGTTGTCCATGAATTGAACCGATCCCGAAGGACTTTGGCCCGAAACCGTGGCCGACAGCGTCACGGTTTGACCGAAGATGGATGAGGTGACGTCAAGGCTCAGCGCAGTGCTGGTGGTGGGCAGCAAGTCTGTCCAGTGCCGGACGAACACGTCACCATTGACCGATCCCAGCCCGGTCGCCTGGTTGTAGGCTGGGGTGCTGGTGCTGGCAGAAAAGCCGCTCTGGCCGGGTACGGAATTGTTGCCCGAGGTGACGGTGTGAAAATAACTGCGCCCCCCTCCGGCCTGAGCGGAGGCCAAACCATACAGGGTGGGGTTGATCAGCCCCTGGCGGTAGCCTGAGGACTGATTGATCAAGGCCAGGATGCCGGCCAATGACGGGGCCGCGGCAGAGGTTCCACCAAACACCAGCAGCGTTTGCGTGCGTGTGCTGTTGTCGCTGGAGTAGCCCAGATAGCCGTCGTGCGTTGAGGCATTCAATGACAGGTCGGGGACATCCCGTTTGCCATCGGCGGGCACGCCTGCCGTGGTCTGCCACGAGGGTTTGCTGAACTTGATGCTCGCGCCGCCGCCGGAGGCCCACAAGCCCGAACCTCCGTTGTTGCCGCTGTCATTCCAGACGACTTCTGGGATGTACGACAGGGCGGAGCCGCCTTGGCTGTCGTTGCTGGAAGACCAATACAGCGAGGGGTTGCTGGTGTCGGCGAAACGCGTACCGCCCACACAGGTGGCATAGGGCGAGCTGCACAAGCCATTGACGCCTGCGCCATGCGTGGCGGTGCTGGCGCTCGGCGCGTCGCAATCTGCCGCCCCGCTGTCACCCGAAGACACCACCACGGTGATGCCTTGTGACGCCGCCTGCTGCCACAGGCTGTGATAGTAGCTGAGGGCGCTGGTGCCCATCTGCTTTTCACACTGACCGTAGCTGACACTGATGATGTCGGCCACGTCGTTGTTGACGGCATATTGGGCGGATAGGGTGATGCCGTCTGTAGAAGCCGTGCTGGCCGAGGTGATGAACTGGATGGTGGCATTCGGTGCCACCGCACCGGCCCACTCCACATCGAGATCGGACTCGCCCTCATCGCCCGACACAAAGCCCGGATCACTGCCATTCACGATGATTTGGGGATCGCGGTTGCTCAGCCCCATGCTCGACCGAAACTTTTGAATGTCGCTCAGGGCGATGTCAGAGCGCCCGAGGATGGCGATGCTTCGACCTTGTCCATTGATGGACTGATTCGACAGCGCCGTCAGGTTGTAGATCGTGCGGAAGTCTGCCGGCGACAGATAGTGAGACGAGCCCATGGTGTAGTTGGGCGACGGGGCTTGGCGTGTGTGCAGCGGACGGCTGGGGGGTCCACTGAGTGACACGAGGCCCTCGATGACGGGACTCAGCGCTTGGGGGATGGACGGCGTCTGCGCGGTAGCTTGGTAGACGCCACGGGGGCTTTGAAAGCGGTGGATACGCGTGCCAAAGGCTTGGTTGATTTGAAGGGCTGTGCCACTGAAGACGATGGCGCGTCGGCTGGTGCTGCGGTCTTCGACCTGAAAGCCTTGGTCCTTGAGCCATTGCGACACGGCTGCGACGTCGTCA
>JAGWLR010000032.1 GCA_028864885.1 Burkholderiales bacterium | reverse complement strand
CAATCTCAGTTCAAGCCCGTGCCCATCACCGACACTTTCTACATCGTGCCCACCTGGCACGAGGTGCCCCCGGGCGCCACCCAGGTGATGCGATTGGATCCGGGCTTGGCATTTGGCACCGGCACCCATCCCACCACCCACATGTGCCTGCAGTGGATCGCCAGGAACAGCTCGGCCTTCCAAGGCCAGCCTGTGCTGGATTACGGCTGCGGCTCCGGCATCCTGGCCATTGGCGCCGCTTTGCATGGCTCGGGTGTCGTGGACGCGGTCGACATCGACCCGGCTGCCGTCGATGCCACCGAAGCCAATGCGCAGGCCAATCTGGCGCACCTGAAGGATGCGCAAGGCCAATTGCCGATTCGCGCCGGGCTGCCTGATCTGGTTGGCGAAGCCCAAGCCGCCTACCCTGTGGTGCTGGCCAACATCCTGGCCACTCCCTTGAAGATGCTGGCGCCCTTGCTGGCCGGGCACGTGGCGCCGGGCGGCCATCTGGTGTTGGCCGGCATCCTGGCACGCCAGGAACAAGAACTGAAAGACGCCTATGCAACGGTGGGCTTGCAGTTGCAAGTCGCCAACGCCCAGGACGGCTGGATTCTGATGACGGCGCAAAAACCTGCGCAATCAATGGCATAAACGCGTCTATGAGTCTGGCGACACGATGTACCCATTGCGGCACGATCTTCAAGATCGTGCAAGACCAATTGAAGGTCTCGGAAGGCTGGGTGCGTTGTGGCCGCTGCAACGAGATCTTCAACGCCCTGCCGGGCCTGTTCGATCTCGAACGCGAGCCGCCGCCTCCGCGGCCCAAACCGCGCACGCCCACGCCGCCGATTGGTGCTGAACCGGCTGAGCCCAGCCCGCCACATCCTCAACCCATACCGGTTGACACGACGCCGCCTGCGCC
The DNA here is from genome assembly GCA_028864885.1 of Burkholderiales bacterium. Classification (GTDB taxonomy): domain Bacteria; phylum Pseudomonadota; class Gammaproteobacteria; order Burkholderiales; family Burkholderiaceae_C; genus Aquabacterium. The sequence continues at coordinate 33,844 of JAGWLR010000032.1, read as the reverse complement.
GCCGCCCGAGCAAGAGTGGGAAAAGACCGCGCCCATTCGCCCGAGCATGGTAGCGGCCGCACGCGAAGCCGCCGCGGTTACGACGCCTTCCCCGGCGGAGACCCCCGCAGTCCAGCCCCAGCCATCGGTTGCTCCCGGTATCGAAGATGAGCTGCCCGAAGCGCCCGCGGCCCCCCAGGCGAGCGCGACCGACTTCGACCTCGATACCTCGGTCAGCGGGTTCACTGAGAAGCCGAGCACCGTCACCCGGGCTGTCGAATCGCTGAACTTGCGTGACAACCCGCAACCCTGGTTGGGCACCCCACCTGAAGCTGAGGTCCCGGAAACGGATGAATCAGACGCGCTTGATTCGCGTTACCTGATGCCTTCTACGCGCGAGCGCAAGGCACCCAAGCGCCGCACCCGCAATGTAGAACGCGAGTTTGCCGACGCTGAGTTCCCCGACGACGCGTTCCTGGATGCAGCAGAAGACGAATGGGCCTCTGGCTTTGGCCATTCCGGCTTGCAAGGTGGTGCCCCCGATGCCAGCCCCGTCCAGACAGCCGGGCTGCTGACACGCACTTCACCAGGGGTTGAGGAAGCCCCCCCGTCTGCTAGCCAAACTGCCGCCCCCCCCGTCGAGCCCCCTGCCGCGGCAGTCGCCTCAGGCCGGAAGAGAGACTACGTCCCCGAGCGCTCGCTGGAGCCCCCCAGCAAACGCCAAGGCAAACCCGGCACACGCGGCCGCGACCCTGGCGCGCAAACCCCCGAATTCGTTCGCCGCGCTCAGCGTCAAGCATTCTGGAAGCACCCCGCCACCCGCGCGGTATTGGGCGTGTTCTGCGTGGCACTCCTGGGCACCCTGGCCCTGCAGATCACCCATCAGTTCCGCGACCTGATTGCCGCCCATCACCCCGCTACCCGTCCCTACCTCGAACGCTGGTGCGCTTACGCCGGCTGCCGGATCAAGCCGCCGCTCCGCCTGGATGACCTGCAAGTTGAAAGTGCGACCCTGGTGCGCGCCAGCTCGGAAGGGCCGGACAATTACCGACTGGCCGTGGTGGTGCACAACAAGGCCCACATCGGCTTGGCGTGGCCTTTGATCGATCTCACATTGTCTGACGAGACCGGCACAGTCATCGCACGCCGCGCGTTTGCGCCCAGCGATGCGGAATGGCTGGACACTGCTGACGCCAAGGCCGAGGCCGCCCCGCGTTCGCCAGCGGCTCAAAACAGCGCCAAGCCTGGCACCACCCCTGAAGCCGTTCCGGCCGACCGCAGCACCACCCTGGTCTGGCACCTGCGCGCCCCAGACATCAAGCCAGCCGGCTACACCGCCGAGCTGTTCTATCCCTGAACCTCGATCCTTCCGGATCGCACCCACATCATGTCCGTTCTGATCTGCGGCTCTCTGGCCTTTGACACCATCACCACCTTTGGCGGTCGTTTTGCCGAACAGATCCTGCCCGAGCAGGTCCACATCCTGAACGTGTCCTTCCTGGTCCCGACCCTCAAGCGTGAGTTCGGCGGCTGCGCCGGCAACATTGCCTACAGCCTGTACCAGTTGGGCGGCACGCCTTACATCATGGCCACACTGGGCGAAGACGGTGCCCCCTACTTGCAGCGCATGCGCGAATGGGGCATTCCCATGGACCATGTCCGAACCGTGCCCGACAGTTACACGGCCCAGGCGATCATCATCACCGACCAGACCAACAACCAGATCACGGCGTTCCACCCTGGCGCGATGATGCAAGCCCACGTGCAGCGCATCGAGCCCAACCCTGCAATCAAGCTGGCCATCGTGGCTCCAGACGGTCGAGACGCCATGATCCAGCACGCCGAACAATTGGTGGCCGCCGGGATCCCCTTCGTGTTCGATCCAGGCCAGGGTCTGCCCATGTTCGACGGTGCTGATCTGCTGCGTTTCGTTGAGCAAGCCACCTGGGTGGCTGTCAACGATTACGAAGCCAAGATGCTGACCGAACGCACCGGTAAAAGCCTGGCCGAGCTGTCCAAGGTCAATCTCAAGGGTCTGATTGAAACGCTCGGCGCCGATGGCTGTCGCGTGTGGATCAACGGCGAAGCCACTCATGTGGCCGGCGTCAAAGCCGACGCCGTGGTCGACCCCACCGGCTGCGGCGATGCCTTCCGTGGCGGTCTGCTTTATGGCCTGTCGCAAGGCTGGGATCTGGTTCGCTCGGTCACCTTGGGCAACCACATCGGGGCCATCAAGATTGCGGCCGCCGGCCCTCAAAACTACACCCTGGATCGCGCAGCACTCGGCGTGTGATCTGGTCTTTTTGGAGCCTGCGCTGCATGCGTTGTTCTCACCTTTACCTAGCCCGCCTCGTCGCGGGCTTTTTTCTGGCCTGCGGGCTGGTCTCGTCAAGCTGGGCCGGCTGGTTTGGCTCCCGTTCCGCCCCAGACACGCTCACCCTGGCCACTTGGAATCTGGACTGGCTGATGACCCCCGAGACCCACCGGGAACTGGCCTCACGCTGCACCTCACAGCAACCGGCCAGTGACGAGCACGCGTTTCCGTGCACACCGGGTCGACCTCAACCACCCGACCGCAGCGCAGCAGATTTTCAGGCGCTGAGCCACACCGCTGATCAGTTGCAACGCGATTGGCACGCCGATGTGGTGGCCCTGCAAGAAGTCGATGGGCCTGCGGCTGCGCGCCAGGTGTTTCGCCAGGGCTGGAATCTCGACTGCTTTGTGGCCCGGGCCCATCCCCAGAAGGTCGGGTTTGCGATCCGCGACGGGATTCCTTATCGCTGCAACGGCGACCTGTCCGCACTGGACATCGATGGCAGCACCCGAGCAGGTGCGGACATGACCTTGTATCCCGATTCCGCCCACCCGATTCGTTTGCTGGCCGTGCATCTCAAGAGTGGTTGTTTCGATGGCCGCATGGACCGTCACTTTTCCCCCTGTACACGATTGCAACAACAAGCGCCGGTCATCGAATCATGGATCGATGCGCGGGTACGCGAGGGGGCTGACTTTGCCGTGCTGGGCGATTTCAATCGTCGACTGGATCACGACGCCCGCTACCCAGCTGGCAACGACGAACGGGCTCCGGTCAACCTCTTTCAAGCCTGGAGTGATGACGAACCCCACGGCGCCGTGCTCGTGCGGGCCACCGAGGGCCAGCGCTACACGCCCTGCGATGCGCAAGACCATCACAAGCAATACATCGACAACATCCTCATCAGCCAGAGTCTGGCAGACAAGAAAAAAGGCAGGCGTTTTGCACACCTGCCTTTCGCACCCGAAGATCAGGATCGGCAACTCTCCGATCACTGCCCTGTGGTCTGGTCTTTGCAGCCCTGAGGCCGGATCAGGCCTTGCCTTGCTTGGCCACTGCTGCGGCGGCCGCAGCCGCGGCTGCAGCATCACCCAGGTAGTAATGCTTGATGGGCTTCAGATCCGCATCGAGTTCATACACCAGCGGGATGCCATTGGGGATGTTCAAGCCGACGATGTCGCTGTCACTGATGTTGTCGAGATACTTGATCAGAGCGCGGATCGAATTGCCGTGGGCTGCGATCACGAGGCGTTGACCGGACTTGATAGCGGGAGCCAGCACATCGGTCCAGTACGGCACCACGCGGGCCACGGTGTCCTTCAGGCATTCGGTCAGGGGCACTTGCTCGGGGTTGAGCTTGGCGTAACGCAGATCCTGGCGTTGGCCACGCGGGTCATTCGGATCCAGCGCGGGAGGGGGCGTGTCGTAGCTACGGCGCCAGATCAGCACTTGCTCGTCGCCGTACTGCTTGGCCATGTCCGCCTTGTTCAAGCCTTGCAGGCCACCGTAGTGACGCTCATTCAGACGCCAGTCTTTCACCACGGGCAACCACGTGCGATCCATTTCATCGAGCACGTAGTTCAGGGTGTGGATGGCGCGCTTGAGCACCGAGGTGTAGGCCACGTCGAACTCATAGCCCTCGGCCTTCAGCAGCTTGCCCGCAGACATCGCCTGCGACACGCCGGTGGGGGTCAGCTCCACATCGGTCCAGCCGGTGAAACGGTTTTCCAGGTTCCAGGTCGATTCGCCGTGGCGAATCAGAACAAGCTTGTACATGGGATTGATCCAGAGTTTAAAAAGGGGGGACCGGCGCGCAGCCAGTGAACCCGGGATTTTATAATTAGGGTCTAACCCGGCACCCACCTATTTGCTGGTTCCGGCCCCACGCATTGCACAGAAAGCCTTTGAATGAACTCCATGAGCTACGTCACCGACAACTGGTACTGGATCGTGACGGCCGCCGCCTCAGGCGGCATGTTGCTGTGGCAGCAACTGAAAGCGGGTGGCGCGGGCCTGTCTCCCACCGAAGCCGTTCAGCTCATCAACCGTGACAAAGCAGTGGTCATCGATGTCTGCGAACCGCAAGAATTCCAGGCCGGCCACCTGATCGGCGCCAAGAACATCCCCCTGGGGCAACTGGGCTCGGCCAAGGGTCTGCCCGGCAACAAAACCACTGCGCTGGTCGTGGTGTGTGCCAGCGGCATTCGCTCGGGCAAGGCCGTGTCGCAACTCAAGTCTATGGGCTACGAAAACGCGCAATCACTGCGTGGCGGCATGGGCGCATGGCGCGCGGCCAACCTGCCCGTCGAAAAAGCCTGAGATATTCACGCCGGCATAGTCCATACAGACCAGGCGGACATCCACGTCGACCGACAATGCAGGGCATCGCTGCCCTGTTTTCATTTCAAGCCATGCAAGCCGTCAAGATGTACACCACGCTGGTCTGCCCCTACTGCCAGCGCGCCAAAGCCCTGTTGCAACAGCGGGGAGTCAGCCAGATTGAAGAAGTTCGCGTCGATCTGGACCCGGGCCAGCGCGCCCACATGATGGAAATCACCGGCCGGCGTACCGTGCCGCAGATTTTCATTGGCGACACGCACGTGGGCGGCTGTGACGACCTGATCGCGCTGGATCAGCGCGGCGGCTTGCAGCCTTTGCTCAACGGCTGAGCGACTCTCGCCCCAGTAGCGCATCCAGGGCAGCGCTTGCCCACGCCTGCAAAGCATCCGTGCTGGCCCCGGCGCGCGCCCTCACAGCCAGTGAATGCAGGATCGCTGACACCGCCGCCCCCATGGCCACAGGGGGCCCGAGCCTGCGCTGTCCAGCCTGCTCAGCCCGCTCAAAGGCTTGTGCCAGCAGGTGATCCTGAGCAAGCAAGGCCTGCTGTACCCGCTGGCGCACGACCTCGTCATCCCAGGCCACGGCAGGCGCCGTGGTGACCAAAAAGCATCCCCGTCCGCTTTGATAAAGGGACACGGCCTGGCCGAGCACCCGGTCCAAGGCCGGTCGCACCCCGCCTGACACATCAGCCAATGCGGCGGCCATGCCTTGGCCCACGCGGGCAATGTAGGCATCCAGGGCATGCAGATACAGGCCGTGCTTGTCACCCCACGCGGCATACAGGCTCGGTTTGTTCAAACCCGTGGCACGACACAAGTCGTCTACCGAGGTGGCGGCATAGCCTTTTTCCCAGAAGGTGTTGAGCACGGCGTTCAAGACCACCGCCGAGTCGTATGCCCGCGGTCGCCCTCTGGGTTTGGTTTCCTTTTTTTGTACCATTTAGTTAAAAATTCATTGACCGAAGTCATTTACCTACTATACAGTACAAAAATCAAACAAGGAGTCCCCGATGCACACCGCCCACCTGATCCTCACCGCCGTGGTCGCCCTCTTGCACACCTACTTCATGGCACTGGAGATGATCTTCTGGACCCGCCCTCTGGGCCGCAAGACCTTCGGCCTGAAGGCCGACTTCGCCGAATCCACCCGTGCGCTGGCAGCCAATCAGGGGTTGTACAACGGCTTTCTGGTCGCTGGCCTGGTCTGGGGCTTGATGCAAGGTGATGCCGGCGGCCCCACCCGAGTGTTCTTTCTGGGCTGCGTGGTCGTCGCGGGCATCTTTGGTGCCCTCACCGTCAATCGGCGCATCCTGTTCGTTCAGGGATTGCCCGCCGCCCTCGCATTGGGGCTGACCCTGCTGTGACGCGTTGTGTGACAGTGGCGTCATCTGGCTGGGCCATAATCCCAACCCAACATCTACAACGACGCTGTCACACAAGGATTGACCATGAGCGAACAAGCCCAACCCACTTTCAGCATCCAGCGCATCTACCTCAAGGACCTGTCGCTGGAGCAACCCAATGCCCCGCAGATCCTGCTGGAGCAAGGTCAGCCTCAAGTCGACGTGCAACTGAACCTGCACGGTGAGCCCGTTCAGGAAGGCCTGTTCGAAGTCACCGTCATGGCCACCGTCACCACCAAAATCAATGACAAGGTGCTGTTCCTGGTCGAGGCCAAGCAAGCCGGTCTGTTCGAGATCCGCAACATCCCCCAAGACCAGTTGCAACCCATCCTGGCCATTGCCTGCCCGCAGATCGTCTACCCCTACCTGCGCGCCACGGTGGCCGACGTGATCAACCGCACTGGCTTCCCACCCGTGCACCTGACTGAAGTGAACTTCCAGGCCATGTACGAAGCCCAGATGCAGCAAGCTGCCAACGGCCAAGCCTGAACTGTTCGCTCGGATGACTCAGGAGCATCAGCGCGCCACGTACATCAGCGTGCTTGGCGCGGGCGCGTGGGGTACCGCACTGGCCATCAGTGCGGCGCGCCACAGCGAAAACGTGTTGCTGTGGGCGCGCGACGCCGCCCAAGTCGCTGAGATGAACTCGGCGCGCTGCAACGCACGCTATCTGCCAAACGCACCGTTTCCTGATTCCCTGCGGGTCACCGATGACCTGCATCGGGCCATCGCCTACGCTCACCGCCCCGATGGCTTGGTCATCATCGGCACCCCGATGGCGGCCCTGGGCACCACCTTGCAGACCTTGCCGGCTGACATCGCGGCGCTCTGGCTGTGCAAAGGTTTTGAAAAGGGCACCGGCCGTCTGGGCCACGAAATCGCCCAGGCCCTGCGCCCGCACGCTCGCTGCGGTGTGCTGTCGGGCCCCAGCTTTGCGCATGAGGTGGCCCTGGGCCAGCCCACCGCCTTGGTGGCCGCCAGCACCGATGCAGCCCTGGCCGAGCAGGCGGTGGACGCCTTCCACAGTGACAGCCTGCGTGTGTACACCTCGACCGATCCAATCGGGGTGGAAGTGGGAGGCGCCGTCAAGAACGTGCTGGCCATTGCCACCGGTATCGTCGACGGCATGAACCTGGGCCTCAACGCCCGTGCCGCCCTGATCACCCGAGGCCTGGCTGAAATGACCCGACTCGGCGTGGCACTGGGTGCACGCACCGACACCTTCATGGGCTTGTCTGGCCTTGGTGATCTGGTCTTGACCGCCACCGGCAGCCTCTCGCGCAACCGCACCGTCGGTTTGCAACTGGCAGAAGGCAAGAGCCTGCAACAGATCCTGACCGATCTGGGCCATGTGGCCGAAGGCGTCTACAGCGCCCCGACCGTGTGGCAACGCGCGCACAGCCTGGGGGTCGAGATGCCGATCACCGAGGCTGTGGTGGCTGTTCTGGAAGGCCGCATCTCGCCACGCGAAGCCGTGGTCAACCTGATGCGCCGCGAGGCCAAGGCCGAGGGCTGAACGCCCATCAGGCGCCGCCGGCGTAACCGTTCTGGCGCCAGGCTTCGAACACGGCTACCGCCACGGCATTGCTCAGATTCAAGCTACGCTGCTCGGGCCGCATCGGCAAACGCACACGCTGTGCAGTGGGAAAGGTTTCACGCAGGGTGGGATCCAGCCCTCGGGTTTCGCAACCGAACACCAACCAGTCGCCGGGTTGCCAGGCCACCTGGCCGAAGGGTTGGCTGCCCCGCGTGGTGAAGGCAAACATGCGCTGCGGATCGGGCTGCATCGCAGTCAGAAAGGCCTGCCAGTTCGCGTGGCGCCGCACATTGGCGTACTCGTGGTAGTCCAGGCCAGCACGACGCAGCAACTTGTCGTCCATGGAGAAGCCCAAAGGCTCGACCAGGTGCAGCTCGCAGCCGGTGTTGGCCGCCAGACGGATCACGTTGCCCGTGTTGGGCGGAATTTCGGGTTCAACCAGGACGATGCGAAACATGGGGCGGGATTATCCACCCGCAGATTGCTTGAACGCCATCACCGCCTGATTGCGCAAGGTCCGCAGCAAAGACAGTTCACGCTCGTCGATCTTGAGGTCACCAGCCCGGCCCTTGTCGGCATAGATCAGGCCCAACACGATGTCTTGTGCGCCACGCTTGACCACCATAGGCAGCAACAGGAAGGTCGGTGCCTGGACTTGATCCTTGAACCATTCAGGCAGGCGCGAACTGACCGTGGGCTTGCTGGCATCGGCGATCAAGGTGTCGAGGTTCTTCAAGCACACCGCACTGAAGATATCTGCCTGAGCCAGGTTGACTTTGTCGATCGGCACCTTGAACAGGGCTTTGACCGGATCGGCCCCCTCGCCCATGCCGACGCGCCCCAGCAGCGAACCCGTCTTGGGGTCTTTCAGGCAGAAGATCACACGGCGGCAATCGAGGGCCCGCAGCATCGTCTCCAGGATCATCTGCAGCACATCATTGAGGCGGAACTGCTCAACCAGCGTGTTGGTGATGTCTTGAATGCCTGCAGCCAGAATGTCTGAAGGCGATTGATTTTCCAAAATGGGCGCACCTTGACTGAGCGCACCGTTCTGGCTGTCAAGCAGACCGAGATCTTCGGCTGCTGGGCCAGTTTCACCCGCGTTGGGTGCATCAACATAGAACGTATCAAGCAGACGCTCTGCCGGAGATTGAGCAGGTACAGTCAGATTCAACGCCTCGGTCATCTCTGACATGCGCTTACGCGCCCGTCCCGCAGCGTCCTGCAACGCGTGAGGCGACAGATCCAAGGCCTTGGCGTAACGGTCCGTCAGCCCCTCCAAGGCCTGCCCCAGATCGACTGGCTCGGTATGCAGCATGGCATCAGCGCCCTCATTGGCCAGACTGGCCAGCCAGACCATGCGTTCTGGTCTTGCGGCCATTGAAAAGCGAGGCACATCACCAGACGGGACGGCCATGCAATGCAGCAAAGTGTCCGGCAAACCCCATTTATGCCCTACTGCTTGACCCAGCTCGTCAAACGACATGCCAAGAATCAACTCAGAAGCCTTCAGCTCGTCGATGGGCTTGCCTTCGGCTAGGCTGTTCGCCATCTGAATCCGGATCTGCTCGGCATCCTCCGGTAGGTAGAAAGACACCAACAGGCGCCCCAGGTTGCGAAACAAGGCCCCGATGTAGACCTGTTCAGCCTCTTTGGAAGAGTGGCTCAACTCCGAGGCCAAAGTACCGGCCATGACCGAGCGTAAAAACTCGACCTTGAGTTGGTGGGCGTGCCCTTTGTCGGGCATGTGATCCAGCAGCATCAGCGACAGCGCCATGTTGCGCACACCCGCCATGCCGATCAGGGCAACAGCGCGCGACACCGTGCTGATTTGATCGGTGCCGGCCCGACGAAAGTGCGCCGTGTTGACCAGACGCAGCAATTTCTGCGTCAGGGCGACATCCTGCAAGATTTCATCGCACAGGGTTTGCATGTTTTCGGTATCCGAGTCAGACAGGGCCTGAACCCGCGCCACCGAAGACGACAAGGCCGGAAAGTCGCTCTTGAAGCGCATCCGGCGCAAAAGATATTCAAGGGTGACTTCGGCGTCTTGAGATCCGTCAGTCTGGGGCTTGTCTTCCATCAGCGCGAATCCCTCGTGGCAATTTTGACTGGATCAACCCAGCAGCTTGCGGAAAGTGGCCCGCGTTAGCTCGTTCATGTCCAAAATCTTGAGACCAATGCGAAATTGCCCGGTTTTGGCCTCTGCAACCACATACACGACGTTGACCGTAGCCTGCAAAATCGACGGCTTGGTCGCTGTGCCCGGTTTGGGGGGCATTTCCATGACCAGGGTGAGCTTTTCACCCATCTTGAAGCCGCCAAAATCACAATGGAGACCAGCCCCGTCCTCGCTGATGTTGTCAACAAGAACGAATTGACGGTCTTCGATCGAATGTGCAAGGAACCCTCGCCAACGAACCGTGAGTCTTGGTTTTACTCGCTGTTCCACAAATCGCTTGCAATCGTTGTGTGAGTTGGACGGATGGGCAGATGGCGCGGCTGGCGGGGATCGAACCCACGACCCTCGGCTTCGGAGGCCGATACTCTATCCACTGAGCTACAGCCGCACGCGGGTTGATTCTAACAGTCACGCCCTACGACTCGTTCAGGGATCTCCTCGTTTTGCGCAACAACGTCTCATTGGCGCCGCACAAACTATAATGACCCTTTTGTGGGTCGGCCTTTGGCCGCCTGTTCATCAACACTCTGCGCACCCCAAACATCCATGAGCCAAGCGCCCCAATCCCAAGACAACGGCCATGAAGGCCCGATCAAAACGCCCAAGCAACTCATCGTGGCGGTCGTGCTGGCCTTCGTGCTGCCGGTGGTGATCATTGCCCTGTTGGTGAATTTTGTCTCGGCGGGTGGCCGTGGCTCCAGCGGCAGCGATGCGCTGAGCCCTCAGGCGGTGTCCGAGCGCATCATGCCGGTCGGCACGGTTGAGATCAAATCCGCTTCGGCCAATTCAGGCCCCCGCACGGGTGAAGAAGTGTTCAAGGCGCAGTGCACCACCTGCCACAGCGCTGGCGCATTGGGCGCGCCCAAGTTTGGCGACGCCGCAGCTTGGGGCCCACGTATTGCCACCGGCTTTGAGGCCCTGTGGCACTCGGCTTTGAAGGGCAAAAACAACATGCCCGCACAAGGCGGTGGCGAGTTCAGCGACTATGAAATCGCGCGCGCCGTGGTCTACATGGCCAACGCAGGTGGTGCCAAGTTCGCCGAGCCGCCCGCTCCTGCTGGCGCTGCCAGTGCTGCATCTGCGCCCTGATCGCAGCGCCTCATCGCCGCCCTCACACACAAAACCGGCCTGCATGGCCGGTTTTTTCATGCCTGACCGCCAATCATCACAGTTGGGATGAGGAAGGCTGTGGATTCAGGCAAAAGCCAAATTGCTCAGGTAAAGCCTCAAACGCCACCTCGGTGGGTTCGCCCCAGGCCCCGGATTCAAGGGCGTCCGCCGCAACATCCATGTCCAACGAGCGAAGCAGGCCCAAGCCCAGATCAGTGTCGAGGTACAAGCGCCCCGCCTCGTCCAACCAGGACGACCGCACCTGCGCCACACGCTGCCCGGCGTGGGTGGTCACGTCAAATGCTCCGGTCGAATCTCGCTGGACCCCCAGGATCAAGGGCGCGCATTCCAGTTGCACGTACACGCGCTGAGGGCCGTTCTGAAAAAACCAGGCGCCGTTTGCGTCGTGGTCGTAGTTGCGCTGAATGAAGTCCTTGAGTTTGTCGTGCACGATCCGACTGCCCTTCGATTGTGGGAAAGGGCCAGCAGCCTGAGTGGCCTCGTCGCGCAAATACCAATCGCCCCGCGCATCCAGCCCCAGCCACCCATAGCAGGCAGGCACATTCGGCCATTTTTTCAGGGCCGCTTTGACGATCTCATCCATGGTGTGATCCCACTGGTTTGATGAAGGCTCAGCGCCTTCGCGAATGGCCCTTGGGGGCGTGTTGTGCCAACCAACTGGCCACCGATTGCGGCAGCGCGGCCACATGCCCTGGCGGGCGCCCCGCGGGAAAGCCAACGTGCCCGCCTTGACGCGGCTGCCACAAAGTGACGGCTGGCCCTACATCATCGCGCCCCGGCAAAGACCAGGCCGGAATAAAGGGATCGTTGAGGGCGTTCAACACCAGCGTCGGCACATGCTTCATCGCCTTCAATCCCGGCTTGGACGAACACCGCTGCCAATAGTCTTCGGTGCTGGCAAATCCGTGTAGCGGCGCGGTGACCACCGCATCGTAGGCATACAGATCCGGCGCGGCAGCCAACGCCTGGGCATCGAACAGACCCGGATAGGTTTTGAGCTTGGCCAGGGCCTTGGGCTTGAGCGTCTGCAAGAACATGCGGTTGTAAGACACGCGATTGAAGCCTGAGCCAATGGCATGGCCGGCCGCAGTCAAATCCAAAGGCGAGCACACGGCCGCCACGGCGCTGGTGACCGAGGCTGCCGTCGAACCTGCCTCTTGCGCCCAACGCAACAGCGCATTGCCCCCCAAAGAAATCCCGACGGCAGACACTGGCCCGCCCCACTGCGTGGACACACGCCGCAAGATCCAATCGACCTCTTCGTGATCGCCAGAATGATAAAACCGAGGCGCCCGATTCAACTCACCCGAACACCCCCGGAAATGGGGCACGACATAAGCCCAACCACGCTGCTGTGCCCACAGGGCAAAGGCGCGCGAGTAATGGCTTTGGGACGAGCCTTCCAAACCATGAAACAGCACCAGCACCGGCGAATCGCCCGGGCTCCACCCTGGTGGCACCAAGCTGTCGACGTCGATGAAATCGCCATCTGGCGTGTCCCAGCGTTGTCGGGTGTAGTTCAGTTTGTGCTCGTGGCCCGGCGTGGCGGCAACGATGTCTTCAGGGGAATGCGCCCGGCTGAACAAGGCTGGCCAGATGGTCTGAATATGCCCCCCTATGGGACCAGACCCCGCCATCCAAATGGGCGCGCGGTAGTGCTGCATGTCAGTGCAGGGTCGCACCCAACTCAACGACATCGGGCATGTCGTGCGGCTGACCAGGGCTCGCGTGATGCAGCACCATGCGCCAACCTTGGGCTGTCCGCAGGTACACATTGGTCGCCATCACGTAGGCTTGCTGCAAGCCTTCCGGCGTCATCGCTTGGATTTTTTCGAGCACATGATGCACGGCACAAGTGGCCGTCTCCAGCCGGCGAACCTGCTCCAGCGTCACGTGCAAAGAGCCTTGCGACAACACGGCCTCGAGAGACGCCCGGATGGCCACAACGCCCACCGCGCGAGGCCCGCCCGGATGCACACACGCGATCTCGTCTTCTTCGGCCCAGACAGACATGACGCGATCCAGATCCCCTTGCTGCAAGGCTTCGTAGAAGGTCGCCTCGGTATCATCGGCCGACACCATCAGGGCGGCCTGCGTGGCTTTGATGGAACGGGGATCGTTCATGCCAGCATCCTTTAGCGGAAGACCACGGTTTTGTGACCGTTCATGAGCACACGGTGCTCGACATGCCATTTGACCGCACGCGCGAGCACAATGCACTCGACATCCCGGCCCACTGCGGTGAAATCTTCCGGGCTGAGGGTATGGTCAACACGCTCAACATCCTGCTCGATGATGGGGCCTTCGTCCAGGTCGGCGGTGACGTAATGCGCCGTGGCCCCGATCAGTTTGACACCCCGATCATGGGCCTGATAGTAGGGCTTGGCGCCCTTGAAGCTGGGCAGGAAGCTGTGGTGGATGTTGATCGCCCGACCCTTGAGAAACTCACAGAAATCGGCGCTGAGGATCTGCATGTAACGCGCCAGCACAACCAGATCGATCCCCTCGTGCTCGACCAGGGCCTCGACCTGGCGCTCCTGCTCGCGCTTGACTTCCGCCGATGAGCCAGTCGGCAAAGGCAGATGATGAAACGGGATGCCGTAGCTGGCGGCCAGCTCGGCGTAGTCCGGGTGGTTGGACACGATGGCTGGGATGTCGATGGGCAACCAACCCGAACGCCAGCGGAACAGCAAATCGTTCAGGCAATGCCCATGCTTGCTGACCATGATCAGAACACGGGGTTTGCGGGACAAGGCATGAATCTGCGCGCTCATCTTGAACTGCTCGCGCACGTGTGAGAAGAGCTTGTCCAGCGTCACGGCATCGGCCAGGTGATCAGGCGCCGCAAAGTGCACCCGCATGAAGAACAAGCCGGTGCTGTCTTCGCTTTGCACATCACCGAACTGTTGCGAGTCGATGATGTTGCACCCGGCCTGATACAGCAGGCCGGAAACAGCGTGAACGATCCCCGTCGTGTCTCGACAAGACAGGGTGAGTACGAATTCGTGCGTGGTCTTCATGATTGCCAACGATTGTAGGTGCGTGAGCGTGACACAGATACGAAGGGCTCAACGCTGATACAGGCGTTCGATGTCTTCGGCAAATTTGCTCATCAGGTTATTGCGCTTGAGCTTGAGCGTGGGGGTCATCATGGTGTTTTCGATAGTCCAGGGCTCGAGCGTCAGACACACTGCCCGCGGCACCGCGTAGTGCGGAAAGCTGGCAGCAGCTCGTTTGATCCGATCCAGCGCGGCCTGCCTGGCCGCGGCCGACTGCAGGCAGGTGGGGTCATCGGGGTTGAGCTGCAAGCCTGCAGCCAGGCGACGCCACTCAGTTGGATTCAACACCACCACCGCCGCAATGAAGGGGCGCAACTCGCCCACCACAAAGGCCTGGGCAAACAAGGGGTCGGAGGTCAGGGCCAGTTCCAGATCACCTGGGGGCACCTTCTCGCCCGTCGAGGTGACGATGATTTCCTTGATGCGGCCCAAGATGCGGATGCGGCCGTTCTCGATCGAGGCTTGATCGCCCGTGCCCAACCAACCATCGGGGGACAAGACCTTGGCCGTGTCTTCTGGACGATTGAGATAGCCCTTCATGACACTGGGCCCCCGAACCTGCAACTCACGGTTCTCGCCGATGCGTACCTCTACGCCCGGCAAGGCGCGGCCGACTGTGGTGGGATCGTTGTCCTGCAGCAAGTTGGCCGCCACGATGGGCGAGGTCTCGGTCATGCCATAGCCCTGCAGCAGGGGCATGCCCAAGCCCAGGAAGCACCGCGCCAACACGGGCGACAGGGGTGCACCGCCGCTCACCGCCACGCGCAGGCGCCCGCCAAATTGCGCCAGCAAAGGCCGGGCCGCCAGCCGGTTCAACACCGGCCACACCACCCCATCCAGAATCGCCCATGGGCTGCTGGGGCAAGGTAATTGCTGCTGGCGGCAGAAGCGTCGCCAGCCGACGGCTTCGGCGGCGGCAAAGATGCGCGCCTTCCAGCCCGCTGTGGCCAGCGTTTCCTGAAGCTTGGCGTACACCCGCTCGTAAATGCGAGGCACCGAAATCAGCACCGTCGGTTGGATGATCTTGAGGTCATCGGCCAATTGCGCGACCGATCGGGCATAGGCCACGCACGCGCCGGCAGCAATGGGCAGGTAGTAACCAGCCGTGCGCTCAAAGGTGTGCGACAGCGGCAAGAACGACAAAAACACATCCTGCGGGCCCGGCGCGATCTGCGAGAACACAGCCTTGACATTGGCCACCACATTGCCATGACTGAGCATCACCCCTTTGGGCTTGCCCGTGGTGCCTGAGGTGTAGACGATCGCGGCCAGATCTTCAGCCCCTGGGAGAGACACGGCAGCCCATTGCCCAGGGCTGGGCTGCTGGGCCAACCAATCCGTCAAGGATTGCAGCAAGGGCCCGCCCGCCTGCTGTGGCGGCACGCCATTGTCGGTGAACACCACCGCGCGCAAAGCGGGTAAAGGCGTACCCACGCTGGCAATGGCATCCCATTGGGCAGCGGTTTGCACCACCAACAGCGACACCGCACTGTCTGCCAGGATGTAGGCCACGCTGGCCGGGTTGTCGATGGCATGCAAGGGCACAGGCACACACGCTGTGGCATGGCAGGCCTGATCGATGCACATGGCATCCACCCCATTGGGCAGCAAGATCGACACCCGCGCCCCACGCTCCAAGCCCATGGCTACCAGTGGCCGAGCCCAGCGTGTCACCGCCTCAGCGGCTTCACGCCAGGTCCAGGTTTGCCACTGCCGCGTGGCGGCATCGAATTGGCGATAAGCCTGCCCATCGGGCGTGGTGGCCGCTCGCCAGACCAACAGCTCGGCCAGGGTTTGAACATCAGAGAGCGCGGCAACGGGAGACGGCATGAAAAACGATCCAACGAGAGATTCAATATGAAAAAAGCCCGGACCAAGCCGGGCTTTCGATTCAAGGCAGCAGGGAAGCCCCAGCTCAGTGACCGTGGCCGACCTTTTCGCCTTCTTTGAGGCGGTACACCGTGCTGCAGTAGGGGCACTTGCCTTCACCATGGCTGACGTCGATGTAGACGCGGGGGTGCATGCTCGACAACACCTGCTTGGGGTTGGGGCAAAACACCACGCCCGGGCCTTGCACATCGGCGGCAGTCACTTCGACAACATTTTGAGATGCGGTAGAGGCACTCATGGCTTCAATCCTTGCTCACTGTGAAAACGTGGGGCGCATCAAACCAAGGTCAGCCATTCGGCGTACTTGGGATTGCGACCATTGACGATATCGAAGAAGGCGTTCTGGATCTTCTCGGTGATGGGGCCACGCGAACCCTGGCCGATCTGGATGCGATCCAGTTCGCGAATCGGGGTGACTTCCGCCGCGGTGCCGGTGAAGAAGGCTTCGTCGGCGATGTAGACCTCGTCGCGGGTGATGCGCTTTTCCTTGAGCTCCAGGCCCAGGTCTTGGCAGATCGCAAAAATCGTGTTGCGGGTGATGCCGTTCAGAGCACCAGCCGACAGGTCAGGCGTGTACAGCTTGCCGTCTTTGATGATGAACAGGTTCTCGCCCGCACCTTCGGACACGAAGCCGGCGCTGTCCAGCAGCATGGCTTCGTCGTAGCCGTCTTCGGTGGCTTCGAGGTTGGCCAGGATGGAGTTGGTGTAGTTGCTCACCGCCTTGGCTTGCGTCATCGTGATGTTGACGTGGTGGCGGGTGTAGCTGGAGGTCTTCACGCGGATACCGCGCTTCAGGCCTTCTTCGCCCAGGTAGGCACCCCAGGCCCAGGCCGCGACCATGGCGTGCACCTTGGCGCCCTTGGGGCTGACGCCCAGCTTTTCAGAGCCCAGCCACACCAGCGGACGCAGGTAACAGCTTTCGAGGTTGTTGGCCTTGACCACATCCAGTTGCGCCTGCATCAGCTCTTGCAGCGTGAAAGGCATGGGCATGCGCAGGATCTTGGCGCTGTTGAACAGACGTTCGGTGTGTTCCTTCAGGCGGAAGATCGCCGTTCCCTTGTCGGTTTTGTAGGCCCGCACGCCTTCAAAGGCGCCGCAACCGTAGTGCAGCGTATGGGTCAACACGTGGATCTTGGCATCGCGCCAATCCACCATTTGGCCATCCATCCAGATTTTGCCGTCGCGGTCGTCCATCGACATGGGGGAATCCTTTCGGGGAATCTTGTTGCACCCGGCCACATTCAGCGGGGCTTGCAGAACCTTTGATTGTACCGCTCAGGCCCCCGCTTGGAGTGCAACCGCACACACGTGCAGTGCAATCATGCGCTCTTCGTTGGTTGGCACCACCCAGACCGCCACCGCACTGTCGTCAGACGAAATCCGCACCGGCGCTCCGGGCTTGACCCGCTCATTGGCGGCCTCGTCGAATTTGACCCCCAACCACGCCGCACCCTGGGCTACCCGGGCCCGAATCGGCACCGCGTGTTCGCCTATGCCGGCGGTGAAGACCATGGCGTCGAGCCCTCCCAGGGCGGCCGCCAGCGAGCCCAATTCGCGCCCGATCCGATACACATACAGATCCACCGCCCGGCGTGCGCCGTCGCTGCCACTGGCCAGCAAGGTTCGCATGTCTGAAGATTCGCCCGACACCCCCAGCAAGCCGGACTGGCTGTAGAGCAGTTTTTCAATCTGCCGCGCGCCCATGCCCTTCTGGTCCATCAGCCACAACACCACCCCCACATCAATGGTGCCGCAACGCGTGCCCATCGGCAGCCCGTCCAGCGCCGTGAAGCCCATGGTGCTGGCCACGCTGCGCCCGCCTTGCAGCGCGCACATGCTGGCCCCATTGCCCAAGTGCATCACCACGGTACGCCCCGCCGCCGCTCGCGGATCCACGTGTGGCAACTGCGAGGCAATGTATTCGTACGACAGGCCATGAAAGCCGTAGCGCCTGACGCCTTCGGCCGCCAGGCTGGCCGGCAGCGCAAACGCCTGGGCCACAGGTGGATTGGTGGCGTGAAACGCGGTGTCAAAGCACCCCACCTGCGGCAGATGCGGCGCCAGCTTGTGAAACGCGTGCACCGGACTGAGGTTGTGCGGTTGGTGCAAAGGCGCCAGCGGAATCAACGACGCCAGTTGTTGCAGCACTTCAGGGGTCAACAACACGGGCTCGCGGTACAGCGAGCCGCCGTGCACGATGCGGTGACCCACGGCTTTGACTTGGTGACCATCCAGATGGTCGTGCAGGTTGTCGAGCAAGTAGGCCACGGCGTCTTCGTGTGTCAGCGCCGTGCCATCGGGCCATCGATGCTCTAGCAGCACATCGCCCGCCTCGGACTCGACATGCACGTGGGGCGCCGTCTGCAGGCCCTCGACCTGACCACTGACCAGCGGACGCAGATCACGCGCGGCCAGCACCGCGAACTTCAGGCTGGATGAGCCTGCATTGACCACCACCACCGCGTCAGTCATGGCTGCCCCTTGTTGGCAGGGTTGCCACTTTGAGCCTGCGCCAGCAGCTTGAGCACTGCTGCCGAAGCCAGGCGACTGCGAACCGAATCGGCCCGGCTGGTGAGAACGATGGGCACACGGGCCCCCAACACGATGCCCGCGCTGTCAGCACCAGCCAGATACTGCAACTGCTTGGCCACCATGTTGCCCGCCTCGATGTTGGGAACCATCAGGATGTCGGCTTCCCCCGCCACCGAGGACACGATGTGTTTGGTGCGGGCGGCCTCAGGGCTCACGGCATTGTCAAAGGCCAAGGGGCCATCAACCAAACCGCCCGTGATCTGCCCCCGATCAGCCATCTTGCACAACATGGCCGCGTCGATCGTGGCCGACATCTCGGGGTTGACTGTTTCAACGGCAGCCAACACCGCCACCTTAGGATTGGGCACGCCCAGCACATGGGCCAAGTCGATGGCGTTTTGCACGATGTCCATCTTGTCCCGAATGCCCGGCGCGATGTTGATGGCGGCATCGGTGACCAACAGCATGCGCGGATAGGCCGGCACGTCCATCACAAAAACATGGCTGACGCGACGCGCGGTGCGCAAGCCCGACGAGGCCGATACCACGGCCCCCATCAATTCATCGGTGTGCAAACTGCCCTTCATGAGGGCTTGCACTTCACCCTCCTTGGCCAAGGCCACCGCTTGTTCGGCAGCGGCATGGCTGTGCTCAGTCGAGACCAGGCGGTACGCGCTCAAATCGACCCCAGCGGCATCCGCCACCGCCTGGATCTTGGCTTGCGGCCCCACCAGCACCGGCTCGATCAGGCCATGGCGGGCGGCCTCAATGGCCCCCATCAAGGAATCATGATCACATGGGTGCACAACCGCACAAGGAATGGGCTTGGCCCCCTCACAAGCACGCATCAACTTGCCGAACACATCGTTGCGCCGAAGCATGACGGCCGGAGTATCGACCTGGCTGACCGTCATATGCTTCGTGGGTGCTGCCACCGTCACGGTGCCCCGCAGCACCTTGTCGTGGCCACGCAGCACCTCACACGCCAGCACCAGCACATTGGGCGCTTGCTTACTGTCGACGCGGATCGTGGCATTGAGCTCGTCGCCCACCTGCACGTCGTGGTCGTAGCGCATGTCGTGCGCCAGGATGCGGGTTCCCGGCCCCGGCAGGCGGCGCTTGAGCACGCCATGGATCAGCGCTTCGGCCCCCACGCCTTCGCACCAAGTGTCGCAAGCCTCGCGCGAGGGTTCATCCTGACTGAGGGCAGCTGCATCCCCAGATACCAGCGACAGCAGGGTCACCTCGTCACGTGTCACCGTGTGCAACACGGACAGGCTGGCACCCACCTCGATTTCGTCAAAGGTCAGATTGGTATAGGAGGTCATCGCTCACCCGAAAATCATTCAATTGACTGATCATGCCGCCAGCATATGACGATTGCGACATGCCGCAGCGTTAGGATCGGCTTTTCTTGATCACAAACAAAACATCGCGCCATGAGTTACGACTACAGCTCGGAAGGGAAACAACTCGAACTACCCAACCCTTACCGCGTGCAAAACCAGCTGCTGGGGGTTTGTAGCGTGATGCTGCTGATCGGTTCCCTCTTTTGTTTGTGGAAGGGGCGGCAATCCTGGCTGGCGCATGAGGCCATGACCGGGCTGGTGCCGGTGCTCATTGGCATCGGCCTGTTGCTGGCCGGGCTGACCGCCGCGTCGGCTGTGGCCTCACGTTTGCGATTTTTCTTCGGGCGCGGGCGCCCTGCTTCGTTGTCGTTTGTCACGCCGCAAGGCCAGGTTGGGGTGGTGCGTGAACTGCCCCAGGGGGCCTCTGGCAACGGCCATGAAACCGATCACATCAAAGACATGCTCAAGCAAGGTGTGCTGGTGTACCCCGAACCGCAAGGCCCCCTCAATGGTCTGCTGTATCACTGGGTGCCCCACCTGATCACGGCGCCGATGCGCTTGCAAGAACTGGCGCGCACCCACTTCTTCAACCTGGGCGCCATGCTCATCACTTTGCTGAGCTTCGAAGTGGCTTATGGGCTGGTGCGCCAACCCGAACAACGCCCCTGGCTGAGCCTGGTCTACTTTGTCTTTGCGGTGGCTTACCTGTTTCGCCCGCTGATCTCGAACCGCACCGCCACCTTGAACGTGCAAAGCGTGGTGGCCTTGGTGGCCGGCGCCATCTTGGGCCCGGTCGCCATTGGCTTGTTGGCTCCAGCCCTTCCCAGCTTGGCGGGGCTGTCGCTCACCACCCAAACGCTGGTGCTGCTGTGCACGGGCTTGGTTGCTGCGATCCTGGTGGTGCTGGCCATCTTGCATCAGGTCGAGACGCCCCCGCGCACCCAGACCAGCAGCGTGCAACGCCGGCTGTCGATCAATTGCCCGCCCAATCAACTGATGGATGAGCTGGAGCGTCAGTTGCAAGATCAATGGACCGAGAAGATCCCCAACCGCCGCTACATCCGCATCGAGCCCCAATTGCCGCAGGATCAGCCCACGGGGTCATTTCAGGGTGAGTTTTTGGAAGAAAGCCAGCCCATGCCCATCAAATCGAGCGCGGCCCCTTCGCTGACTGCGGCATGGCATTCGAACCGCCACCGCTGGATCGTGGCCCTTGACCTGTATGCGACGGGCCTGGTTGCCCTGGCCTTGATTCTGGTGCTGTACTTCGCGGCGCATTTCGATGGTCGCCTGGCTGCCATCAACCACTACAGCACAGCGGGCACCGCCATCATCCTGATCCTGGTGGCCGTGTTTTGTCAGCGCGCCTCGCACGAACTGTGGGGTCGCTTCGATTTCGAATCCATCGTGCAATGGGTGGAAATCAATGGCACCTACCAAACCAGCAAAGTTGGCACGGGCCACAACATGCTGACGTCTCGCTTGCAAACCGAAAGCCAGATCACCCGGGTTGAGGCCATGACCCTGCGCGTCTGGCGCGCCCGCGTCGAAAGCGTGGCTTTCGGCAAAGATGCCGCCCGTCAGGTCACGGCCCTGTTTTCAACCGAGGCCGAGGCGCAAGCCCTGGCCGATCACCTCAGCGCTTTTGGCCAGTCGCAAAGCATGTTGGTGGCACCCACATCGGCTGAAGACCATGCACGTTTGAATGCACTGGGTCAGGCAGAAAATGTGCTGGCCCAAGCATCGCCCCCAGCCATGGCCGGCTTGAGCATGGTGTTGCCCGACGCTACGCCTGCACTGGAAGCCGCTGCTGTACAGCCCCCTACCACCCCGCGGTTTTGCCACGCCTGCGGGGGCAAGGTGCTACCAGAGGCACGTTTTTGCTCGGCTTGCGGCACCTTGCTGGAACCTGCGGCCCGCACGTCTGCGTAATCTGTCATCAGTAATGGGGCGGGAGCTCGTCACGCAAGCTGCGGAAAGTCGATTGCCCGGGCTCAGGCAACTGCTCACGCAGGGCCTTGACCTCGCGCAGCAGGACATCCAGTTGCTGCTGCTGCGAAATGACGAGCTTGTTGAGGTCTTCGACCAAGTCCTCCAGAAAGCTGGCTTTCACTTCCAGATCCATCAGGCGCCTGTCGGTGCGGTTTGATTCATCCATGGCGCTATTGGACACGAAAGCCCCTTCACCAAAGTAAATTCCATAAGCACTAGACGCCTGCCCTGATTTCGTGCAACAATCTATGTCTCTGACGCGGGGTGGAGCAGTCTGGTAGCTCGTCGGGCTCATAACCCGAAGGTCGTTGGTTCAAATCCGGCCCCCGCAACCACATTTCAGGAAATTGGCCTCTTCATCGATGACCTTTTCCCATCCGGCCCTGATGTGCCCACATCAACCGGAACACCGCATCTGGCGCGGGGTGGAGCAGTCTGGTAGCTCGTCGGGCTCATAACCCGAAGGTCGTTGGTTCAAATCCGGCCCCCGCAACCATCATCAAAAAGCCCCTCAATCTTGAGGGGCTTTTTTTCGTCTGTGCCCGTCCTGTGCCCACCGCGTGCCCAAGTTGTGCCCACGTCTTTAACCTCGGGTACCGAAATGACCATTGGGCAACTATTTCGATTCGCGAACTTTGGCGCCGCGGAAGACGCACCTGTTTTAGTTTCGGGAGCAACCCTTGGTTGTTACTATCGATAACCCCTGCCCGGGGGGGCCAACGACAGGCAGTGGGATTGACTTGGTACCGCCACCTGCTGGAAACACTTGGGCAATGGCGAGGCTCCTGGCCTTAAAACTTTGGCCAAGTGCGCTCGTATAACGCTGACTTGAAATGCCCGCTATAGGCTGATGTGAGACGTTCGCGGCTTGGGTCATCAGCGGCTGCGATACGCTAAAAGCGGCCCGTTGCGCGTGACGCGAGTGCAGCGCTAGGCGAGGCGTAGGAGTCGCCGAATCGACACAGAGCGTCCGCCCCCTGTGGCATATTAGTCGGTACAAAGAGAAGTGCATGGAGCACGTTGGATGGACGATAAAACTAGAGGCGCTTGGCTGCTTGCACAGTCCAAGAGCTTGGACGCGGTCAGTGGCGTAGGACGCTTGGAGAACATCCAGTACGCGGGTCGTACAGGACGGCTCTACAACCTGCTGCGTCGCAGCTCCCTGGATGGTCGAACGCCGGTCGTCAGTTCCGCGACTGTCACCGACATCTGCCGCCTTAACAATATTGATCGCGCGTCGCGCGAACTGGGTCTTAAAACGCTGCAGGCCGAAGGGCGCATCGATGTGTCCGCGACAGGCGATATTGCAGTTATCGGCGCGACCACCGAGGGCGTCTTGGAAGCGACGGCCCGGATTTTCGAAGCCGCGAACCCTTCAATTGAAGAGCGCGCGGTCGTTCATCTCTCAGAGAAGGTCGCCGAGAAGCCCGAGGCAAGGGCAGTTGTCGCCCAGCAGATCTCCGATCAGTACAAGATCGCGTCCAGGGACATGGAATCGCTGATCGACGTCTGTCGGTCTGCTGCTATTCTGGACCAGTCAGAGGACCGGGGCTTCCAGATCCTATTTAACAGCAACACATTTCGGGACGCGAAGTACGCCTCCAAGGCATACAACTTGATGCAAGCGCTGAGCGCAGCCGAATGCAGTCGGCTCAGCGAACTGCAGGACAAGATTAAGCAGCGCGGCGCCGTCTCTGACATCGAAGCGACGAGCATCTTGGGCGATGAACTCTACCGGCGCCTCGTGGGCGTTGGCCTCTTTGACAGGCTGGAAGTCAGCAACAGCACTGAGGCGGTGGGGTATCTGACATCTCCTGATGCTTTCCAGAAGTACGGACGCCCGTTCGAAGACGATCCCGTGGATGATGCGAAGGCATTGCTCGCGTCTCTGACTTACGGCATGACCCGCAGCGATGCCGCGCGAGGAAGCATTGCCTGGCCTGATGCTCTGCTCAGAAACTTGATTAACGGCATGTCTGTCGGTGGTCAGCACGGCGTGCGTGCGATCGCGGAAGACTACAAAGAGTTGGAGAAGCGACAGGTTGTCCAACTTGAAAACAAGGGCGGTGGACGCTGCACCATGAAACTGCTGAAGAAGGATGTGGGGGAGTTGGCCCGTGCGCTGATCCGTGGCAACAACATCGCCACCGACGCGCTTCTTCTCGACGGGTCGCCAGCCACCAACTTCCAGGGCCCGAGCGAGAACCGACATCGGGTTCGCGAGCGGCATACGCTTCAAGACAAAGCATTCGTGACGGGCGCGCTTGATCGCCTGCGCAGTGGGGGCTGAGATGGCACCAGGAAAGGGACCCGCATTGGAAGAGCTTGTTCGCGCGTACTTCGAGCGACAGGGGTTCTTTGCGCTACGGTCAGTACCGTTCCAATACGAAGAGCACGATGTGACCGACTTGGACACTTGGTTGTACGCGCGGCAGTCGGCAACCACGCGCGTGCGGGCCATCGTTGACGTCAAGAACAAGAAGTCCCCTAAGGCATTCGAACGAGTGCTGTGGGTGAAAGGACTTCAGACTGTTATGAAGTGCGATCGCGCCATCGTTGCGACCACAGATAGCTCGCAGTCCCTGCTTCGATTCGCTCAGTCCCAAAACATTGCAGTCTTGTCGAAAGACTTCTTGGACAAGTTGGCCAAGAAACTCGACATTGACGAGCGCCTGACTCTGGAGGAACTTGCGGACTTGATTCAGCAAAACCCAGGGCACAAACAGGACGGTGATTGGCTACGCATCCTCGGAGATGCAAAGTCTGCCGTCGCGAGCCTCCCAGGTTTCCCGGCTTTCAACCGAGCAATGTTCGCGTTCAGGTTCTTTGGTGAGCGCGTCGAGGTACGGGTCCAACATCGCGAGGTGGCGCTGCGGTGCGCCCTGTTGTCGGCGGGTATCGCTTGCGTCGCATTGGACATCGGCCTTGAACGGTTCGTCTTCAGTGACGTGGACACTCGACATGAAGGTCTGATCAACGGCGTGATTTTTGGCGACTCAGGTGACGGGAGGATCCAAGCCAGCATTCAGACCGCACTGGAAGCCCTTTCCGAAGGAATGCAGAACGGCAAAGCCATTGCCGCCCAAGCGCGACAGCAACTGGAAAGAAGGCTCAAAGGGGTTCGCGCGGAAGTGATCGCAGAGTACTTTATGCGCGAGCAACATGCACAGCACCTGTTCAGTGCTGCGCGGGAGCTCGAGGCAGCGGCCCATACATCCGGGGATCCGAAGCGGTTCGTCATGAGTCTGGAGACCCGCTCCATCCTTGGGGTCTTCGCCGATTTCATCGGTGTCAAACGCAGTTCCCTGCCCATCGTGGTCGACGTCAGCGCGCCGGTGCAACCACCCGCCTCGATCTGTGCTCCTTCAAATGACGCGGCGGCTGATCAACCTCGACCGCCAGAAGCTTCCGCAAAGGCGCCTGACGGAAAGCCTGCAACGTCAACCAACAAACAGGGCAAAGACTCTTCTGTCGGATCGCCAGCCGAGCAATCTGGCGACTCGAATCAGCGACCACTTCTGTAGGGCCGCTACCGCTGCTAAACGGGCATCCACCTTAGCGAAGTGACGGATCGACATCCGATCGATAGAAGTCTGTCCTAAATGTCAGTCTCTGCCAACAGTGGTCTTTCGCTTAGAACAAATGAACGTCGGTTTAGCAGCGATCTCAGACATTCGACGCTTACCGTCGGATGAGCGTAGTGAGGTCCATTACGGTCGTTCGTCGGCTACTTCGCGCCGCGAGCATGCACCGCTCGAGAACTCTCTGCCATTTTCTACCTGCTTTTAAGCATCGTCGTCCATCGGAAGACATACCAACGCTTCATGTGCTGCCTCCCCGAAGTGATGTTCCCGGTGCAGGAGCTTCCATCCGTATTTTTCCAGGGTTGTCTGCCGCAGCTCAAATCGATGCGGTGCAATATACAACTTCACGAAGTTGATGTGACTGCCACCCTGAGCTTCGGCAAGCTTCGTGACCTCGCCCAGCCTAGCGGCAGGAAACTTTGCTCCGAGGTATACGGCCTTGATCGCTTCGATTGGAAAGTCGACGACATGGATGCTCTCGTTGACCTTTCGCGTCATGTCGAGAGTGCGAACCATTCGCCACTCGCGCTCGTAGGACCAATGATTTGACTTAGTAGTAAGGACTTCAATGATTGTGTCCGGACGCGGGAGCCCCGAGACCTTCTGTTGCGTATATCGGACCGGGCGCAAGATTGAAAGTTGTTCGGGCTGAACGTTTCCCACGTCCGGCATCAATTTCGTAACGTCGAACTCGACGCAGACGCCGGCATGCTCGCTTCCATAGTGAGACCACATGAGAAGTTGGAGCGGATCCTCAGAAAGGGACAAAACCCCGAGGTTGTCCCGCTGTCGTCGGTACCCGATGAGCGCATCAATGATGATCTGCGACTCCGCAGCCTCGACAGCACTGTCAAGCTCGGAATTGCTGATGCCAGGAGAGCGCCGTTTGCGAAACTCTCGATAGTCGGCTGTAAGGGCGTGCCTGTCCAGCGTCAAATGACATTCGTACGGATCGTTGAGGTACTCGGGCTGCGTGAACCGTATCGATGGCGCCTTGAGCATGCTGACCAGGCGATCAACGTCAAAGTACTTGTACAGTTTCGGAACCTTTGTCAACGAATAGGACTCGTCAAACGCCCTGAACGTCGAGATGTCTTGCAGACCAATTCCGGTCGCCCTTGCAGGACGAAGCAGTGCGAGCGCCTCCCCGCTGAAGAGTTGCTTCCGGACCTTCTTTTCCCTTGATTTACGTCCCATAGAACGCTTCCTGTTCTGCGCAATGGCAACAAGTATCTATGCTTACGCCGCCATCAATTGGCTATCGGATGCTCGATCCCTCAGGTGTCGCGGTTATGCGGCGAATGCCGGGTTATGACCGGAGTAGCCTCCCAGGCCGTCGCCCGCGAATGACTTCCTTCAGCCTAAACGGGGCCCTCAAGTACAAGCCTGATCAATCCTCGATGTACTCGAGTAGCTCGGAGACTCCAACTCCGAAGAACTTGCACAGTGCATCGAGCGCCTCCAGCTCTACACGAGCAGCGGACTCTTGATACAGCAACGTTACGGTGTTGCGATGCAAGCCGGTTGCCTTCGCGACATCAGCAATTTTGAGCTTGCGCTCCCCCATAAGACGGGACAGGTGGCACTTGATCATGTTGGCCTGAAGAAAAAAATGTCACCCAGAACGACAAAAAGCTATTGCAAATGTCATTTAAATGGTCATAATGCCATTCAGGATGACAAAACGACGTTTGGAAAGAAGTTCTGTCATCTTGGATTGTCTCAACTTTTCCGAGAGGTGAACAGTGGCAGGGCCAACTTATCTCACGACCGAAGAGCTTTCGGCCAGGATCAAATATGACCAACGGACCATACGCGAACGTCTGAAAGACAGCGTTCTTTTGGAGGGGGTTCACTACATCCGTCCATTCGGCGGCAGGAAGATCCTCTACGTTTGGGAGCAGATTGCCGAGGACATGGGATCAAAGAGCCGCGAAAGCAGCCTCCCGATTCCGATGGCCAATGGAGGTGTACTCCATGGGTAGTGTGCGTTCTCGAAAGGAAACCGGTCTCCTATTCTTGGACTTCCGGTATCAAGGCCAGCGGTGCCGGGAGCAAACGCTCCTGCCCGAAACGCCCGCAAACCGAAAGCGACTGGAAAAGTTGCTCTTGGGGATCGAGCAAGAGATCAAACAAGGAACCTTTGACTACGCCAAAGCGTTTCCAACTTCATCTCGCGTTCAAGAACTAGAAGCACAGGCGTTGCATCAGATGAGTTCTCCAATCGTTGCTGCTCCGTTCAAACGCGAGCTGCCGGCGAGTACTACGACGCCGTCCTTTCGCACGTTCGTCGAGCAATGGGTACTGGAGCATCAAATCGAATGGCGTCGATCACATCTCAGGACGCTTCAGTCCACGATCGACAACCATTTGATTCGGTACTTCCAGGACAAACCCATCGGTGACATCACGCGAGAGGACATCATGGCCTTTCGCAATCAGTTGGCGTCACTGCCTGGTCGCAGCGGCAAATCGACTTTGTCGAACAAGCGGATCAACGGAATCCTGGGCCCTCTGCGACGCATCCTCGAAGATGCGGCGGACCGCCACGGCTTTACGAATCCCTTGGCGAACTACAAGCCTCTGAAGATCCGGAAGACCGATGTGCACCCGTTCTCTTTGACTGAGGTGCAAAAGCTGCTCGCAGTCTGTCGCCCAGATTTCAAGGACTATCTGGTGATTCGGATCTTCACGGGAATGCGAACGGGTGAAGCCCACGGCCTGAAGTGGAAATACGTGGACTTTGAGCGCCGTCAGATCCTGATTCGCGAGACGCAGGTTCTGGGGGAAGACGAGTACACCAAGACCGACTCGTCCCAGCGCGACATTCAGATGAGTCAGCCCGTCTTCGAAGCACTGATGCGGATGCACGCTGCGACCGCACACCTGTCTGAATACGTGTTCTGCAACAGACAGGGTAAGCCGCTGGATAACAAGAACTTCACGGACCGGGTCTGGTATCCACTGCTGCGTCACGCCGGCATGGAGATGCGACGCCCGTACCAGATGCGGCACACGGCGGCCACGTTGTGGCTTGCCTCAGGCGAATCTCCGGAGTGGATCGCGCGCCAGCTCGGCCACGGCAGCACCGAGATGCTGTTTCGGGTGTACAGCCGCTATGTGCCCAACATCACCCGGCAGGACGGCTCGGCGATCGATCGGCTTTTGTCCAGCCGGTTTGCCAGCGGCGACATCACATTGTCTGCGCCGGCATCGGACCATGATCGGAGAGCGATCCCAAGTCATCCATCGACGACAGCCCCTCACACCAACCGTCACCAAGACGGCCATGGCCCGCCCCTTTTTGTCGCGCTAGGCGGTTTCAAAACCAACTCGTTCGCCGCAACACACACCGCGATCTGAGTTGTCAAAAGTGGGCTTTTTATCCGAAGTCACTTTTGCAAACTGCTGAGTAAGCCCTCCCGCTGACTGGCCCACAAGCCAATCGACATGCCACTGAAAGGATTTTCAGGTCGGCAGGGAGGAACTCAACCCTTTGCCCAGAAAGGCATGCCATGAATGATCCCAAATCCAATCTCACGTCCCCTCCCCTGCTGCTGTGCATTGATGCACTGGCGTACAACTGGGTGATCTCTTCCAATTGCACCCGCGTCGATCTTGATCCGATCACGTCTGAGAAAGGCAGCAGCCTGCCACCTAATCTGATCTTGCCCATCACGGCCTTCGCTGTCGCACGCGCCATCGACGTCCCACCGATTGAGGGCATCCTCGTCAACGCCATCTTGCAGCGCCGACATGCCAGCCACGACTTCAAGCTGGCCAGCATCACCCAGCCACCTGGCGCAGTTCACGGTGTCAACAGTCAGTCCTATCGGGTTCGCGGGTGGGAGCAGCTCTCCTGCCAAGAACAGCTTGAGGTTCTGCTTCAGCTGGTAGAGACCCACCACGCGCATGAACGACACGCGCTCCAGGCCGCGTTCGAATTGATCCACAAGCGACAGGCCCAGCCCCATGAACTTGCCCGATTGAATCGCCCTGCCCACCTTACCGGCTTGCGCCCGGATTCCTGGCAAGACATTCGCGAATCCATCCAGAAAGCCAGAGGGATCTCCACCCATCGCGACGATCCGCTCGCCACGGACGCCGAATGAGTAGGGGACAGATGCACGTCTCATCTCTGCTCACCTGGGAAGGTGGCCCGGACTGTTCCCTCATCCGCGGTCCACCCATTCCGATCTAGCTCGGCCCACGTCGGCATATGTCGACCCATTTCGGCCCATGGCCGACGCCGTCAGGCCGTGGCCCATTCACCGTCGATCCCCACAGATCGCTGAGTTCTCGATTTCAAAAAGAGAACTTGCGAGGGGATCGGTCCGCCTCAAAACATCGGAACTCATCTCCATGAAAGCCAAGAGCTCAACGAACCAGGTCGCACCAAATCGACCCCAAGTACAGACCATCATCCTCCGGTTGGGGTTTCAACCGAACACGCGTCGAGGCCAGCAATCTGCCCTTTTTCGACGAATGCATGCCCACATGAAAGCCCAAGGTATCTCGGTGGCGAACTCTCACAACTGGGTTGTGTGCGTGCCTTTGGATCAAAACGACACGGACCAAGTCCGTATTGACGTGTCACTCTGGTCATTGGAGCAACCCCAGTTGGTGACCATCGTCGCCTTCCCGCTGGCATCCGTCGTCGACGTCTTGCAGCAGCGCGTTCCACTGGAGCCTGAAGACAAGCCTTGGCAACACTCGCGCCGTGATCTCTCTCTGGAAGAAGCGCCTGCCTTGCTGGCCAAGCTGTGCGGGCACGCTCTCAACCAGGCCCTGATGAACAGGGGAGGTGTGCAATGAACACGGCACTTCCTCATGACGGGATTGTTCGCTGCCCGGCCCCCCATTCGATCACGCTCGAACAGAACCCTGCGCAAGAGCAACAACCGAACCGCCGAGGCAAGAAGCCGAGGCTCGCGAAACCTTGGTCACGGCACAGCATTCGTCAAACCACGCAGGCCTGCTTCTTGTACCTGTTTGTACACAAGGTCGAACCCCGCCTGAAGATCGGCATCAGCATCGAGCCAATCGTGCGTCTGTCGCAGCTTGAAGAGGCAGGCGAGGTGGATGTCAGCCGCTCGCTCGTTGTGCGGCTCGATTGCCTCAAGCGGGCACGCGAACTGGAGTGCATGTTGCACAAGGCGTTGAGCCCGCATCGGCTCAATCCAGACATCCGACGCCGTCACGATGGCGACACCGAATGGTTCGCGATGTCCGCCCTGCCCTTGGCGACCCAGCTGATCCTGGAAGCCCCGAACTCGTCCCAATCCGTTGGGTTCCTTTTGGAATCGCTTGCTTTGCACGCCTCGCTGGCAGAGCAATCCAAATCACCAGCGATCTGTGATGAGTCCATCTCGGTCCGTCAGCTTCAAGTGGCTCAATCGGTCAGCCGCCTGCTGATGAGGGTCGCCCAATCTCTCACGGTTGAAGTGGTTGGGCACACCGATCAAGCCAGATCTCAAGCCGCGGTCGTGCTGCGTGGTTTCAAGACCTTTGGGTGTGGCGTCTTCTGTATGACCGAGCGTAGACACAAAAGCCATCGCGCGCTGGAGCTTGAAGTTCTCACCTTGCGAATGAAGGTGCTGGATATCGAGACCTATCAGCTCCCTGCAAGGATGTCTCCATCCACTCCGCTGACTTGGGCACCTCCGCCATCGCTGGTCAGAAGCGTCAGCTTTGGCGCAGGCAAAGACATCGGTGGATGCACAGCAAGCTCGAATGACTTGGTGATCCGCTTCACCTCGCCACACGCTATTCGGGCGCTGTCTGGCGGGCATCAACTGGAAAAGGCAGTCGACATCCTTCTTTCCCAGTTGAGCCTGATCACACATCTGAATGAACGCGCTCTGAGCTTTCATCAGGACATGTCATCTCGCGCGATGTGAACCACACACCGTTCAGAAGGAAAGAATTCCCATGGGTCAATCACCATCAAAATCCCTCCCTCGCCAAGACCCCGGCGGCCACCCAAATTCCCCCACTCATGGCCACCTCAAACTCCCCCACCTGAGTTGATCGGGGTCAGGGGGTAAACGCTGGCGTAGCTGGCACCTGCGGCAGGACATTGAAGTCCGGTCTTCCCCGAGGGAAGGCCAAGGAGTGAATGTCTTGAAACCCAATCAAAGGGCCACGGTCTACACGCTGCTCGAGCGCAAGACCAGTCAGAGGGAGATCGCCCGCCTGACAGGCATCGACCGCAAAACGGTCAGGAGCTATCACAAGAGGTGGCTGGCCGAGCAGTCAAATTCCCCCGGGGTGGCCACCGACCCATCAGTTCAAATTACCCCACCCCGGCCACCGGCATCAACACGGGGCAAAAGCCCTGGCGGTGCCTCCCTGTGCGAACCCCACCGCGCCTTCATCGAAGCGCAACTGCGCCTGGGCCGCAACGCCACGGCCATCTACCAGGATCTGGTCGATGCCCACAGCTTTGCCGGGCGCTACAACTCCGTCAAGCGCTTCGTGGCCCGCATCCGGGTGCGCGAGCCCGAGCAGTTCGACCGCCTGAGCTTCCTGCCCGGCGAGGAGATGCAGGTGGACTGGGGCGAAGGCGCGCCCACCCGCGTGCCCGGCACGGATCGCTGGCGCAAGCCCCGCCTGTTCGTGGCCACGCTGCGGTATTCGCGCCGCAGCTTCCGCCGCGTGGTCTGGAACTCGAGCCAGCAGGTGTGGGCCGAACTGCATGAACAAGCCTGGCGCTACTTCGGTGGCTCATGCCGCTACGTGGTGCTCGACAACCTCAAGGAGGGCGTGCTCAAGCCCGATCTGTACGAGCCCGAGCTCAACCCCGTGTACGCCGCCACCCTGGCGCACTACGAGGTCGTGGCCGACCCTGCCCGCGTGCGTGACCCCAACCGCAAGGGTAGCGTCGAGAACGCCATTGGCCATACCCAGGCCACGGCGCTCAAGGGCAAGCGCTTCGAGACCATCGAAGAGCAGAACGCCTACCTGGAGCACTGGGAGACCAAGTGGGCTGCTTCGCGCATCCACGGCTCGGAGCGCCGCCAGGTGCAGGCCATGTTCGAAGAAGAGCTGCCCCACCTGCAAAGCCTGCCGGCGCTGCCCATGGCCTACTTCCGCGACGAGCAGCGCACCGTGTGCGACGACGGCTGCGTGCGTGTGGCCCATTGCAGCTACGCGGCCAGACCGGCGGCCATCGGGACCAAGGTGCTGTTGCGCATCTTCGAGCACCGCCTGGAGATCCGTGACCTGCAGACCCAGGCCTTGCTGCGCACCCACACCAAGGCCGAACGCCCTGGCACCGTCGTGCTGCCCATGGACGAGCGCGTCTTCAACCCTTCGCGCGAGACACGCCACATCCTCAAGCAGGCCGATGCCATCGGCGTGGACGCGGCCCGGCTGTGCCAGATGCTGTTTGCCATCGAAGGCCGCGTGGGCCAGCGCAAGCTGTGGGGCATCGTGCACCTGGCCGACCGCTACCCGCGCCAGATGGTCAACACCGCTTGCGCACAGGCCATCGAAGAGGGCGTGCACAGCTACCGCCATGTCAAGGCCATCACAGAGCGCCTGGTGGCCCAGGCCCTGGCCCAACTCGATGCCGCCCCGGCAGCGGGACAGGCCGAGCAAACCACCCCAACGCAAGCGCACGAGCTCATCCGCAACCCGCAGGAATACGGCGAGCTCTTCGCCATAGCCGCTGCCACCACCACACCTCAAGGAGACCTCTTCGCATGACTGCCATGACCACCCACGACATTGAGACCACCCTGCGCAAGCTGCGCCTGTCCGGCATGGCCGAGACCCTGCACACCCGCCTCATGCAGGCCCAGGCCGCCCAGGAGCCCTTCCTGGACACTTTCTCGGCCCTGCTGCAGGACGAACTCGACCGGCGCCACAGCCGCCTGATGGCGCGCCGCTTCAAGCTCTCCGGGCTGGATGAGAAGCCCGCCTTGGCCGACTTCGACTGGCGCTTCAACCCCAAGCTGCCGCGTGCGGCCTGCTTCGAGCTGCACACCCTCAAGTTCCTCAGCGAAGGTGCCAACGCCCTGATCGTGGGCAAGCCCGGCACCGGCAAGAGCCACATCGCAAAAGCAGTCGCCTACCAGGCCACCTTGCAGGGCCACGACGTGGCCTATGTCGAAGCCGACAGCGAGTTCGCGCGCTACGCCCTGGCCGACGCCGATGAGCGAGCACGCCTGCTCAAAGGCTGGGTCGCTGCCGACCTGCTGGTGCTTGATGACCTGTTCCTGGCGCGGCGCATCAGTGAGCACGCTGCCGAACTGCTGCAGGCCCTGGTGCACCAGCGCTACAAGCTGCGCCGATCCATCGTCATCACCTCCAACCGTGTCGTGCAGGACTGGGGCCGATACCTGGGTGATGCCACCATGGCCACCACCATCCTGGACCGACTCATGCACCGCTGCGCCATGCTGGAGTTCGAGGGCAAGAGCTACAGGCTCAAAGAGGCCGCCGCACGTCTGGCCATCACGCCTGAACCCTCATAATCCAAGCGTCTTGCCTGGGGGAATTTGGGGTGGCCACAGGTGGGGGAATTTGAAGTGGCCATCGGGGGCAAGC
>JAGWLR010000031.1 GCA_028864885.1 Burkholderiales bacterium | reverse complement strand
CCCAAGGATGAGGGCTGGCGCGCCGCCGGCATGATGGACCGCCAGGCGTGGCAAGACGCCGGCGCCAACGGCTTTTTGTGCGCGTCGATGCCTGAAGAATATGGCGGTGCGGGTGGCGATTTTGGTCACGAAGCGGCTCTGATCCTGGCGCAAGGTGAGGCAGCCATCAGCGGTTTTGGTGGGTCGCTGCATTCGGGCATTGTCGCGCCTTACATCCTGCATTACGGCACCGAAGAACAAAAGAGGCGCTGGTTGCCCAAGCTGGCCACCGGCGAGTTGGTTGGGGCCATTGCGATGACCGAGCCCGGCACGGGGTCAGATTTGCAGGGGGTGCGCACCTTGGCTTTGAAGTCGGCCGATGGGGAAACCTACAAGATCAACGGTAGCAAGACGTTCATCACCAACGGTCAGTTGGCCAACTTGGTGATTGTGGTGGCCAAGACCGACAAGGATCAAGGCGCCCAGGGCATGTCGCTCTTCGTGGTGGAGACCGATGAGGCCCCTGGCTTCCGCCGGGGCCGCAATCTGGACAAGATCGGCATGGAGGCGCAGGACACCTCTGAGCTGTTCTTTGACGACGTGGTGGTGTCCAAACACAACCTGTTGGGTGAGCAAGAAGGCATGGGCTTCTTCCAGTTGATGCAGGAGTTGCCCCAGGAGCGTTTGATCGTGGCCGTGGCCGGCATTGCCGCCATGGAGCTGGCGATGAAGGAAACCCTGGCCTATGTGAAAGAGCGCAAGGCCTTTGGCAAGCCCATCTTCTCGTTCCAGAACACCCGCTTCAAGCTGGCGGAATGCCAGGCCTTGTTGATGGCCTCGCGCGCGCTGGTGGATGCCGCCATGGTGTCGCATCTGAAGGGTGAACTGGGCGTGGACCGTGCGGCCCTGATCAAGTACTGGATCACCGACAACCAGTGCAAGCTGATCGACGAATGCCTGCAATTGTTCGGCGGCTATGGCTACATGAAGGAGTACCCGATTGCCCGCCTTTATGCCGATGCCCGTGTGCAGCGCATCTACGGTGGCACCAACGAAATCATGAAGGAACTGGCCTCTCGCTTCCTGTGAGCCGGCCTGTCTTGCAACCCCATTCAAAGGAGCTTCCATGATCGAAGCCTACATTTACGACGCCGTTCGCACCCCTCGCGGCAAGGGCAAGAAAGACGGCAGCCTGCATCAGGCCACGCCGGTTTGGCTGCTGCGCACCCTGCTGCAGGCCATGCAACAGCGCAATGATCTCGACACCCGTCTGGTTGACGATGTGGTGCTGGGCTGCGTGACCCCTGTGGGTGAACAGGGAGCGGACATCGCCCGCACAGCCGTGCTGGATGCCGGCTGGGCTGAGACCGTGGCGGGGGTCACCTTGTCGCGCTTCTGTGCTTCCGGTCTGGAGGCCGTCAATCTGGCGACGGCCAAGATCATGTCCGGCATGGAAGACATGGTGGTGGCCGGCGGCGTGGAATCCATGAGCCGCTGGGCCATGGGCAGCGACGGCGGCGCCTGGGCCATGGACCCACGGGTGAACAACGACCTCGCCTTCATTCCGCAGGGTGTGAGCGCCGACCTGATCGCCACCCTGGAAGGCTTCAGCCGCCAGGATCTGGATGCCTTCGCCGCCGAATCGCACCGCCGTGCCGCTCAGGCCCAGGCTGAAGGGCGTTTCAACAAGTCTGTCATCGCAGTCAAGGACATCGCGGGCTTGTTGATGCTGGGCCAAGACGAAACCGTTCGTCCTGGGACGTCGGTGGATTCTCTGGCCAAGCTCAATCCCTCATTCGAGATGATGGGCACCATGGGCTTCGATGCCACGGCGCTGGACAAGTACACCACCATCGAGAAGGTGAACCACGTCCATCACGCCGGCAACTCATCGGGCATCGTCGACGGTGCTGCCCTGGTTTTGCTTGGGAGCAAGGAAGCCGGGATCAAGGCCGGGTTGAAGCCCCGTGCCAAGGTGCGCATGTGCGCCGTGATCGGTTCTGAGCCCACCATCATGCTGACCGGCCCCACACCGGCTTGCCAGAAGGCTTTGAACAAACTGGGCATGACCCCCGGTGACATCGACCTGTGGGAAATCAACGAAGCGTTTGCCACTGTGCCGATGAAAACCGCCCGTGACTTGGGCGTGTCTCTGGACCGCGTGAACGTGAACGGCGGCGCCATTGCTTTGGGCCACCCGCTGGGTGCCACTGGCGCCATCATCCTGGGAACCGCCTTGGATGAACTGGAGCGCACCGGCAAGGCCACAGCCTTGGCCTCGTTGTGCATTGGTGCCGGCATGGGCATCGCCACCATCATCGAACGTGTTTGAGGAGACCCAAGACATGTCCATCACATTTGACATCGACGACAACGGTCTGGGTCTGGTCACCATCGACATGCCCGGCCGGGCTATGAATGTGCTCAACCCCGACTTGACCGAGCCTTTCGAGGCCATCGTGTCGCGCCTGGAAAAAGAGCCCGAGATCAAAGGCCTGATCATCACCTCGGCCAAGCCCACCTTCATCGTCGGGGCCGATATCGATCAGTTGGCCAAGCTCACCACGGCGGAAGAAACGTTCCGCCTGTGTGAAGACCTCAAGGCCATGATGCGCCGTCTGGAAAAGAGCGGCAAGCCCGTCGTGGCGGCCATCAACGGCACCGCTTTGGGTGGAGGCCTGGAGTTGGCCTTGGCTTGCCATGCCCGTATCGCCTTGAATGATCCCAAGCTCAAGCTGGGGCTGCCCGAAGTGAAGCTGGGCCTGCTGCCCGGCGGCGGTGGCACCCAACGCTTGCCCCGCATGATCGGCATCCAGAAGGCATTTGAGCTGATCACCCAAGGCAAGGAGCTGACCGCAGCCAAGGCCAAGGAAATGGGCATCGTCAACGACATCGCTGAAACGCGCGATGAGCTGCTGGCCAAGGCCCGCCAATGGTGTCTGGACAACCCCAAGGCCGAGCAGCCTTGGGACAAGAAGGGCTTTCGCTTCCCCGGTGGCGACAGCAAGAGCCCTGGCGTGGTGCAGATGCTGGCCATTGCGCCTTCGATGGCCAATGCCAAGGCGCATGGCAACTACCCTGCGCTGACCCACATCATGTCGTCCATCTTTGAGGGCGGCCTGCTGGACTTTGATGCGGCCTGCCAGGTCGAGTCACGTTTCTTCGCCGCTTGCGTCACTTCGCAAGTGTCCAAGAACATCATCAACACCCTGTGGTACCAGCTCAACGCCATCAAGAAGGGCCAATCGCGGCCCAAGAACCAGCCTCAAGGCAAGGTCAAGAAGGTGGGCATCCTGGGCGCCGGCATGATGGGCGCAGGCATCGCCTATGTGTCGGCCAAGGTTGGCATCGATGTGGTCTTGCTGGACACCACGCAAGAGAACGCCGACAAGGGCAAGGCTTATTCGCAAGGCTTGCTGGACAAGGCCGTGGCCCGTGGCCGCAGCACGGTCGAAAAGCGCGACCAGTTGTTGGCCCGCATCCAGCCCACGACCTCGTATGACGACCTCAAGGGTTGCGACCTCGTGATCGAGGCGGTGTTTGAAGACCGGGCGATCAAGGCCAAGTGCACGCAAAGCACCGAGGCGGTCATCGCCAAGGATGCGGTGTTTGCCTCGAACACCTCGACCTTGCCCATCACCGGGCTGGCGCAAGCCAGCGAGCGGCCGGCGAACTTCATCGGGCTGCACTTCTTTTCGCCCGTGGACAAGATGCCACTGGTCGAGATCATTGTCGGTGAGAAGACTTCCGAGGAGACGCTGGCCCGTGGCTTTGACTACGTGCTGCAAATCGGCAAGACGCCCATCGTCGTCAACGACAAACGCGGCTTCTACACCTCGCGTGTGTTTGCCACCTATGTGATGGAAGGTCTGGCCATGTTGAGCGAGGGCGTGCATCCTCGTTCGATCGAAGTGGCGGGCGTGAAGGCAGGCATGCCCATGCCGCCCCTGGCCTTGCAAGACGAAGTGTCCTTGAGCCTGTCGCTGCACATCGGCGCGCAAACCAAGCGCGACCTCGAAGCTGAAGGCAAGACCATGCCCGAGCACCCTGGTAACGCGGTGTTGACGGTGGTGGGGGAGCAGCAAGGCCGCATCGGCAAAAAGGCTGGCAAGGGCTTCTATGACTACAACGGCAAGGAGAAATCCTTGTGGCCCGAGTTGACCAAATTGTTCCCGCCCAAGGCTGAGCAGCCCTCCCAGCAAGAGCTCATGGATCGTTTGATGTTCATTCAGGCCAACGAAGCGGCCCGTTGCTACGAAGAAAACGTGGTGCGCTCGGTGGCCGACACGAACATCGGCTCGATCTTCGGCTGGGGTTTTGCGCCTCACCAAGGCGGCGCTTTGCAGTTCATCAACGCCATGGGCGCCCAGCGCTTTGTGGAACGTTCACGTGAACTGGCCCTGCGCTACGGCGATCGCTTTGCACCTGCCGCGATCGTGGTGAAGCAAGCGCAAGAAGGCGGATCGTTCAAAGATGAGTGACACCACCTCAGCCACTGGTTTCGTTGATTACTTCAATGAGACTCACCAGATGGCGCGTGAGACCGCGCGCCGTTTCATCGAGCAAGAGGTCAAGCCTCACATCGATGAATGGGAAGAGGCCGGCACCTTCCCGCGTGAGTTGTACAAGCGCGCCGGGGATTTGGGCCTGCTGAGCATCGGCCATCCCACCGCCTTTGGCGGCACCGGCGAGGCCGATGTGTTCCTGAAGGTGGCCGTCAGCGAAGAGCTGATGCGCAGTGGCTCCGGTGGTTTTGTGGCCAGCCTCGGGTCTTTGGACATCGGCCTGCCGCCCGTGTGGCGGATGGGCTCGGATGCGCTCAAAGACCGTGTGGTGCCCCTAGTCTTGTCAGGCGAAAAAATCGCTGCCTTGGCCATCACCGAGCCCAGTGGTGGGTCGGATGTGGCCAACCTGAAAACCCGCGCCGTGCGTGATGGCGACCACTATGTGGTCAATGGGTCGAAGACCTTCATCACCTCTGGCACGCGGGCTGACTACTACACCGTGGCCGTCCGCACCGGCGAGCCCGGTTTTGCAGGCGTGTCCTTGCTCCTGATCGAGCGAGGCACACCGGGCTTCACCCAAGGTAAGCCGCTCAAGAAGATGGGTTGGTGGGCATCGGATACCGCCGAGTTGTTCTTTGAAGACTGCCGCGTGCCGGTGGGCAATTTGCTGGGGCCGGAGAACTCGGGATTCTTCACCATCATGGCCAACTTTCAGGCGGAACGCTTGAGTCTGGCCATCATGGCCTACATGACGGCCCAACTGGCTTTAGAGCAATGCCTGACCTATGTGAAAGAGCGCACCACCTTTGGCAAGCCCCTGGCCAAGCATCAGGTCATTCGCCACAAGCTGGCGGAAATGGCTACCAAGGTGGATGTAGCGCGTGAGTACGCGTATCGCGTCGCGGCGCACATGGCGGCAGGCAAGCAGGCCATCACCGAAGTGTCGATGGCCAAGAACTTCGCGACCACCGTTGCCGATGAGGTCACGCACGAGGCCGTGCAGATCTTTGGTGGCATGGGCTTCATGCGTGAATCCCTGGTGGAGCGGCTTTACCGCGATAACCGCATCCTGTCGATCGGTGGCGGGACGCATGAGATCATGAATGAGATCATCGCCAAGCAGATGAATCTCTGATCTGAGATGACAACCATGAACCAAGCCGTACTGCCCGCGATGTTGTCGGGCCTGCGAGTGCTCGACCTGACCCGCAATCTGCCGGGTCCCTTTGCGACCCGCATGCTCGCAGATCTGGGCGCCACCATCATCAAAGTTGAACCCCCTGAGGGAGATCCCGCTCGCCCCTTGGGCGGGCTCTTCGAGGCGCTGAATCACGGCAAGGAGAGTCGGCGGATCGACTTCAAGAGCGCTGAAGCCTTGGGGCAGTTGCGGGAGTGGGCCAAGGAATCCGATGTCGTGATCGACTCTTTCCGGCCCGGCGTGATGGCATCCCTAGGGCTGGATCACGCCACCTTGTCACAAGGGCACGCCCGCCTGGTGTCGGTATCGATCACTGGGTACGGTCAGCACGGCCCCTGGGCGAACAAGGCCGGGCACGATCTGAACTTCATGGCCTTGTCGGGGGTGTTGGATCAGGTGCGGGCCCCCACGGGCGAGATGGCCTTGTCCAATGTGCAATGGGGTGACCTTGCGGGTGGCAGTTCGATGGCCTGCATCGCCACGCTGGCGGCGGTCTTCGAGGCTCAGCGCAGTGGCCACGGGCGGGCCTTGGATGTCAGCATGGCGCACGGCTTGTTTGCCCATTTGGTGATGCCACGTGCGACCGGGCCTTTGATGAAATCGATGCTGGGGCGGTGGCCGGGGGCCGGTGAAGACATGCTCAATGGCGCTTTGCCTTGCTATAACCTCTACACCACCTTGGATGGTCGAACCCTGGCCGTAGGCGCGCTGGAGCACAAATTTTGGCGGTCTGCCTGCGAGGTGTTCGCTCGCCCCGACTGGGCCGACATCCAC
Organism: Burkholderiales bacterium; assembly: GCA_028864885.1. Classification (GTDB taxonomy): domain Bacteria; phylum Pseudomonadota; class Gammaproteobacteria; order Burkholderiales; family Burkholderiaceae_C; genus Aquabacterium. The sequence continues at coordinate 28,333 of JAGWLR010000031.1, read as the reverse complement.
TGGCAACGTGGGGTGCTGCCCCATACCCCACCATCTGATGCGCTCAAGAGCGAAGTGGCGAAGTTGGTGGCCTCTCAACCGCTCTCGGTGTGGGCCGATCGATTCGAGCCGTCAGATTGCTGTGTGACCCCGGTGCTGACATTCGCCGAGGCGAAGGCGCACCCCTTGTTCGCCGAGCTTGCGCGGCAGCCTTGGATGGCCATGACCTGAGTGTTCCCCGGGGGAGGGCAAGCTGGCGCTGTGTGCGAAACTCGGAATCCATCTGAATGGATTGATGGCTCCGGGTTGAGGACATAGCTGATGCGAGATCAAGATCAAAAAAAGGGGGGGCTGTTGTCGAGGCTCTTCAAACGAGCCCCCGAAACACAAGCCGCACCGCCAAGCACGGCGCCTAGCCCGGTGCCTCCGTCGGCCAAGCCTGTTGCTCCGCCGTCGCCACCGCCAGCGCAGCAGCCCACACCCAACCCGATCAAGGTTGCCGCGCAGCCGACTGTCAGCTACAGCTTCAACTTCAAGCCCATGACCGTGGGTGGACAGGCTCCAGCGCCTGCTGCACCGCCGGCCACGCCGCCCTCCAAGCCGCCAAAAGATCTTTTGCTTGAAACGATCAACCTGCATAAACAGGGGCGTCTGGCAGAAGCCGAGACAGGCTATCTCAAGCTAATCGAATCGCAGCCCGCCAATGCGGACGTGCGGCAGTATCTGGGCATGTTGTATCTGCAGTGTGGGGACACCGAACGGGGTGTGGCTCAGATCAGGCAAGCCCTGGCGCTGGATCCGAACCACGTCCCGGCCATGAGCAACCTGGGGAATGCCTTGCTGGATGAGCAGGACCATGCAGCGGCGCTGACGTTGTTTGAAAAGGCCTCGCAGTTGGCGCCTACCAATGCCGTGATCTGGTACGGCAAGGGGCGTGCGCATCTGGGCTTGGGGCAGTTGCCGCAAGCGGTCGAAGACTTCACCCAGACGCTTTCACTGCAGCCGAATTTTCCTGAAGCGATGCGGCTGTTGGCCAAGACCCACTTTGCGCTGGATCATCTCGAACAGGCCGCCACGGTGGCTCAGCAAGGCCTGCAACACTTTCCCGACGACCCGCATCTGAACTATTTCTGTGGTGCCTGGGCGAGTTCGCAGAACGACCATCGTGCGGCGCTGGCTTACCTCGACAAAGCGGTGCAAGGCGGTGACGATCTCGCCATGGCCTGGCACTGGAAGGGGATGGCGCACCAAGCCTTGCATCAACCCGAGCAGGCGCTGAGCGCCTTCGAGCGTTGTCTGCAGGCCAAGCCTGAGCATTGGGAATCGATGCTGTCGGCAGCCTTGGTGTGCATGGACCAGGGGCAATCGGTTTCGGCCCTGAAGTGGCTCGACACCATCCTGGAGCGTGATCCTCAGAACGTGCTGGCCTTGGCTGAGAAAGGTCGGCTGCTCATGGCTTTCGGGGAATCTGAGCGTGCGCGAGACCTCTTGGCCCAAGCCAACCAGCAACTGGGCAACTTGCTGACGGTGCAGTTTCGGCATGCCATTGCCGGGATCCCACGGCTGCGCCAGCACGGCGATTCACTGGAGTTTCTGCGTTCGCGCCTGGCTTCTGAATTGCGCGAACTCAGCCAGCGGATTCACGCCGAGCCCGTGGACGACCCGTTGGTCGTGGTGGGGGAGGTCCAGCCGTTTTACCTGGCCTATCAAGAGCTCAACAACCGCGACCTGCTCAGCCAGTATGGTCAGCTTTGTGTTGACCTGATGCAGCAGTGGTCGAGCAAACAAGATCAACCGAGCGATTGGCGTCTTTTGCCGAAACCGGCGGGCAAAAGGCGGGTGGGGATCCTCTCGGCCCACATCCATGAGCAGTCGGTCTGGCGAGCGATTGTGCGCGGATGGGTGTGCGAGCTGGATCGGCAACGGTTTGAGTTGTGCATCTTCTATCCTGGCACGCAAGTCGATCAGCAAACACGCTTGGCGCAAGAGCGCGTTGACCAGTTTTGGCAAGGTGAGAAATCGGTGGAAGAGTGGGTGCGTTGCATTCGCGAAGCCAATCTGGATGTGTTGATCTATCCAGAACTCGGGATGGATGCGCTGACAGCCAAGCTGGCGTCCCTGCGGTTGGCGCCGGTTCAAATGGCCAGCTGGGGGCACCCCGAAACCACGGGCTTGCCGACCATCGATCACTACCTGTCGGCTGAACTATTCGAGTCGCCGCAGGCGCAAGAGCATTACTCAGAAAAACTGGTGCGCTTGCCGAATCTCGGTTGCTACTTCGAGAGCATGGTGGCCCAACCCGAACAGCTGGATCTTCATGCATGGGGGATCGATCCCCAGTTGCCCATCTATGTGTGCCCGGGTACGCCGTTCAAGTACATGCCCGAGTACGACGAGGCCTTGATCCAGATCGCCAAGCGGGTGCCAGGTGCCCAGTTTGTGTACTTGAAATTCAGCCACTTCGCACCGTTGACGGATCTGTTGATGACGCGTCTGAAGCAGGGTTTCAACCAGGCTGGATTGGATCCGGCGGTGCATCTGCGCTTGATTCCGTGGCAGACCCGCCCCGGCTTTTACGGCTTGCTCAAACAGGCCAATGTCTTCCTCGATACGATGGGCTTCTCGGGCTTCAATACCGTGATGCATGCCATTGACTGCGCCACGCCCATCGTGACGCTGGAGGGGCGATTCATGCGCGGACGCTTTGGCAGTGCGATTTTGCACCGCACGGGCTTGAGTGAGCAGGTGTGTCACACGGTGGATCAGTATGTAGACCTGGCCGTGAAACTGGTTCAAGACGCCGCATTGCGGACCCAGATGGTCGATCAAATCACGAAGGGGCGTGATCGGCTTTACCGAGATTCAGAGCCGATTCGCGCTCTGGAGTCGGTGTTGTGGCAGGTGACCGAACCCGCCTCGGCTTAAGAGACGGGCGCCAGGAGGTAGGCCACGCGGTAGCTCACCGTGATCCCTTCCGGAAACTGGCGCAACACCTTGCCCAAAGGCGCGGGTCGATGGCCTGGTCGAGGTGTGCCGGCGCCAATGGCCTTGATGGCGCGCACGAAGTCCATGGCCTGAGGGTAGGGCTCCTGGATGGTTTCGAAGTCGACCGTGGCGCCCAGATCCTGCGCCAGCTTTTGGAAGTCGGCTTCACTGGAGAAGGGCAGCACGCCATCGTCCAGGCCCAGGCGTGCATGGGCGGCCTTCCACTCGACAAAGGTGCCCTCGACCAGGGTCGCGATCCCGAGTCGCACGTGCTGGGCGTGCAGCCTGCGGATGGCACCGACGGGGTCGTCAAACCACTGAAACGCGAGGCTGGAGGCGACCAGGTCATGACCTGTACATTCTGCTTGCTCGCCATCGACTTGCGCATAGCGCAGCCGCGATCCCATGCGGCGGGCGCACGCTTCCAACATGCCTGGGGCCAGATCGGTGGCCAGGTAGTCGGCCACAGGGTAGGCCGGCGCCAGCCACTGGGTCAGGTTGCCTGTGCCGCAGCCGATCTCAACGATTCGGTTCAAGTGGGGCCAGCGGGTTTGAATGCGATCCGCCAGATGACGTGCCGCGACGCGCTGGATCACCGCATGGCGGTCGTAGGCCGAGGCGGCGTCATCGAAGCTTTGCTCGACGCGATGCTTATCCATGACGGAGCCCTTGCACAAACGCCGTGATCTGTTCGGCGCACCACGGGGCATGGCGGTATCCCAATGCATGGCCGCCGTGGTCTTGCCACTTCAGCTGAGTTTCAGGCTGCGACGCGAAACAAGACTCTGTCAAGGCCGCCGACACGATGGGATCGTCGCGCGAAGCCAGCGCCAGGCAAGCGGTGGTGGGTGAATTGACATGAATGTCAATCAAACGTTGTAGGCCTTGATGCAACGATTGGGTATCCATCGTGGTGATGGCTGGAGGCAAGCATACCGCCAGATCACACCGGCTCAAAAAATCATGAAGAACTTGGTGGGGGTTGCGCTCGAACGCCCGCAACATGCGCTCGACCACGCGGGTGGCTTGCCCCGCTAGGCCAGGTGCTGGCGCGCAAAAGCGGGTGAAGCCACACAGGCTGACCGTGCCGAGCCAGCCTGCATCTGGCGCATGCTCCCAAGCGGTGGCCCAGCCCAAGGAGTGGCCAATGGCGACCCATTGCGTGGCGGCGCTGAAATCGGGTGCTTCAGGGGGCGAAAAATAGCCGGCATTCCACAGAGTCTGGATCTCGGTCTGCGGATGGCCGGCCAAGGCCGTTTGCAAGGGTCGCCAGAAGTTCGGCGCCAAGCCCCAGCCATGAAAGAATGCCAGCCCGATGCTCATAGGGTTGCCAAGGCTTGCAGCAGGGCGTCGATGTGTTCGGCCGTGTGCCCGCTGTTCAAGGCTAGTCGCAGCCGTGCGGTCTGGGCTGGCACGGTGGGTGGCCGCACGGCTGACACGTTGATCCCGGCTTGTTGCAGTTTGTCGCGAGCCTGCAGGGTCCGGGTCTCGTCCCCCAGGATGATGGGCAGGATGTGGGTGGTCGAGGCGCCGGTGTCGAACCCCATCTGCTGCAGCCGTTGGCGCAGCCCCTCGGCCGTTTGCATCAGGCGCTGGCGTTCGGCCTCCAGCGTGGGCAACAACTCCCAGGCCTTGAGCATCGCGGCCACCACCACCGGAGACAGGGCGGTCGAATAGATGAACCCTGTGCAGGTGTTGAGCAGGTAGTCTTTGACCGCGTACGAGCAGGCCACATAAGCGCCCGACCCACCCAGGGCTTTGCTGAAGGTGCCCATTGCCAGATCAGCATGGCAGCCTGGGGCGGCCGTCAAGCCATAACCCTGTGGCCCCATGACACCTGTGGCATGGGCCTCATCCAGGTAGACGAAGGCGTCATGCTGTCGGGCCAGACTGACCAGGGCCGCCACATCCATGACATCGCCGTCCATGCCGAACACGGTCTCGGCGACGATGAATTTGGGTTGAGGGCTATTCGCGTGCTTGTCGAGCAGCTCGCGCAGGTGATCCAGGTCGGCATGTCGGAAGCGGATCTGCCGGATGCCCGCCACCTTGAACGCATGATGCAGGCTGGCGTGGTTGAGGCGATCCGTGAACACCAGGGGTTCGGCTCCCAGCACCTTGGGGTTCATCAGCGCGGCCAGCACCGTGGCGTTGGTCTGGTAGCCCGAGCCCAGGATCAAGGCGCTCTCGGCCTGTTTATCTTGCGCGATGCGGGCTTCAAAGGCCTCATACAGCGCCAGATTGCCAGACAGTAGGCGTGAGCCCGTGGCCCCCAGTCCGTACTCATCAATGGCCTGATGCGCCGCCGCCAGCACCTCTGGGTGCCGAGACAGGCCCAGGTAATCGTTGCTGGAAAAATCGGCCAGCCATCGATCGGAGGGGGGCGGGAGCTGGCGCCGCAAGCCTTGTTCGGCAAGGCGGGCCACATGGTGCTCGTAGAGATGTAGAAAGGCCGTCATAGATCGAGCGGCCATTCTAAAGGGCGCATCGGGCGCCCGCCACTCAACGCGCGGTAGCCAGTTCCTTGCGGAAACGATTGAGCTCTTGCACGCTGCTGAAACTGCGCTCCATCAGCAAGCCCAGGTTGTGCAGGATGCGCTCCACCACCTTGTTTTCCCAGACGGCGTCGAACTGGATCTGCTTGTCCAGCCAGTTTTCCAGCCATTTGGGGTCGGGTAGGCGCGACTGGATCGTGTCACGCGGAAAGAGCTTCTGGCTGACATGCAGGTTGGTGGGGTGCAGCGCCTGCGCGGTGCGGCGAGCCGAGGCCATCAGCACGCCCACCTTGGCGAAAGCCGAACGGGCATCGTCCCCAAAGTTCTGCAATGCACGTTTCATATAACGCAGGTAGGCGCCCCCATGGCGGGCTTCGTCCTTGGCCAGGGTTTCGTAGATTTTCTTGATCACGGGCTCGGTGTGCCACTCAGAGGCGCGGCGATACCAGTGATTCAGCCGGATCTCGCCGCAGAAGTGCAGCATCAAGGTTTCCAGTGCCGGTGCGGGATCGAACTCGAAGCGCACCTCGTGCAGTTCCTGCTCAGTGGGCACCAGATCTGGACGGAAGCGGCGCAGGTATTCCATCAGCACCAGCGAATGCTTCTGTTCCTCAAAGAACCAGACGCTCATGAAGGCGGAAAAGTCACTGTCGCCCCGGTTGTCGCGCAAGAACATCTCTGTCGCGGGCAAGGCAGCCCACTCCGTGATGGCATTCATCTTGATGGTCTGGGCTTGCTCGTCAGACAGCCGGGCCGGATCGAACTGATTCCAGGGGATGTCAGTGTCCATGTTCCAGCGCACGGCTTCGAGCTGTTTGAAGAGTTCGGGATAAAGCATCGGGGGACTCCAGAGAGGCGCGGATACCGCAGGGTAACCCGTCTCCATGACGGTTTGATGGATTTCGATATTCGGTCATGATGCACGCAAGCACAAGACCCCAAAATAGATGAGGTAAGCAGATGGTTTCTTTTCGTATCGGCCGTGTCATGGCGTGGATGCTCGGGATCGTGGGCGCCGGCCTCGGCGGGCTGGGCGTGGCGCATGCGCAGCCGCCCGCAGCGCCGGCCGTCGCGTCGGCCCCGGGTAGCTGCTCTCCCTTGCTGAACAAAACCTTTTTGCGGCTGCAAGACGAAAAGCCGCAGCCTCTGTGCCAGTACGCCGGCAAGGTGATCCTGGTGGTGAACACGGCCAGCAAGTGCGGGTTCGTGGGCCAGTTCGACGGGCTGGAGGCCCTGTATGCCAAATACAAGGACCGCGGCTTGGTGGTGCTCGGCTTCCCTTCGGCTGATTTCATGCGCCAGGAGTTCGACTCCAGCAAGCAGATTGCCGATTTCTGCCAGAACACCTACGGGGTCAAGTTCCCGATGTTCGCCAAGAGCCATGTATCGGGGGATGAACCCAATGCATTGTTTGCCGACCTGATCCGCATCACTGGGACCAAGCCCAAGTGGAACTTTTACAAGTACCTGATCGGGCGCGATGGCAAGACAGTGCAGGTGTTTGCCACCACGACCGACCCCAAGGAGCCCGAGTTCGTTGCGGCGGTAGAGCGGGCGCTGGGCCCAGCCAAGTGATGCTCAGGCGCTGAGCCGGCGGGTGCCAAAAAAAAGCCCGACTGGGGTTCAGTCGGGCGCTTGAGCTTATCGATTTATGAATGAGGCGCGTCACATTTGTGCGCGCCTTTCTCATTTCTCTCCCTTGATTTGGGGTCCGTGTGACAGCACTGACCGCGACTGTAGGGATATCCGCATCACAACGCATCCCCCTCTAGCGGGGGCTTACCTCGGGGTGCAACAAAGTGTTTTCTTTGCCCCAGGGAAAGAGGCGAATCAGGGGGATTCCGGCACGTGAATGAGGGGGGTGCCTGTGCAATTCAACACGCGGGCGATCTTGCTGATGGGGCGTTCCCTCAAGTCGGGGAGTGACGGGGCCGATGCACAAGCCATGATGGACTTGACGTCGGAGGGGATGCCCCCATCTGTCGCCGCAAGTCCGGGACTCAGGAGTACTGTCCATGCACATGCTTTACAACTCTGACAACTTCGCGGTCGTTCAGATTGAGATGCCGCCCGTGCAGGCGGCCGTGTCACATGCATCGCCCTCGCCATTGACACGTGGTGGCTATGAAATCGTCGATAAATTCGCGCGCAAGGAGTTTTTCATCGAAGGCGCGTTGGCCGAATCGTTCAAGCAAGGCGTCGAAGCCTTGATCGAAACCTCACCCAGCGTTGAAGAATTCGACGCCTATCTGGAGAGCTATGCGGGGATGGCTTTGCAACCAGTTGTGATGCATTGACGTTTTTGCGATGAGTGCATCCTGACGCACTCAATCTGGCGCCGTTCCCGCCGAAACCCGAAGAACGAGAGAAGTTGGTCTCGGGGCGTGTGAGGAAATGCGCATGACGGACGAATTCTTGCCAGTCCAGTTTCGCTGGACGGCCTTGGCCGCTTCCTGGGTGGTGGCCATCTACGGCATTTATCTGCTGGTCCAGGTGATCCGTCGCATCCGTGTCAGTGAACGGGATGTGGGGTCGGGCTGGTGGTTGGGCGGCGCGTTGTGCATCGGCACCGGGATCTGGGCGCAGACCTTTCTGGGGCTGGCAGCAGTGCATTGGCCGATCAAGGTGGGCTATGTGCCCGAGGTGGTGTTGGCGTCGTGGCTACCTGCCGTGGTCATCAGCGCGGCTGTCATTTGGATGTTTTGCCAACCCGGCCTGAAGTGGCTGCAACGCGTCACAGGCGGCGGGGTGTTTGGCCTGGGCCTGGGCCTGCTGGTGGTGGTCGACGTGGCTGCCATGGTGCTGCGCCCGCATGTTGCATGGGATACCGCTAGGGTCATCACCGGCCTCAGCCTGATTCTGGCGGGCTGCGCCGCCGGCTCGATTTTGATTCGACGCGAGTTGCTGCGCAACGAAGTCAGCGAGGTGCGAACCCTGTTGCTGGCCGTGTCGGTGGGCACGTTGTTACGGTTGGGCCAGTCGGCCTTGGTGGCTGCTGTCACCCTGGCGCCGGGGACCGTGTGCCTGAGCGTTGATCAATTGTCGGGCGATGCGCTGGGCTGGATCTTGTCGGCAACGGTGTTGATGCTATTTGTGCTGGTTCACATGGGCACCCTGCTGGATGCTCGCTCGCGCAGCCGGCAGGAGCAACTGGTTCAGTCGCTCAAAAAGGCCCAAACCGATCTGGTGGCAGCGAGCTTTCGCGATGCTCACACCGGGTTACTCAACCGCCTGGGTTTTGAAGAGCAGCTCAAACGGGTGCTCAACCAAACGGCGCCGGCTCCCGAACGCGCCACCGTGTTGCGCATCAGCCTGGACGGGTTTCGCGCTTTTGTCGACACCTATGGCCACACCTTGGGCGACAACTCCATCCGGCACCTGTCTGCGCGGCTGCTTGGGCTGGTGCGCGATCACGATGTACTGGCTCGTTCTGACAACGATGAGTTCTTGCTCTTGTGCGTGGGCCTGGGGGATCCGCATGTGGCCTCGCAACTGGCCCAGCGTTTGTCAGAGGCCTTGCGCGAGCCCTGCATGATCGACGAGGTGGACATCAGCCTGACGTGTTCAATCGGCATCGCGCAGTACCCTGAAAGCACGAATGCCGCCCAACTGCTCGCGCATTCGATGGACGCCATGCAAACCGCCCGCAATGCAGGCGGCGCGGTGTATTGCTTCTTTGAGCGCGGCATGGATCGGCGGGGGGCAGAACAGGTCGACATGCAGCGAGACCTGCGCCATGCCATCGAGCGTGGCGAGCTGATGCTGCATTTCCAGCCCAAGCTGCGACCGAGTGGCGAGCTGGCGGGCGTGGAGGCCTTGCTGCGTTGGACGCATCCACAGCGTGGCTCAGTGAGCCCGGCGGCTTTCATTCCGGTGGCCGAGCGCTTTGGCCTGATCGGCGAGCTGGGGCTTTGGGTCCTGGAGGAAGCCTGCCGTCATGTGCGGGGCTGGATGGATGCTGGCCAGGATATCCCGGTGGCGGTGAACATTTCGGCGCATCAATTGCGTCAACCCGATCTGCCGCAGCGGGTGCGAGACGCATTGGTGCGCAACAACGTGCCCCCGCGCATGCTGATTCTGGAGATCACCGAGTCGACCGCGATGGACGACATTGACGCCTCGATTCGGGTGTTCGACATGCTGGCCGACATCGGCGTGCAGTTGTCGATCGACGATTTTGGAACCGGGTATTCCAGCCTCAGTTACCTCAGGCGCCTGCCGGCCAAGCAGCTGAAGATCGACCGTGCCTTTGTGCGGGACCTGGATAGCAGCCCCGATGCCCAAGCCATCGTCGAAGCCGTCGTGCGTCTGTCGCACGCCTTGGGCCTGAAAGTGGTGGCCGAAGGGGTGGAAACGCAGCCGCAGGCCGACATCCTGATCCGCTTTGCCTGTGACGAGTTGCAAGGCTTCTTGTATGCCAAACCCATGCCTGACAGTGCCTTGCAAGGATGGTTGGCGCAGCGGGCCTCACTGCCCACTGTGGCGGCCAATGCGGAAGACATCTCCTCGCCTTCGGTGGTGGCCTGACCATGGCCGCCACTCCGCTTCTGTCGCCCCTTTATGACCCTGTGACCACTGTGCTGTCGGTGGTGCTGGCGGTGTACACGGCTTATGTCGCCCTGGACATGGCCAAACGCGTGCGTTCGGCCGATTCGGTGCTGGCGCGCGGCTGGATGGTGGGCGGCGGCTTCATCATGGGGCTGGGCATCTGGTCCATGCACTTCGAGGGCATGGTGGCGCATGAATGGCCGTTTGCCGTCGCGTATGACGGGTTGTGGTCCGGCCTGTCCTTTGTGTTGGCGATTGCCTCCGGCAGTTGGGCCTTGTGGGTGTCCAAGCAGGATGCGTGGTTGCGGCGCGCGTGGTTGATCCCGGCACCCGGGATGGCTGCGGGCCTGCTGGCGATGCATTACGCCGGGATGATGGCGCTCAAGGTGTCGCCCGGCATCACCTGGCAGTGGCCGTGGGTGGCGGCGTCAGTCGGCCTGGCGTACGCCACGGGCTTGTTGACCTTTTTGGTCACGCCGTGGTTCAGGGGGGAACGGCGCGCCTTGTATGGAGGGCGCCAGGCAGGGGCCTCTGTTTTGCTGGGGCTGGTGCTGTTTGCCATGCACTTTGCGGGGATGAAGGCGATCAGCTATCCGGCCGGCACGGTGTGCCTGTCCCTGGACGGTTTAGGGGGGCACTCACTGACGGTGCTGATTGCCCTGGCGTCGGTCTTGGTGTTGACCAGCACCTGGGTGACCTCGCGGCTGGATGCCCGCCACCAAAAGCGTGCCGCTCACCTGAGCCAATCCCTGCAACGTGCCGACGCCCAACTGCAACGGGTGGCGCAAGTGGATGGCTTGACCGGGCTGGCCAACCGTCTGGTGCTGGAAGACCACCTGACCCGTGCCATTCACCGCGCCGAAGAGCACCACCGACGCATCGCCTTGCTCTACATCGACCTCGATGGCTTCAAACCCATCAACGACTCCTTCGGCCATCACTTTGGCGACAACCTGCTGCGTTCGGTGGCGCAACGCCTGCAAGAGGTGGGCCGCAAGGGCGACACGGTGGCCCGCATTGGCGGTGACGAGTTCGTGGTGCTGATCAATGGCAATCCTGATGCGTCGTCGGCCGCCCTGGTGGCCAGCCGGGTGAAAGAGGCCTTGCATCGCCCATTTGAGGTTGAGGGGCGTGAGGTGACGCTGTCGTGCTCGATCGGCGCGGTGCTGTATCCCGATCATGGCCCGAAGGGCAAGTTGATTGCCCGCGCCGATGCCGCGATGACGGCGGCCAAGCATTCCGGCGGCAACATGCACTGCTTCTACGAAGAGCGCATGGAGCACGATGTGCAGCGCTCGGTTGAACTGCAGCGCGACCTGCGACGTGCCATGGAGGATCGCGACGGGTTGAGCCTGCATTACCAGCCCAAGATCGATGGTCGAACCGGGCAGGTCATGGGCGTTGAGGCGCTGTTGCGATGGCAGCATCCCGAGCGCGGCAGCATCAGCCCCACCGAATTCATTCCCATTGCCGAACGCTTCGGCTTGATCGGGCGATTGGGGCAGTGGGTGATCGACGAGAGCTGCCGCCAGATCCAGCAATGGATGCAGATGGGCTTGCGCATGCGTGTGGCCATCAACCTGTCGGTGCACCAGTTGCGGCAGGCCGATCTACCCGATCAGGTGCAAGCCGCCTTGCAGCGATATGAGGTGCCGCCAGAGCTGATCACCTTCGAGGTGACCGAATCTGCCGCCATGGAAGATCCGCAAGCCTCTTTGCGAATCTTTGATCGGCTCTCACAGATCCACGTGTCTTTGTCGATTGACGACTTTGGCACCGGCTACTCCAGCCTGAGCTATTTGCGCAAGCTGCCAGCGCGTCAGCTCAAGATCGACCGCAGCTTTGTGCAGGATCTGGATCGGGAAGACGATGCCCGCTCGATCGTGATGGCGGTGATCAAGCTCGCGCATGCCTTGGGCCTGGAGGTGGTGGCCGAAGGGGTGGAAACCCAGGCACAGCAAGACATCTTGCGTGAATTGGGCTGCGATCAGCTGCAAGGCTTTTTGTATGCCAAGCCCATGGCTGCCGATACGCTTCAGCAGTGGGCGTTGGGCGACGACGATGCCCGACCCCATGATGTCGACGCAGACGGGGGGGGCGAGGGGGGCGCCATCCGACCCGATTTCAGAGATTCGCTGTTCACGCCGGACGAGCCCCCGAGGCCTCAGCCTTGACGGTGTGTTGAGGTAGGCTCGTGGGGGTTTTATAACGCCCAGACAAGACGGGTCAGGGCCAACTCTCTAAAATGGCAGGATGAACACCACCGCCGCCCCCGCTTCTGTCCTCCCGCCCGTGGAGCGCCGCCCGTACACCCGCGCAGCCCAGCTGCCCGAGATCATGCGCCAGCGCATTGTGGTGCTCGATGGCGCCATGGGCACGATGATCCAGCGCTACAAGCTGACCGAGGCCGATTACCGGGGCACGCGGTTTGCCGACCACCCCAAGGATCTGAAGGGCAACAACGAGTTGCTGCAGCTGACCAAGCCCCAAGTCATCCGCGAGATCCACGAACAGTATCTGGCGGCAGGGGCCGACCTGATCGAAACCAACACCTTCGGTGCGACGACGGTGGCGCAGGAAGACTACGACCTGCCAGAGCTGGCCTATGAAATGAACGTGGCCGGCGCCCGCCTGGCGCGCGAGTGCTGCGACAAGTACAGCACCCCCGACAAGCCCCGTTTCGTGGCCGGCGCAATTGGCCCGACGCCTCGCACGGCCAGCATCAGCCCCGACGTAAATGACCCCGGCGCCCGCAACATCGACTTCGAAACGCTGCGCCAGGCTTACTACGAACAGGCCAAGGGCTTGCTGGAGGGCGGCTGCGACGTTTTCCTGGTTGAAACCATTTTCGACACCCTCAACGCCAAGGCCGCGATCTTCGCGCTCGATGAGCTGTTTGAGGACACCGGCGAGCGCTTGCCCATCATCATTTCGGGGACGGTGACCGATGCCTCGGGCCGCATTCTGTCGGGGCAGACCGTGGGCGCCTTCTGGCACTCGGTGCGCCATGCTCACCCGCTGGCGATCGGCCTGAACTGCGCGCTGGGCGCAAGCTTGATGCGCCCCTATGTGGAAGAGCTGTCCAAAATCGCGGGCGACACCTTCATCAGCTGTTACCCCAACGCCGGCTTGCCCAACCCCATGAGCGACACGGGTTTTGACGAAACGCCGGAGATCACGGGCGGACTGGTGGAAGAGTTCGCCAAGTCTGGCTTCTTGAACATCGCCGGGGGCTGCTGCGGCACCACGCCTGCGCACATTGGCGAGATTGCCAAGCGGGTCAGCGCTTACAAGCCCCGTTGCCTGCACGGGGGCGCCACCGGCTTTCTGAGTGGCCTTCAGGCGGCTTGACTCAAGAGGCGTAAGGATCGGCAAAGCCCAGGGCGGTCAGGATCTCGCGTTCGCGGGCTTCCATGGCCTGGGCTTCGTCTTCTTCGATGTGATCCCAGCCTTGCGCGTGCAAGGTGCCGTGCACGAGCATGTGGGCGTAGTGGGCCTCCAGGGTCTTGTTCTGCTCCTGAGCTTCTTTTTCGATCACCGGGCTGCAGATGACCAGATCGGCCATCACCACGGGCTCTTGCGCGTAATCGAAGGTCAGCACATTGGTCGCGTAGTCCTTCTGGCGGAAATCGCGGTTCAGGGCCTGGCCCTCTTCAGCGTCGACGAGGCGAACGGCGATTTCGGCATCCGTCTCTAGGGCTGCCTTGATCCAGCGGATCACTTTGTGGCGAGGCAACACCTCGCGGTGGCGCTTGTCGGCAAATTGCAGGCTCAGGCTGAGTTCGGGCTTCATGGGGTGGGGCTGTCGGGAGAGGATTTGGCGGAGGCCTTGGCTTCAAAGGCTTGCGCGCGATCGTAGGCTTCAACGATGCGAGCCACCAGCGGGTGGCGCACCACATCGGTCGAAGAAAACCGGCTGATCGCCACGCCATTGACCTTTTTCAGGATGCGTTCGGCCTCGATCAAGCCGCTCTTGCTGCCGCGGGGCAGGTCGATCTGGCTGACGTCGCCCGTCACCACGGCGCGGGAGCCAAAGCCAATGCGCGTCAGGAACATCTTCATCTGCTCGGGCGTGGTGTTCTGGGCTTCGTCCAGAATGATGAAAGAATGGTTCAAGGTGCGCCCCCGCATGAAGGCCAGGGGGGCGATCTCGATCAAGCCTTTCTCAAAGGCTTTGGTGACGCGGTCAAAGCCCATCAGGTCATACAGCGCGTCGTATAGCGGGCGCAGATAGGGGTCGATCTTCTGGGTCAGGTCGCCGGGCAAAAAGCCCAGGCGTTCGCCGGCTTCTACGGCGGGGCGGGTCAGGATGATGCGTTGCACGCTGCTGCGCTCCAGCGCATCGACCGCGCAGGCCACGGCCAGAAAGGTCTTGCCCGTGCCGGCCGGGCCGATGCCAAAGGTCAGGTCGTGGGCCAGGATGTGGCGCAGGTATTGCACCTGGTTGGGGGTGCGGCCGTGCAGGTCGGCTCGGCGGGTGTGCAAGGTGGGGCCGTCGGCTTCTTCGTCGGGTCGCGGGGCGTCGGCCTCGCGCGTGCCTTTGTGGCGATGCGCAGCCTGGGCCGAGGTGATCGCCAGTTGCACCATCTCTGGGCTGATCGGGCGGGCGGCCTGGGCATACAGCGCTTCCAGCAACTCGACCACCTGGGGTGGGATGCCCCTGGCCCCTTCCACCCTGAATTGTTCGCCCCGACGGGTCAGGGTGCAGTTGAAGGCAGCCTCGATGGTGCGCAGGTGTTCGTCCAGCGGGCCGCACAAATGGGCCAGTCTGGCGTTGTCAGGAGGGGAAAAGCTGTGGCGCAGTTGCATGCAGGGGCCCGCAAAATGGAAGAAAGCCTGCAAATTGTCGCTTGCCCCGGGTTTCAAGGCGTGACATATCTTGCAGAATCAGTCGGATCACATCGGGCACATGGGGTGCCGCACGGATGTTGGAGTCTTCTTTGAACATTTTGCAGCGTGGGTGGCAGTCCTTGGTGCATCGCTTCCGATCAACTGAGATCGGCGCCGACACCGATGTGCCAGACGAATCCGAAGCAGCGCCGAAGGTTTCGGAGCACCTGTGGCTGGTCCTCAT
The DNA here is from genome assembly GCA_028864885.1 of Burkholderiales bacterium. Classification (GTDB taxonomy): domain Bacteria; phylum Pseudomonadota; class Gammaproteobacteria; order Burkholderiales; family Burkholderiaceae_C; genus Aquabacterium. Next base: position 13,252 of record JAGWLR010000031.1, on the reverse strand, counting down.
CATGGGCCTGGCCTTTTCGCTGCTGGTCGGCTGGGCCATGGTGGCCATCAACAGCGAGACCACGCGACTGGGGCGCGCCGCCGGTGCCGTGTCCGACTCGGCGGTGCAAACCCTGGTGGATGCGCAGGCGGTCGAGGCCGACACACCCGTGTTTCCAGCCGGGCGCGAGCCTCAGAACTTGAAGTTGCCGGATGACTGGTCGGCCACTCACCCAGGCTACGAGGGCGGCGTGTGGTACCGGTTTCACTTCGACGCGAACCCTTCGCATGCGGTGGCCGATGGCAGCCTGATCGGGGCCTACATCGAGCGCGCCTGTTCGACCGTCGAGGTGCACCTCAACGGCCATCTGGTGTATCGCGGTGGGCGCATGGCCTTGCCTTATGCGCGCCAGTGCGGGATGTCGCATGTGGTGGATCTGCCCGTGTCCTTGTTGCGGGATGGCGCCAATACCCTGGATGTCAAAGTGGTGGGCTATCCCATCAAGCGGGTGACCGCGCGGCAACGGGCCGGCGGTCTGGCCTCCGTGCAGGTGGGGCCGATGGAAGACATCCGGGTGCTGCACAGCAGCTACACGTTCTGGACCAGCACCGTGTCGCAGGTCTTGGGGGGCGTGCTGGCCGTGCTGGGGCTGTTTGCATTGGGCTTGGCCTGGGTGCGCCGGCTCGACTACTTGGTCTATTTCGGCTTGCTGACGCTGGGCTGGTCGCTGATTTCAGGGCAGTTCGGCTTGCAGAGCACGCCGGTGGCCAACACCGCGATGGAGGTGCTGCTGGCGATGATGTATGCGCCCATGACCGCCTTCGCGATCAAGTTTCTGCTGGGCTACGCCGGGCAGGGGATGCGCTTCCTGTCGCGCGGCAAGCGGCGGCGGCAACTGAACTGGGCTTTGTGGGCGCAATGCTTCTTGTTGCCCGTCAGCTTGCTGGCCGGGCCTGATCACCTGTTCTTGCTGGCACGCCTGTGGTACGTGCTGTTCGCGTTGGAAATTTTTGCAGCGATTGGCTGCTTCCTGTGGGTGACCGGGCGGCAAGGTCGCCGGCCTGAGTTCTGGCTGATGAGCGGGGCGCTGGGCGCGGTCGCGGCCGTCATGGGCATCGAGCTGTCCTACCAGAACGGACTGGTGCGTTTGTGGGGCTTGCATGTCACTTACCTGGTGATGCCCCTGTTGTACGCTGCCGTGGCGGTGCGCCTGATTCAGGTCTACGCCCGGGCGCTCAAGACCGCAGAGGGCGCCCGCGCGCAGCTGGAGCGGCGCGTGCAAGAGATCAGTGCCGAAATCGAGCGCAATTTCAATCAGATCGCCGAGCTTCGGGTTGAGCAGATCGCCGAGAAGGAACGCAAGCGGATCGCCGCCGATTTGCATGACGACTTGGGCGCCAAACTGCTGACCATCGTGCACACCAGCGACAACGACCGCATCTCGACCCTGGCGCGCGAAGCGCTCGAAGAAATGCGCCTGTCGGTGCGGGGGCTGACCGGCCGCCCGATGGTGCTGTCAGATGCCTTGGCCGATTGGCGCTCGGAAGTGGTGTCGCGCCTGGGCCAAGCTGGCATCGAATGCGAGTGGCGCAATCCCAACGACACGATCGAAGAGCCCCTGTCATCCCGCACTTACGTGCAAACGACACGGATCGTGCGGGAGGCCGTCAGCAACATCATCAAACACAGCAGCGCCTCGCATGTCATCATTCAGGCAGAGGTGCATCTCGATTTGCATGATTTCGTGTTGCTGATTCAAGATAACGGCAAGGGCATCCCGCTGGAGCTGGACGGCCGGCTGGATCGTGGCCACGGCATGACCAGCATGAAGCACCGCGCCAAGCAGCTCAACGGGCAGTGTCTGGTTGAATCGGGGCCGGGTTTCGGCACCGTGATTCGCCTGACCTTGCCCCTGGAAGTGGCGACCATGCAAACGCCCAAACCCGCCACATCCCCCGCAGCGGCCGCTGTGGCTGCTAGCATGCGGGATGCGGCAGTGGCGTCGGGGTACTCCTCGATTTTTCCTGCCAGCTCCCAATTTTGAAATCTGAAGTGAGGCCCATCCATGAAGCAAATCCTGTTACTTGAAGACCTGCCCGAAATCCGTGCGTGGCTCAAGACTTTGGCCCTGCAGGTGTTTCCGGATGCGCAGATCAGCGAAGCCTCACGGATTCACGACGCGCTCGAGCTGGTGAGCGCCATGCGGTTTGACGCCGCGATGATCGACCTGGGGCTGCCCGACGGCTCGGGGGTGGAGGTGGTGCAGGCCCTGCGTGAGAAACAGCCCGACGTGCAGTCGGTGGTGGTCACCATCCACGACGACGACGACCACTTGTTCCCCGCCTTGCAGGCCGGTGCCTTTGGTTACCTGCTCAAGGAGCAATCGCGTGAGCAACTGGCCGAGCAGCTGCACCGCATCAGCCAGGGCGAGCCGCCGCTGTCGCCGTCCATCGCGCGCCGCGTGATCCAGTATTTCACCGCGCAGGCGCGCATGCAGCCCGCCCTGGAGCCCGATACCGTCACCCCGCACGTGCAGCTGACCGATCGTGAAAACGAGGTGCTGTTGCGTGTGGCCAAGGGCTTCACCCTGCCTGAAATCGGGCAGCAGTTGAACCTGTCGCGTCACACCATTGCCGACTACGTCAAGCAGATCTACCGCAAGCTGAACGTGTCCTCGCGTGCCGAGGCGGCGCTTGAAGCCCAGCGTTTGGGTCTGTTCCGTCGCTGAGGGCTGTCTGATCGATGATTGCCCGTCTGGTGGGGGTGCTGGCTGAAAAGTCACCGCCCCATGTGCTGGTTGACGTCAATGGCGTCGGCTACGAAGTCCAGGTGCCGATGAGCACCTTCTACAACCTGCCCGAATTGGGTGCCAAAGTCACCCTGCTGACCCAGTTCATCGTGCGTGAAGACGCGCAGCAACTGTTTGGCTTCCTGACTGCGGTCGAGCGAGAGTCGTTTCGCGAGCTGATCAAGATCAGTGGGGTGGGGGCGCGTACCGCGTTGTCCGTTCTGTCTGGTTTGAGCACCCAGGAGCTGGCACAGGCGGTGGCGTCACAAGAGGCTGCGCGCCTGGTCAAGGTACCTGGCATCGGCAAGAAAACGGCCGAACGCCTGTTGCTTGAGCTCAAGGGCAAGTTGGCGCCGGATCTGGCTACACCGGGGGCCGCCGTGGCCAACGACACCCAGGGCGATATTCTGCAGGCACTGGTGGCGCTGGGCTACTCTGACAAAGAGGCGCTGGCGGCGCTCAAGTCCTTGCCGCCCGACGTGTCGGTCAGTGATGGCATCAAGCAGGCGCTCAAAGCGCTCGCGCGATGAGCCGGGCCGCTGGATGAAATCCTGGCAGACAGGGGGCATCGCGGCCATTCTGGCCCTGTTCACAGCCCATGGCCATGCGGCTGCCTCACCGAACAAGGCCCTGCGCGCCTGGAGCAATCCGCAAGGCTTCTGCGATTGGGTCAGCCATCGCTTGCCCAACGTCACCCACGCCGTCTGTTCTCGCGCCGATCTGTCGGTGGGCCGGGGGCAGTCGGTTCAGGGGCGGCCGTTTCTGACGCGCGATGTGGTGTCGCCCCACGCCCACCTGAAAGTGCTGGTGCTGGGCGGCATGCACGGCGACGAGTTGTCGTCTACCTCGGTGGTCTTGCACTGGATCGCCTCGGCGCAGGAGATCCCCTCCAACGTGCATTGGCGCTTTGTGCCCTTGGTCAACCCGGATGGGATGCTGCTGGACCACCCTCGGCGTACCAACGCTCACGGGGTGGACCTGAATCGCAACTTTCCTACTCCCAATTGGGACAAGGAAGCGGCCATCTACTGGAACCAGCGCACGCGCAAGGACCCGCGACGGTATCCCGGGCCCAAACCCCTGTCGGAGCCGGAATCACGCTGGGTGTACAACGAAATGGACCAGTGGAAGCCGGATCTGATCGTGTCCGTGCACGCGCCTTACGGCTTGCTGGATTTCGATGGCCCGACCGTGCCGCCAGAGCGGCTGGGCCGGCTCTACCTGGATCAGGTGGGCATCTACCCCGGCAGTCTGGGCAACTATGGCGGCGTGCACAAGCGCTTGCCGGTGGTGACCATCGAGTTGCCCAGCGCCCTGCGTACGCCGACGGACGCCGAAATCCGCCAGATGTGGCTGGATTTGCTGCGCTGGACGGCCGATCGGCTCGGGGCCGACTGACCGACCAGCGTGGCCTCAGGCGTGCGGCGGGGCCGCTTGTGTGGTGGGCAAGGTTGACAGAATCGTCAGCAAACGGGTGATCTGCAGCGGCTTTACCAGGTAGTGGTTGAAGCCGGTTTGCAAGGCCTTGGCGATGTGCTCGGGCAGGGCGTCGGCACTCAAGGCGATCATGGGCAGGTGACGGAACTGCGACTGGGCACGCACACGGCGGCACAGATCCAACCCGCTGCCATCCGGCAGATTGATGTCGACCAGGGCCACGTCTGGGTTCATCGATTCGATGGCTGCTTGCCCCTCGGCAGCGGTTTCGGCCGAGTGCAGGCGCACCTGCGGGTAGGCGCTGAACATGGCTTCCACCAGGCTGCGATTGAGCGGGTTGTCTTCGATGTGAACCACGCGCAGCGGCGGCAGCATCACCGGGGGTTCGTTGCTGCGGCTGGTGCCGGGTTTGTTGGGGCTCAGGCCTTCAGCCAGGGGCAGTTTGAGCGAGAACACGCTGCCGCGACCGAGGGTGCTGCTGACTTCGATGCTGCCGTGCATCAGCTCGGCCAGGCGCTGCGACACCGCCAGACCCAAGCCATGGCCGCGGGTCTTGTTGCCGCCGGTGTCGAGTCGGGTGAACGGCTTGAACAGCCGTGGCACATCGCTTTGCTCGATGCCGAAGCCCTGATCTTTGACTTCGACCACGCCAATGCGCTCGTCTTGCGACACATGGGCGTTGAGCCAGACGGTGGAGCCGGTCGGGCTGAACTTGATCGCGTTGCTCAACAGGTTGAACAGGATCGAGCGGGTGTGCTGCGGATCGGCCCACACGGGTGGGCATTGCGATTCGACGACGATGGTGATCTCTTGCGCCTGGGCTTCGTCTTCCAGAGCCGCGCGAATCTCCTTGAGCATGATCGACAGATCCACCCGTTGCGGGCGGATGCCGACTGAGCGCTCGTCGAGTCGGGCGTAATCGAGAGCCTGATCCAGCAGCGACAGCAATTCCTGACCGGCCGTGTGGATGTGGCTGATCTGCCGGCGCTGAGCTTCGGGCAGACTCTGGTCGTCCAGCATGTCGAGCAACTGCGTGAAGCCCAGGATCGCGTTCAAAGGTGAACGCATGCTGTGGCTCATCCTCGACAGGAACTCGGCCTTGGTGGCCAGCGCCACTTCGGCTTGCAGGCGCAAGGCGTGTTCGGCTTCAGCTCGGCGTTCGGCGCTGATGTCGGTCAGCACTTCGATGTAGCGGTTGATCTGGCCATCTGAGCCCATGATGGGCTGTACCGAGCGTTCGACCCAGAAGGGCTCGCCATCCTTGCGATGGTGGCACACCTGCACCTTGTCAACCGATTGGCCTTGGGCCAGGGTCTGGTTGACCCGTGTGATCACGGCGGGGTCGGTGTGTGGGCCACTGAGCAATTCTTCGGTCAGCTGACCATGGCATTCGGTCAAGCTGAAGCCGGTCAGTTTGGTGAAGCTGGGGTTGACCCATTTGATGCAGCGTTGTGCATCACAGATCAAGATCGCATCGGTGACGCGATCGGCCACCAGGGCCAGTTCCTGATTGGTGCTTTGGGCACGTTGTAGGGCAACCTGAACCTGTTTGAGCACTTGGCCTTGTTGTTCAAAGGCGTCGTGTCGAAGGTGAAGTTCGTCGAGCAAGCGTTGAGCGTCGTCGGCCATGGTGTCAGATACGCCGGTAGGCAGTGGTGAGCGTCGGGCGGATGTACTTCCTCGCCAGGGCGCCGGGTCAGTGGGTGACGCGGGGATGAAGTCGGGCATGGCAAAGCTCCTTTGGCTTTTGAGCCTCGGATGACCTTAGTGTAGGCCTTTCAGACAGCAGTTGCCATGCGCGGACACTTGGGGGAAACGTGAGCGATGAGGTCCGTTAAATCAATATTGTGAACTCATTGTGAGACGGGTCTGCCGCGCTGTCGAGAGCACCTCCAGCAAGCGATGGATTTGCAAGGGCTTGACCAGGTATTCGTCGAAGCCCGCCTCCATCGCTGAGGCAATGTGCTGGGGCAGGGCATCGGCACTCAGGGCCACCAGCAGGGGTTGGGCGCGCGCGGCATCCGCACGGATGGTGCGGCAGATGTCCAGCCCACTGCCGTCGGGCAGGTTGATGTCGAGCAACACCACATCGGGCCGGGTGTCTTCAATCACCTGCACGCCCTCGGCAAAGGTGCCTGCCAAGGCCACGTCGATCTGAGGGTAGGCGCTGAGCACCGACTCGACCAGGGTGCGGTTCATGGCGTTGTCTTCCACATAGACCACCTGCATGGCGGGCAAAACCGTGGTGTAAGGGTCGGTGCCTACATCGTCGTGCAGGGGCGCGGCAGCGGCTTCGGCGGGGTTGAGATCGGCCGGCAGGATCAGCCTGAACACGCTGCCCTGACCGACCTGGCTGTTGACCGTGATGTCGCCTTGCATCAGTTGCGCTTGTCGCCGCGAGATCGCCAGCCCCAGGCCGTGGCCGTTGGCCATGGCTCGGGTCGATTCCAGCCGGGTAAAGGGCTGGAACAACAGGGGCAGGGCATCGCCTGAGATGCCCACACCTTGATCCTGGACTTCGATGAAGACCTGACCGGGATTGTCTGGGTCGGGCCCGCAGCGCAGCCAGATCTGACGATGGGGCTGGCTGTATTTGATGGCGTTGCTCAGCAGATTCAGCACGACCTCGCGCACCCGCTGCGGCTCCGCCCAGGCGGCGCAGGGCACGGCTTCCAGCGCGATCTGGAGGTGCTGGGCGCTGGCCCGCTCCACCAGCGACAACAATTGCTTGCCGGCTTTGTGGATGATGTCGAGCTTTTGCTTGTGCCCCTCATTGAGCCCAGGGTCATTGCACAGGCTCAGCAATTGGCTGAACCCGAGCACGGCATTCAAAGGGGTGCGCATGTTGTGGCTCATGCGCGAAAGAAATTCGGATTTGATCGCGTGGCTGGTTTCGGCTCGCACCAAGGCTTCGCGTTCGGATTGCGCCTGCAGCTGATCGGTGATGTCCTGAGCGATGGTGATGTAGCGCATCACGCGACCATCGTCGTTCTTGACGGGCTGTACGGTCAATTCAGCCCAGTACAGGCCGCCATCCTTGCGGGCCAGCTGAATGGCCAGGCGCTCGATGGCCTCGCCCCGGTTGAGCCGGTTGTTGACACTGTCGATGAGTGCAGGGTCAATGTCAGGGCTTTGCAGCAGGCGGGTTTGGCGCTGCCCGATGGCTTCGCCCAAGCTGTAGCCGGTGATCCGGGTGAAGCTGGGGTTGACCCATCGGATGCGACGCTCGTCGTCGCAGATCATGATCATGTTGGGCGAGCGATCCGCCACCAGGGCCAGTTCCTGGTTGGTGTCGTGGGCTTGCCGCAGGGCCATCATCGTGTGGCGCAGGGCCTCGTGCTCCTGCTGCAGGTGAGTCTGGTCGATGAGGGCCACCAGCCATTGCGGGTGCAAGCCAGTGCCGCTCCGCACTTCGCTGTAATGCAGGTCCACGTGGCGGATGCGCTGCGGGGTGCGCAAGCGCTGGCGGCGGACCTCTTGGGGGGATGGGCTGACCCCGGCCGCCGAGATCGCTTGAGACAGCAGGGTGCGCACGCCCTCATCCGCGCCGAAGTCATGCAGGTTCAGGCCGATCAGGTCATCCGGGTTGTGACCCAGCAATTGCGCTGCGGGCCAATTGGCATGCAGGATCTGGCCACGTGCGTTCACCCGGCATAGCGGAACGGGCAAGTCGGCCAATAAGCGGTCATGGAGCCCGTCTGCCCCGGGGGCAAAGGTGGGAGCATTGCCGCTGGGTTGCAATCGCTCCAGGCCCAGATCAGGGTCGTGGGGTTTCAAGGCTGCGGCTCCTCGGGCCCCCGTGGCCCAGCTGTGTCGTGGACAATCTTTTCAGTGTAGGAGCCTTGACCCCATTTGCACCAGAGATTTCTTGGCTCGATTACCCTGATGTGTTGTGTGCAATCCAAGGAAATCAGAGATGACCACTGTTTATGACTTCGAGGCGCAGTCCATCACCGGGCAGAGCGTCAAGCTCGATCAGTTCAAGGGCCAGGTGCTGTTGATCGTCAACACGGCTAGCAAGTGCGGGTTCACGCCTCAGTTTGAGGGGCTGGAGGGCCTGTGGAAGTCGTATCAGGGCCAAGGGCTTACCGTGCTGGGCTTCCCCTGCAATCAATTTGGCAGCCAGGATCCCGGCAGCGACAGCGAGATTGCCTCGTTCTGCCAACTCAACTATGGCGTGAGCTTTCCCATGATGTCCAAGGTGGACGTCAATGGGCCGAATGCCCACCCGCTGTATCAGTGGTTGGTCAAAGAGGCCCCCGGCATCCTGGGCACGAAGGCGATCAAGTGGAACTTCACCAAATTTCTGATCGGCAAGGACGGCCAGGTGCTGGGCCGCTATGCGCCGACCGACAAGCCTGCAGGCCTGAAGGCCGACATCGAAAAGGCCTTGGCGGCGTGATCTTGGCCTGAGTCTGCGCATTCGTGCGCAGACATCGGGTTCAACGTCGGATCGTTTTGTGACGAAAACCTGACGTACTCCACCCAAGAAAGGTCGCTATGAACATTGCAAACAGCCCCGCAGTCAGTGCGGTTTCGTCGGCGCAGCCGTCTGATGGTGTGCAGCTTTTGCTGCTGCGCAAAGCCCTGCAAAGCCAAGCGCAAACCGCCGCAACCATGCTGCAAGCCCTGCCCCAGCAGCCCAAGCTGGCCACCGAAGGCTCGATTGGGACGCACATCAACACTTACGCGTAAATAAAAAAAAGGCCACCCGAGGGGTGGCCTAAAAGGGGAGTGTGAGAGACCGGCTTCGCTCAGAAGAGACGCTTGATCTCGATCTTCGTGGCGGCGATGGTCTTGGTGCCACTCACCGAGGTCATCGTGCCCTTCACTTCCAGCAGGCAGCTCTTGGGCGAGGTCGAAGCGCTCAGATTGACGCCATCTTCTGCCTCGATGCGAGCGGTGCTGCCATCGACCGAGACGGAGCCCACCGGCAGGGTCAGCGCGAAGGTGCCTTGCAGGTCAGAGATGCCATTGGTGCAGGCGGTGGTACCGAACACTTCGAATGGACGGGACTCGCTGCTGCCGATCCGCACGGCCGTCAGGACGCCGTTGACCTGGGTGGCAACCACTTCGACATACGCGCCTTCAACTGGCAGGTTGAACGAAGGCAGGTTGGGGAGCTTCACCGTCACGCCCTGCACTGAGAAGGTGCGAGCGGTGGCATCCACACCCGTGGCCACGCCGAACAGCTTCACGCCGCCGCCATCGTGCTCGTGGTCGTAGTCGTCCGACTCGACAATCTTGGCTGTCAGCACGTTGTCCGTGAACAGGCCGGCCACGCGCACTTCGGTGCCCACCACCACATCGTTGAGGCTGGTGAAGCCACGCACGATCGGGTTCTTGGACACGTCGATGGTGACATCGCCAATGGTCCAGGTGGTGCCATTGACCGCGCTGACCACACCGTGCAGCTTGGCAGCCGAGCCGTTGACACCGCGGTCAGACTTGATTAGCAGCTTGCTGGCGGTCAGCGTGGGGGTGCCGGCGCCGCTAGGGTTCACGGTAGTCAAGTCGACTGAACTCAACACGCGCACGCCAACCCCATCATGCAAGGTGGCGCCAGTGGGGAGCACAGTGGCGCCGGAGTAGTTGACGTGCACGGTTTGTTGCGTCAGTGTCAGACCGCGCTTGATCAGCATGTCAAAGGTCTGGGCCGTGGTGTCGATCGACCCATTCACGACATATCCCTTGATCGCAAAGAGCAGGCCGGTCAGGTCTTTCTTTTCGATGCGGGTGGCCACGATGGTGCCAGTGGCATCCACAGATCCGTACACCTCGACCGCGATGGGATTGGTGCTGAAGTCATTGGTGGACAGCCAGGCGGCGGTGAAGTTGGCGGCGCCCTCGCCGTCGAACACGGTGTTGCCGTCGAACTTCACCAACTGACCCGCCACGGTCAGGGAGCCCGTGGTGGTGGATCCAGCGTCAAACGCAAACGAACCCGCGGCGATTTGACCACGTACGCCGCCTTCGACCTGAATTGAGGTGGCCTGACCGTTCACGCCATCGCTGTCCACCGAGCCATTGACGACCACGGTGGTGCCGAGCTTGAAGGCTTGGGAGAAGGGTTGGGTGGGGTCATCGGCGTCGGCGGCGGTGGCGTCAGCGGTGCTGAAGCGCACGCCGTTGACCACGATGGAGCCCAGGCCAGACACCGTGCCGCTGTAGGTTTGTGCGCTGGCTGTGGTCGGGGTGGTGCCAGCGGACGAGCCGCCACCGCCGCAGGCGACCAGCGAAGCCACGACCAGCGAAGTCAGGCCACCCAGCCACAGGCCGGGCAAGCGTGAACGGAAGGATTGAAGGTTCATGATCTACCTCGTTTCGTGAGGGTTGTGATAAATGTGCGAACTGCACATTTGAAGTGGTGAAGCGGATTCTGACGAAAAAAAACCGCTCTGTCGAGCGGTCTGAGGAAGGTCTGGAGAAAGTTTCGTTTTGTTACGAATTGGCAACGAAGCTTCATGCACCCCGGTCAGAAGAGGGTGGGAGGCCAATAGCCTCTTGCCTCGGCTTCCGATTGCGCGTCCGGACGTCCGCCCGAAGGGGCGTCGAGTTGGTTCAGGGCGTTGCTGCCCTCTGTCGCGCCGAGAACAGTGTCGCCGTTGGCATCAAAGCGCATCGTGGTGCTGGCCGTGCAGGCGTTGGTGGGGGCGTAATGAATCTTGGAGTAGGTGGCCGTCCAGGCGTTGCCGTTCAGGCTGAGGCTTTGCGCCTGGAAGGCTTGCGTGGCCGTGGTGTGCGACGCGCCGGGGCCCGCCCAATTGCAGAAAAAGCCGATCAGGCTGCCATCCGAGCTGCTGAGGTCCGCGCCATAGGCATGGAACACCTGGGCAGCCAGCACGCCACCCACCGATTCGGTGTGAGCCAGGAACACTCGGGCATACCCATCCTGCGGGGTGTTTTGCCAGGCCTGCAGGTGATCGGTCAGGGCTGAACCCAAATTCACATCGGCGCTGTAGCGAACCAGTTCCCGCTTCCAGCCCTTGGTGCCGTTGCGCAAGCCGGAGCTGCTCAGGTGCACACTGGGGTCCATTTCGCCGGATTCGGTCACAGTGGCCAAATCGCCAAAGTAGCCCAGGGAGCCATTGCTCGGGGCCCCACAAAACTGCGCCGATCGCAGTCGGGTGGTCAGGGCGTTGTCATAGCGGTTGTAGCCCAGCGAGGCCACATGCGCGACGCGGTACAAGCCGGTGCTCGTATCCTTGGTGTCGGCACAGCCGTAGCTGGCGTCATTGCTGAGGTGGGTATGCGTCAACTGCAGCACACCGGCAAAGCGCTCATTGCTGTCGTTGGGCGTGTGTTGCAGGGCGATTTCCAGGGCCTCGGCGCTGGCGCCACTGCCTCGTTTCAGCACGATCCGGAAGGAGTACGTGGTGGCGTCACTGGCAGCCGACACGGTGGCGGATTGCACCGTCACGCCCGACAGCACACTGCTGAGCTGAGAGGCCAGCGACGCGGTCAGATCGCGTGTGGTGCCCGGGTCGGGCAGATTACCGCTGCCGGTCGAATCCACCAATCGGCGCAAGGCGGCAGACAGCAGCAGGGCTTGCCGTGTTTGTGCGGTCAGGGGTTTGAGCTGGGCGTCGAGTTCCGCAACCGAGCAAGCCTTGCCGGTGGCACTGTCGGTGTCGTTCCACATGGCCACATCGCCTGATGCCAAGGTACCGCTCAGCGCGTTGATGTCGTCATCGTGGTTGGCGTAGGCCACAGCGGGCCCATAGCAGCCAGCGTGTTGCAGGTACGCGGGGTTGAACAGGGCGCTTGCGTCCACCAAGGAAGAATCCAGACCGCGCGAACCCGTGGTCACCGCCGCAAGCACGGAACTGCTGCCCAACACCGCCAGGCTATTGCCCCCGGTGGCGGTGGGCGAATCGACCGACACCCCCAGCGGAAACCCTGCGCCCGGGCCAATGACCGAGGGCGTGTAGGTGCTGCTGTCCGTGGACGAGCCGCCACCGCCTCCCCCGCCACCGCCGCAAGAAGCGAGGGTCAGGGTGGTTGCCGCCGCCAGCATCGTCCAGGCTGTGGCCCACCGGCTGCGCAACCCCAAGCGGGACGAGGGAGTGGGCAAAGGCAAAGTCAGAGAAAAGGGCAGAGATGGAGACATGGCTGGGCCTCGAAACAAACGCTCGCACGTACCCGCTAGATTGCGCCCTGCCGCCCTTAAGCGATCGGGGGCACAAGGGGACTTTTTCCCGGCAATTCCGGCCCCCGCTGGACAACGGGATAATCAGTCATTTCCCCGACGGAGCGACCCATGTTCTTGCACGTTGATCCCTACCCAGGCGATCCGATTTTGACCCTCAACGAGGACTTCCAGAAAGACCCTCGTGCCGACAAGATCAACCTCAGCATCGGCATTTATTTCGACGAGCAAGGCCGCTTGCCGGTGATGGACGCCGTGCGTAAGGCCGAAACCGCCATGCTGTCGCAGATCGGGCCCAAGCCTTATCTGCCGATGACGGGCAACCCGGCCTACCGAGAGGCTGTGCAGCACCTGTTGTTCGGCAAAGATCACGAGGCGGTGCAAAGCGGCCGCATCGCCACCATCCAGACCTTGGGTGGATCGGGCGGCCTCAAGGTGGGCGGGGATTTTCTCAAGCGCTACTTCCCAAACTCGCAGGTGTGGGTGAGCGACCCGACTTGGGACAACCACCGCGCCATGTTTGAAGGGGCGGGCTTTCAGGTCAACACTTATCCCTACTACGACGCCAACACCGGCGGCCTGAAGTTCGACGCCATGCTGTCGGCCATCGATGCCCTGCCGGCCACGAGCATCGTGCTGCTGCATGCGTGCTGCCACAACCCAACCGGTGTGGATCTGACCCCGGATCAATGGCGTCAGCTGATCGAGGTCATCAAGGCGCGCCACCTTTTGCCCTATCTTGACATCGCCTATCAAGGCTTTGGCGATGGCATCGAAGAAGACGCATTTGCCTTGCGGGCCTTGGCCGATGCCGGCGTGAGCTTCTTCGTGGCGAACTCGTTTTCCAAGAGCTTCTCGCTGTACGGCGAGCGTGTCGGTGGCCTGAGTGTGGTGTGCCC
>JAGWLR010000125.1 GCA_028864885.1 Burkholderiales bacterium | reverse complement strand
TTGTCTCGGCGGTGGATCAGGTGCACCTTGCTGGCGATGTTCGAGAGGTACAAGGCCTCCTCGACGGCGGTGTTGCCGCCCCCGACCACGCAGACCACCTCATCTCGATAGAAAAAGCCGTCGCAGGTGGCGCAGCCGCTGACGCCGCGGCCCATGAAGGACTCTTCCGAGGGCAACCCCAAGTATTTGGCCGAGGCCCCCGTGGCAATGATCAGGGCGTCGCAGGTGTAGCTGCCGGCATCGCCTTTGAGCGTGAACGGCCGTTTCGACAAATCCACTTCGTTGATATGGTCAAAAATCAGCTGCGTGTTGAATCTTTCCGCATGCTGCAAAAAGCGCTGCATCAACTCGGGGCCCTGTACGCCGTGCACATCTGCGGGCCAGTTGTCCACCTCGGTGGTGGTCATCAGTTGGCCGCCCTGAGCCATGCCGGTCACCAGGGTGGGCTTCAAATTGGCGCGTGCTGCATAGATGCCGGCGGTGTACCCGGCAGGGCCAGAACCCAGGATGAGAACGTTGCTGTGTTGGGGGCTAGACATGGCGTGAACTCTTTCTTGTGTCTCAAGGGATCGAACTGTGCCGGATTTCAGGCGCATCTCCATGCTACTGGTCAAGTGCATGATCGATAAAGTGCCTAAAAAATCGCTCACTGGTGCCGAAAATTGTAGGGACTGGTTGTTTGTCACACCGAACGCGGGCGAAAAGTCCTTGTTTTTTTGTTTCTTGACAGGCCACCCCGGTCTCAACGAGAGAGGAGCTGCACATGGCCATGTTGTCCAACCTAGATTTGATCCGTCGCGTCCCGCTGTTTTCGATGCTCACTCAGGCCCAGGCCGAGTCCATCGCTGAAGGCGTGGTCAAGCGTCGTTATCGTCGAGGTGAATTGATTGTCGAACGCGGTCGCAAGACCAATTCCCTGTTCATTTTGCTGACCGGGCGTGCTCGCGTCGTCGCATCCGACGAGCGTGGTCGCGAAGTCATCCTGGCTGTCCTGGAGGCCGGTGATTACCTGGGCGAAATGAGCCTCATTGATAACGAGGCCCATTCGGCCACGGTGCGCGCTGAGGTGCAAACCGATGTGCTGGTGCTGGGGCGTGCCGAGTTCGCTCGCTGCCTGCCCGAGAACTCCAGCCTGTCGTATGCCATCCTGCGCGGCTTGGTGCAGCGTCTGCGCAGCGCCGATCGCCAGATCGAGTCGCTGGCCTTGCTGGATGTCTACGGTCGTGTCGCCAGAGCCCTGCTCGATATGGCCGACGACGAAGCCGGTGACAAAGTGATTCGCGGCAAGGTGTCGCGTCAGGACCTCGCCAAGCACGTCGGTGCCTCGCGCGAAATGGTCAGCCGTGTCATGAAAGACCTGGAAGAACGTGGTCTGATCGAGACCCAGGAAACGGGCAGCGTCAAGTTGCGTGAACGTTTGGTTGCAGCGGCCTGATCGTTCAACAACCCAAAATGCCCGCACAATGCGGGCATGACGTTTCCTTTGGGTTCACTTCGTACGGGTGCCTCGGCTGAGGCGCGTGGCGGCGAGCGTCCTGTGGACGCCGCCGCTTCTGTTCGTGTTTCAGGGCGATTGCATCGCCACACGGGTGTGCCGGCCCCTGAGCCGGTTCAAGTTCCCGATACCGGTGTGGGGTTTCAAGCCCGGCTGCTGATCGGCGCTGTGGTCTGGTTGTTGTCCTTTTTGGCCTTGATCAGTCACAACGCGCTGGATCCTGCGTTCACCACATCGGGCCAACATGCCGAGCCGACCAATCTGGTCGGACATCTGGGCGCCTATGCCTCCGACATCGCCCAGTTTTTCTTTGGCTACTCTGTTTGGTGGGCCCTGCTGATTGGTGGGCGCGTCTGGCTGGGGCAATTGGCGTACTGGTTGCGTCGAGATACCACCGTGTCAATTGGCGGCGCAGCGCTTCATCCCGTGCTGGGGTCGCATGAATTCCCTCGTTGGCGCTTCTGGTTGGGCGTGGTGTTTGTCATGGCCTCCAGTTGCGCTTTGGAGTGGTCTCGCCTGTATCGCCATGAGCTGGCTTTGGCCGGCGAACATGCCGGTGGCATTGCTGGCCTCTACCTCGGGCAACTGGGCGACAAATGGCTGGGCTTCAACGGCTCCGGCGTGCTCTGGATTGCCATGTTGGTGGCAGGCGCATCCATGGCCCTGCGATTTTCCTGGCTGGATGTGGCCGAACGCATCGGGTCCATGGTGGATCGCTTGCGTGAGAGGCGAGAGGCGCAGCGCGAAGTCGAGCAAGACATCCGCATTGGCGAAAAGGCTGCCATCGAACGAGAGCGCGTGGCCGAAGAGGTGCGCCACGAGGCACCGGTTGAGCCGATCCCCTTGATCATCGAACAGCCGGTGGTCGAGGTGCCCAAATCCGAGCGAGTGGTCAAGGAAAAGCAAAAGCCCTTGTTTGCCGAGATGGGGGACAACAAGCTGCCGCAGATTGACTTGCTCGATACTGCTAGCGGACGCATGGAAACCGTGACGCCCGAATCCCTGGAGATGACCTCGCGCTTGATCGAGAAGAAGCTCAAGGACTTTGGCGTCGACGTGCGGGTGGTTGCGGCCTCACCAGGGCCGGTCATCACCCGGTATGAAATCGAGCCGGCCACGGGCGTGAAGGGCTCTCAGATCGTCAATCTGGCCAAGGATCTGGCACGTTCGCTGTCTCTGGTGTCGATCCGCGTGGTTGAAACCATCCCCGGCAAGAACCTGATGGCGCTGGAGCTTCCCAATTCGAAGCGCCAGATGATTCGCCTGGCTGAAATCCTGGGCTCGCAGATCTACAACGATGCGCAGTCCATGCTTACCATTGGGCTGGGCAAAGACATCGTGGGTGCGCCTGTGGTGGCGGACCTGGCGAAAATGCCGCACTGCTTGGTCGCGGGTACCACGGGCTCGGGTAAATCGGTGGGCATCAACGCCACGATCTTGAGCTTGCTGTACAAGGCCGAAGCGCGTGATGTCCGCTTGATCCTGATCGACCCCAAGATGCTTGAAATGAGCGTCTACGAAGGCATTCCGCACCTGCTGTGCCCGGTGGTCACCGACATGAAGCAGGCCGGCAATGCGCTGAACTGGGCGGTTGGCGAAATGGAGCGCCGCTACAAGCTGATGTCCAAGATGGGCGTGCGTAACCTGGCTGGCTTCAATAAGAAGATTGACGAAGCCAAGGCGCGGGGCGAGCTCATTCCCAATCCGTTCAGCCTGACGCCAGACGAACCCGAACCGCTGGATCGTCTGCCTTTCATCGTCATCGTCATTGACGAGTTGGCCGATCTGATGATGGTGGTCGGCAAGAAGATCGAAGAGTTGATCGCTCGCCTGGCCCAGAAAGCCCGCGCGGCTGGCGTCCATCTGATTCTGGCGACCCAACGCCCATCGGTCGACGTGATCACGGGCTTGATCAAGGCCAACATCCCCACGCGCATTTCTTTCCAGGTCTCCAGCAAGATTGACAGCCGCACCATCCTCGATCAGATGGGCGCTGAGGCTTTGCTCGGGCAAGGCGACATGCTCTATCTGGCACCCGGCACTGGGTTGCCGGTTCGGGTCCATGGGGCTTTCGTCAGCGACGATGAAGTGCACCGGGTGGTCGAATATCTCAAGACGCAAGGCGAGCCCAACTACATCGAAGGCATCCTCGAGGGCGGTTCACTGAGTGACGAGGGCAGCAACCTGGACGGATCCCCCATGGGGGGCGATGGCGAGCAAGACCCAATGTACGACAACGCCGTGTCGATTGTTCTGCAGCATCGCAAGGCATCGATCTCGCTGGTTCAGCGGCACCTTCGCATCGGTTACAACCGCGCGGCCCGATTGCTGGAACAAATGGAAAAGTCCGGGCTCGTATCCAGCATGGCGACCAATGGCAACCGGGAACTGCTCGTGCCAGCCCGAGGTGGCGAGGGTGGGGCGACCGCTGCGCCGTGGGACGCCTGATCGCAATCAATCAAGGTCAAGATGGAAAAAATCAAGTTGGCGATATTCGCCGTTGCTGTACTCAGCTGCAGCGCTAGCGCGTATGCAGATGGTGTTGAGACGCTTCGATCCTTTGTCAAGGACGTGCAATCAGGCCGGGGGGCGTTCATCCAGGTGGTGACGTCGCCTGATGGCAAGCGGGTGCGCCGCTCCTCCGGTAGCTTGGAATTTCAGCGGCCGGATCATTTCCGATTCACCTACCAGAAGCCTTTAGAACAGGTCATCGTGGGCGATGGTAAGAAAGTTTGGTTATGGGATGCCGACCTGAATCAGGTCACCGTGCGCCCGATGGGGCACGCCATGGGGTCCACACCGGCCGCCCTGTTGGCTGGCGGCTCTCTGGATAAAGACTTCGTGTTGAAGAACCTGCCTGCGTCTTCGGCCAGTGCGGCGTCCGCGACCTCGCCGGGCTCGCTGCAGGATGCTTCTCTCGAATGGGTGGAGGCGCTGCCACGCCAAAAAGACGGGCAGTTCCAATGGGTTCGAGTGGGTTTTCGCGGCCCCAACTTGGCCGCACTCGAAATTCTGGACAGCTTTGGACAGCGATCCAGATTGGATTTCGCGCAATTCGAGAGCAAGGTGACCTTGCCCCCGGCGCGATTCCAGTTCACGCCGCCCCCGGGGGCGGACGTGCTCAATCAGCCTTGATCAGTCTTCGCGGCGGGCGAAACTGCCGCGCTTGCCGCCAAAGCCGGGCTTAGGGCCTTTGCCAAAGGCAGGCTTGCCGCCAAACGAGGGCTTGCCACTGAATTTGTTGCCAGGGCGTTGACCAGCGGGCTTGTCGCCAAAGGCAGGACGGTCGCCGCCATGGGGGCGGTCACCGCGGTCACCGAACGGGCGATCACCAAAGGGACGATCGGAGCGCGCCTGGAACGGCTTGCCAAAGGGTTGATCAGCAAACGGACGCTTGGGGCGATCGCTACCAAATCGACCAAAGTCATTGCGGCCAACATCAGCACGCTCGCCCGAGCCTTCAGGGCGCTGATCCCGATTGCCGCCGCGGAACTCGCGGGGCGCATTGAAGCCGCGCTCTTGCGGACGGTCACCCGAGAATCCGCCTTCACGTTTTTGACCGAAACGCGGGCCACGGTCATCGCGGTGGCGTTGGCCAGGCATCGGTTTGTCACGACGGGGCCCCCCACGTTCGGCTTGCAGCTTCATCTTGGGCTCCAGGCCTTCCACCACGGTCTCGGGGATGCGGTGGGTGGTGAAGCGTTCGATGCGACGCAGCATCGGGATGTCGCGGCGCTCGGCCAGGGTCACGGCCAAACCGCTGCGGCCTGCACGACCTGTGCGACCGATACGGTGCACGTAGTCTTCCGGTTTCATCGGCATGCCGTAGTTGATCACGTGAGTGATGGTGGGCACGTCGATGCCGCGGGCGGCAACGTCAGTGGCCACAAGCACGCGCAGTTGACGCGAGCGCAGCGCTTGCAGCACCCGATTGCGTCGACCTTGAGGCATGCCACCGTGCAATGCAGCAACCGCGTGGCCCATGTCGGCCAGACGATCGGCCAGCACGTCTGCATCACGCTGCGTGCTGGTGAACACCACCGCCTGATCGACTTCCTTGGTGGTCAACAGATGATCCAGCAGATCATTTTTGTGTGCCAGGGTGTCCGCCAGGTGCAGGCGTTGTTCGATGTTGTCGTGACTGTCGGTGTGGGATGCCACCTCGATGCGCACTGCGTTCTGAGTCAGGCGCTCAGCCAGTTGACCCACGTGTCCTGCAAAGGTCGCGCTGAACATCAGGGTCTGACGGCCTTCTGGCGTTTGCTCTGCAATGGCTTCGATGTCATCGATGAAGCCCATGTCGAGCATGCGGTCGGCTTCGTCAAGGACCAGAACTTCCAGGTTGGACAACACGGCAGCACCCGTGCTGAGGTGGTCCAAAAGGCGGCCAGGGGTGGCAATCAGCACGTCCAGCGGGCCACGCAGCGCCTTGAGCTGTGCGCCATAAGGCACGCCGCCCACCACCGTAGCCACACGCAGACCTTGCAAATGCCTGCCATAAGTCTGGGCGGCCTTGGCCACCTGCATCGCCAATTCACGCGTAGGAGCCAGCACCAGCACGCGAGGGCCATGCACTTTGCCTTTTTCGCGGCGTTTGCTGTCGTCGCCACGTGCAGCCAGGATACGCTCCAGGCTGGGCAGCATGAAGGCGGCCGTTTTGCCGCTGCCCGTGCTCGATGCGACGCGCAGATCGGAGCCATTCAAGGCGGCGGGAATCGCCTGCACCTGAACGCCCGTGGGGTGCGTGTAGCCTGAGTCGGTCAGAGCGCGGCACAGCGCAGGGCTCAACCCCAGATCGTCAAAGCGGGCAGCGCCGTCATCGACTTCAACGGCATCATCAAAGTTGACGCCAGCTTGTGTATCTTGATTCATGAACTTCTTTCAAGCCAAAACAAAGCGCTGCCACTTGCCGTCGTCAGGCAAGTCACAGACACAGTGATCAGGGGCCTAAAAATGAAGGCCTTGTCTGATCCAGGTTAGGTCGCTATGGAGATCGTGTCCAGACTTCGTGAATTGTGCGCATGGCACCTGACGTCACGGTGAGCCGGTTGAAGCGACGGCATCGCCGCCAACCGGAACTCAAGACACGCATGTGGTTGGCACCCGACGGCGCAACCCGGCTTGAAGAGGTCAGAGGGGATGAACTTAAGAGGGCGATTATCGGCTAAATTTTTGACTTTGTCTACCCTGAGACTAGTCGGCCCCTACCGGAGTTCAAATCGGCGTTGTGCTTCAATCCGACGCTGCTCAAGCTAGCGACGCTCTGCATAAACCGCCCGAACACGTGCTTGGCGCCGACCTGATTGCCTGAGACCAGGACTCATAAATATGCGACAAAAAGGGAATTTCGGAGCACCTTAGGCTGCGGAAATACTCACCCCCCGTCAGCACTGCTGCTGACGGGCGTTGCCGTTTTTCAGTGATGCGGGTCGAATTTGTTGCCCAACCATCCTGTTCCCTACTCATTTCGGCCTGATTTGAGGTCATTTCG
>JAGWLR010000124.1 GCA_028864885.1 Burkholderiales bacterium | reverse complement strand
GCAGGATCGCTGGGAGGCACACGACAAGCGCACCAGCATCACCAGCGGCATGATGAGTCTGGGCAGCAACCCCACGGCTGGCGGTTTACGCAAACTGGTGCTGCCCAGCGGCTTCATCCGCTTTGAGCAAGATTGGGGAAGCGCCACGCAGGCCTACATCGGCTTGGGACACGTCGAACGTGCCCCCGACTATTGGGAGCTGATCAGCAAAGAAAGCATCAATAGCATCAGCGCTTTCGGTAGCTTGGCGCCAGAAAAAACGACCCAGTTTGATGTCGGCCTGACCCACGAAAGCGGCCCAGTGCAAGCCTTCGCCTCAGCCTACTACAGCCATGTGCAAGACTACATCCTGATCCAAAGCAACTATGCCAAGGCCGCAGGCATGGGCACGCGCTACACGACCGTGGCTCGCAATGTGGATACACGAACCGCCGGCGTGGAAGCGGGCCTGCACTACGCGCTCAGCCCGCAGTGGATGAGTCTGGCCAGCGTGGCTTACGCCTACGGCGAAAACGAGACCGATGGCCATGCGCTGGGACAAATGCCGCCACTTGAGGCGCGACTCGGCCTGACCTGGGACAACGGCACCTGGACGCTGGGCGGACTGCAGCGTCGGGCCGCCAGCCAGCATCGCTACGCTGTCAACCAGGGCAATGTGGTTGGGCAGGATCTGGGCCGAACGGCAGGATTCGGGGTGACTTCGCTCCACGCCGGATATCGCATCAGCAGGGCCTGGACCTTGTCGGCCGGCGTCGACAACCTGTTTGACAAGGCTTACGCCGAGGCCATCAGCCGGGCCGGCGCCGCCGTCTCGGGATACGACCAAACCATTCGTGTGAATGAGCCAGGTCAAGTGTGGTGGTTGAAGCTGCAAGCGGCGCTGAAGTAATTGCGCCACCGGGTCGTCGATGACCGACAATGTCTGCATCATCGACGATCCAAAGGGCTGTCGCCCTCCTCTGATCATGACCGCCGAATCCCCCCTCCGTGCCGTCGCCCTGCCGCCTGATGACACCTTGCGCAGCCTGCTGCACAACGAAGTACACGCCCGGCCACCGGCTCGCATCCGCTTGCCGGCCTTGGTGGTGTATGTGGCCGTGCTCAACGACGGCGTCAGCCGCGAGATGGAGTGGGAGCATCTCAAGACACTGCCGGATCAAGAGAACCTCACGCTGGACCAGTTGGGCGGCAACTTTGTGCGCCTACGTTTCAGCAACCACACGCTCAAATGGGAGCGACACACCGAATTCACCCGCTACTCGCTGGTGCAGGCGCTGCCGGATCAGGCCCTGCAAGGTTGCACCGATGCAGAGTTGTTGGACTCGCTGATCATTGATCCACAGTGGTTGGCGCGCATTCCAGGTCGGACCATTGCCGCCATCATGTTGGCGATGGTTCATGGCGACGTCGACGATCCGATCGCCATGCGCTCGCAGGCTGATCCGTGGATTCAGGATCCCGCCATGTTGGCCTCGTTGCTGGGCATCCGCCGCTCTTGCGCGATGACGAACTTCCTGCTGCGAGACAGCGGCTTCGAACGCATGTTGGTGATCTCACCACCCAACACCTCGGAGTTGCGATCCGGACGCACGTCGCAGCGCCTGCTGGAGTTAGAAACCTATCGCTTGATGGCCCTGCGAGGTTTGCCGGTGGCCAAGAGCCTGGGTGTGATGTTGTCCGAAGCAGAGAACCAGCTGGCCGAGATCACGGCGCGCATGGAAAGCACTGAAGCGTCCGATCAGGATCTGCTCAATCAGCTCATCGGCCTGGCCGCACGCGTAGAACGCGCGACAGCCATGCACCTGTATCGCTTCTCAGCCACCGAGGCGTACTACAACCTCGTCGAGCAGCGCATCACGCAGTTGCGTGAAACACCGATTCCCGGCACCCAAACCATTGGCGAGTTCATGCAACGTCGGGTGGCACCCGCCATGACCACGGTTCAAGCCACCGCACGCCGCCTGGGCTCGCTGTCGCAGCGGATCGAGCGCGCCAGCGCCTTGTTGCGCACGCGGGTGGACATCGCCACCGAAGCGCAAAACCAGATGCTGCTCGAAAAGCTGACCAAAGGCCAGGCTTTGCAGCTGCGCTTGCAAACCACCGTGGAAGGCCTGTCGATCGCGGCCATCTCGTATTACGTGGTGAGCTTGATTCTGTACGCGGGCAAGGCGGCCAAAGCCGCCGGCCTGCCCGTCAACCCCGAAATGCTCGCTGGCGCCCTGATTCCCTTGGTGTTGCTGGGCATCTGGTGGGGCACCCAGCGCATCCACAAGATCTTGCAGGACCACTGATCGGGCTGGAGCTCGTCAATCCCACCGCCACGACCAAATGAAGTCAATGGCGTTATCGACCCCAGTCTGAGCTCGCACCGTAAAGCGCTGAGCCAGGCGGTAGATCAACTGCCAGTTGCCGCTGGTGGCGTTGAGGTTGCGCTCATAGCCCAGGTACCAGTATTTGGACAGCTGCTTGCCCACGTTCACCACGGTTTCTCGCACCGTGCCATCTGATTGCTTGAGCGACAGCTCATCGATGCCCAAGGTGGACATGATGTTGTCGGCGGTCGACGGCCCCTCACCAGACAGCAAAGCCACGGCGGCGCTTTGCAGCAGCCCAATATCGGCCCCGCCCAAGCCGCTAGAGCCCCGCCCCAGGATCAGCCATGACAGCTTGTCGGTTTCCGACATGGCCGGATCTGAATACAAGCTGACACGCGGATCTTGCGCGGTGCCGGCGATTTTCACGCCCACCTTGACATCATTGGAAGCCGCCATGGGCGACTGGCGCCGCATGGCCAGAATGTCCAGGCGCGGGTTTTCAATGGGACCACTGAACACGATGAAGCCGTGTTCGATGTCAAGCTTTTGCCCATAGGCCACGTAGGTGCCTTTGACCGTTTTGACCGTGCCCTGCAAGGACGGCCGGTTGTTCGGCGTCGTGAACTTCACGTTGCCCGTGAGATCGGTGTCCAGCCCCCGACCGCGCAGGTGGAGTTTGTCGCCCAAGTCGATGTCGACATCGGCCATCAGCTTTCGCTTGCCTGCCGCAGACGATGAACCGGCCGCACTGTCATCTTGCGTCTGCCCCGGACCATTGAGCACGTTCACATCGTCACCGATGGTGGGCGCATCCGATCGCGAAAAATCAAACAAACCTTCGTCCACGCGAACCTTGCCAGTCAGGGAAACATCTTCTTCGCCCAGTACTGCGCGTGCCTGACCGGTGACCAGCAATCGACGGTCAATGCGCTGAAACACCGCGAACCGCTCGGCTTGTACATCGAGCGTGGCTTGCGGAGCGGCCCCCAAATTGGCCTGCCCCGTGACACGAATCGCCCCACCTTGCGCCGCCCGCGCCGACAACTCAGTCAGGTGAGCCCGATCGCCCTGCAAATCGAGAGCAAGGCGGCCATCGGTGAGGTTCACGCCCAGCAAGCCGTTGGCCAAGCGCAGTTGCTTGCCTTGCAGCGCCCCTCGATACTCCGGCGCGCCCAGGGTTCCGCCCAAATCAGCACGCCCCACCAACTGTCCCGAAAGCCGCCATCCAGCCGGGATCCAGGCTGCCCAAGGCCGCAGGCTGTCGATGTTCAGATCCAGTTGGCCCGACAAAATGTCGTGGGCGCTCGGCAGATTCTGAGGATTGCTCACCCGCACCGTCTGTCGCCCCGACAAACGACCCAAGACACGGCCATCAAACTGTTCTGACAAGACCCAATTGCCATCCTGGGCCGTCAATTCAACTGCGGCCACATCAATGCCGAGGCTCTGTTGAGAATTGCCTTCGATGCTGGGTTCTGACAAGGTCAGATCACCCGAGACCTTGCTGACCTTGGCCTGCACTGACCACGGCTGCGCTGGACTGTGTACCAGGTAGACCTGACCGGCCACGGTCATGTCCCCCCCCCAACCCGCTTGGGGTTGCCACTGCTTGAGGACCTTGGCCAGATTGAGTGGCTCGAGCTGCAACCACGTTTTGATCTGCCCCCATCCACCGGTGCCCAGGACTTGCCATTCGAGTTCTTTGAGGCTCACCTCGGCCCCCATCACGGTGAAGCCGGTGGGACTGACCGTCAACTGATCCATGTCAGGCCGATGCCGCCAACTCAAGTCGAACGGACGGGCTTGCAGCCAGACTTTGCTCGGATCCTGCGATGACACCCAGTCCAAGGCCTGCACCCGCCCTCGCCACCCCGTCAAATCGGCCCCCTGGCCTTGCAACCCACCTTGAAGGTTTAGCGTGACTTGCATCGGCTCGATGGGGCGTGACGTGGATGGGCTGCTGGCCGATACGGGCTTGCCCTGCAGATTCAGGGTGGAGCGATGTTCCCGCCCGGTGCCCGCGACGGTCCAGTCAGCCTGGGTCAATTCGAGGTGGGGCAGCTTCAGGCCGCGCAAGCTGGCTTGCCACTGCAGGGGCGCATCCCAGCGCATGGTTTGCATGGCCCACGATGCGCTCGCCTGCGCCAACTCGGATGCCGCCACCCCATCCCATTGCCAGGCCAATTTTTGGGCATTCAGATGACCTTCGGTATCGAACGATGGCCATTGCCCTGAGAAGCGCGCCTGGGCCGATACTTGCCCCGACAAAGCATGCACCCCAGCAACTGACGCTAAGGTCTGCAAGGCATTCAGGGCCGGTGCGTTCACATCCAGATCCCAATGCTGATCGCCCTTGACCCGCGGCCACCCATCCGCACCCAAGCGCCACGGCAACTGACCCTTGCCTTGCATGCGATTGCCTGCGGCGATCAGATCGGCCTCGATCAGCGCCTGAGCGCCCCCTCCCTGCTGAGGGCCTGCATTCCATGAAGCTGAGCCTTGTACGGGGGTGCCGGCGACCACACTGGGGTCCAGTCGCAATCTCGCCTGTCCACGCCAATCCGAGGCCACATCCCAATCCAGGGAACCTTTGAGCCGGTTCGCCCCATTGAGCGAGTGCGGCCATGGCAACCAGACTCGGGGGTCAAAGCCATCCACGTCCAGCGTGGCCTGCGTTCGCCATTGCCATGCCTGGGCCGCATCACGGCTGTAACTCGCCTTGCCCTTGACAGACGCCCTTGCCCCCTCCGATTGCAAGACCAACTCACTCACGGCCACCTCGCCGGTGCGCCAAAGCCCATTTAAGGTGGCTTGCACCGACTGCATGGTGTTGGTCTGGTCGCCCCCCCGATAACGACCAGTCAAGCGAGAACCCACACGCCAGCCAGCTTGTTCGAGGTCCGACGCCTGCCGCAAAGGCCGATCAGGTTCCATCCAGGTATCCCCCGACAAGACCAACGCTGGGGCGCGTGCATCCAGATCCTGCAGGCTGACGCGATTCAGGCTCATCTGGATGCGGGTGGCCGATGCCGATGCGGTAGAGTCAGCACGGGTGTTCCAGGTACCCGACAAGGCGATGACCCCATCCTGACCTTGCGCCGGCACCTGCGCGGTGACCTGCATCTCGCCCGCGTGCACCAAGGTGGCCAAGGAATCGGCATGCAAAGCCGCCGGCAATCGCGCCGTGCCGACCAAATCTCTCACCGGCACCAGATGATCTTGCCAGTTCCCGGCCAAGGCATTCTTCAGTCCGAGCTTGACACGCATGTCCGGCCCCTGGGTATCCCAATAGGCTGTGCCCGACAAAGACGTGCGTGGCAAAGCATCAGACAAGGCCGCCAGATCGAAGTCTCGGGCTTTCACATGCAAAGCCGGCAACATCCAGGGCGCCCACAACTTCAGAGTCACATCGGCGTCGAGCCGCTGCTGGCTGCTTGAACTGCCCACCGTCGCCTGGGTGCGTACCGCCAGAGCGGTCAAGGGCCCATCCGCGTGAATCTGCGCCTGGATTGGCGAACTTCCGCCCTGTTGCTGATACTGGCCCGCCGCCGTGAGATTCAATTGCGCCTGCAGACGCCCCAGGGTCTTGACCCAGCCTTCGCCCTGAAAGCTCCAGCCCCCCCATTCAACGTGCTGGATGCGCGCCAGGTGATGGGCCTGTTCCATCTCCAGTCGACCGTCCAGCCCCTTCAAGGGCACATCGCCCCACAAGGCGCTGTCGCCACGGTCGGCCAGTACCCGATCCACCGTGACGGACAAAGGCAGGCGCAGATCGTAGGGATCGGTGCTGGGGCCTGGGTGCGGATTGGGAACCCATTTGAGTTGCACCAAGCGGGCCCGCAATTCTTTCGCATGCAAGCCGAACCACCAGGCCGCAGCAGGATCAGGATGAATCGACAAAGCCCGCCAGGCAGCGTCGTCGAGGGTCAGCAAGGAGCCGCGAGGCAAATCAATTTCGACGCGCCGGGCGCGGAAGTCCCCCAGCAAGGCGCCTTGAGAATCCCACACGCGCACGCCGGGCACATGCAGCAGCACGGCTCGGGTGACCCCCTCGCTGTGCAGCAAGCTCCACACCAACAAGGGAATGCCCAACACCAGCGCCGCCATCAGCCAGATCAGGCTGCGTGCCACGAGGTGCGCCATCTGGCGCCAGCGGGAAGGGGGGGCCGCTTCGGTCACAGACTGATCCCCACGCTGAAGTGAATCCGGATCTGCTGCACATCCCGACCATAGGCCACATCCAGTTCCAAGGGGCCGACCGGGCTGCGGAAACGCAGGCCCACGCCATAGCCCAGTTTGATGCGTAGATCGCGAGGGTTGGCTGCGGCATCGCCGCCATCAACGAACACAGCACCCAGCAGATTGGGCATGGATCGGGTCAGGCGATGGGCCAACTCAAAGCTGCCGGTCACCAACGATCGTCCACCAATGGTCACACCGTCGCTCTGTACGCCCAAGGAGCGATAGGCATAGCCCCGAACCGATTGATCCCCCCCCGCGCGAAACAGCAGGGTATCGGGCACGCTGACCGAATCACGGGCGACCACCTGCCCCCACTCAGCCCGCACAGAGCTGTACCAGTTCCAACGCAACGGCAGATATCCCGTCAGCCGCGCATAGCCCCGCCCGAAGTAACCTGAGGCATCCAGCGTCGAGAAGGTTCGGCCAAACGTTGCCGACACCGTGGTGGTCACCCCCTTGGTGGGCAAGACCTGGC
>JAGWLR010000123.1 GCA_028864885.1 Burkholderiales bacterium | reverse complement strand
ACCGGGAACATCAGCACGGTCAGTACGGTAGGCCACTGAAGCAGGAAGCCAAACATGATCAGCTCGAAAGCAACGTATTGCGGATGCCTGATGCGCGCGTAAGGGCCAGTGCAAGCCATCGAGCCACGGCGCTGTGCGTGGTAGAGCACCCGCCAAGCGGCCGACAGCAACCAGAAACCGCCGCCGATGAAGACCAGACTCAACATGTGAACCCCGTCAGTGTGGGGATCCCCATGCTGGCCGGTGAGCGTCCACCACAGGTGACCCGCGTCATGCGACAGCAAATTGACGTTGGGGTAGCGCGCCTGCAACCAGCCCGACAACAAATAAATCGTCAGAGGAAAGCCGTACATCTCGACAAACAGGGCGACGATGAAAGCGGAGAACGCGCTGAAGCTGCGCCAATCCCTAGAGGTCTGTGGCTTGAAGAAACTGAATGCGAAGGCGATGAAGATGGCCGAGTTGAGGGCTACCAACCCCCATAGGCCATATGCGGGCATGTTGTCGTGCGTCATGATTGATCCCCCAGCTTGGCCGCTTTGTCGACATCCGAGCCACTTGTGCTCCCATGCCGATGTGGGCCATGGCCGTGGTGCATGAAGATATGCATCAATGGGCAGGACAGCAACAGGAAAAATGGCAGCGCGCCCACAATGTGTGCACGGTGCTCTGTCCATAGAAGGTAGCCCGCCACACTGCCCAAGACGATCAAGCCTACGCCATAGCGTGAACGCCAAAATGAGGCTGGTTCACAGTCGTGTTTGTGGTCCATGGCGCTCACCAGTTTTTCTTGTTAGGGTCAGGCTGGGTGTTGCTGGGTCCGTGGTGGTGACCGCCATGACCATGAAAGACATGCATCAAAGGGCATGCCAGCAGCAACAGGTAGGACCAGCTACCGATCAGGTGTTGCCAGTGTTCCCGCAGGAGATAAAAAGCTGCTATCAAAGCCAGCATCACGACAGCGATGCCAACGGGGCTCTTGATGAACGGCGAAGTCGAGCCTTCAGGCCCATTGCCGTGTTCATGCTGATGTTCCATATCGACTCCTGAAATTCAGATGGTTGACAGGCTCACTAGCTGTGGCGTTGCAGCGGGGGCACCACAACGCCACATCGGCCTTACTTGCTCGCTGCGTCCTGCATTGGCTTGACACCCATCTTGTTGCCCATACCCATACCAGGCTTCATGTCGCCGCCAGGCGCAGATGCGCCCATAGCTTGGCCCATCATTCCCATGTTCCCGTTTTTGTCCATGCCGCCGTTCTTATCCATGTGCTCATGCATCTCTTGCATGTGCTTGTCCATGAGTTTTTGGCGCTTGGCGGGGTTCTTGGTGCTGTGGATCTTCTTCATCTCCTTTTGATGCTTTTCGTGCATCTGGTGCATGCCATCCATCCCTGCGGGCTTGGCGGCCATGTCGGCAGCGGGAGCCGGTGCGGCAGCTGAGGCCGCAGCCTGGGGATGATGGGCTTTGTGGTCATCTTCTTTGGTCTGGGCCGATGCGCTGCCAATGGCAGTCAAAGCCAGCATCAGGGCGGAAATCAGTTTGGTGGGGGTATGCATGTCATGCTCCTTGTTCGTTAATTTGAAAATGAGGATCTGAATAATCCTTGGGGTTCACCACATGCCTTGTGGTGGTTGAGTACAGCTTATTCCGATGCGCTGTCCCGTGGATGACTGCAACATTACGATTTCGTCATGTTGCGATTGCCGACCAACAGTGACGCTCAAACATGTGATCCACATCAATGCCCCTGAGTGTCATGATCGGCAGCGCGGGATGCCAGGGGCGTGAAGCGGGCCTGCTGCTCATCTTGTCCCGCGAGCTTGATCTTCACCACAGCCTTCAAATCCGGTGTCGAGGCATAAACTGCGTGAGCCGACAATTTGTTGTCGCCACTTGGCGTCAGCGCAGCGCTGACCTTGGTTTTGCCCGATAGCAGCGGGACAGAGCCGGACGCACCAGCGGTCGGGATTTTGGTTCCGGCGTGATCGGTCACATAGACCGCGATGGCGTTGTCCTTGGCGCCTTTGCTGTCCTTGACAATCACCAGTTCATAGTGGCTACTGCCTGCCATGCGTAGCTGACCACCGTGCGGCGCCGTCACAGTATCCAGGTAGGCGTCATCGTGAGCATGGGCCAGAGGGGCCAATGCAAGGCCCAGGGTCATGCCCACAGACAGGGCCAAGGTTTTGATCGTTTTCATGATGAATTTCCTTCTCTTGCTTGATCAAAATGTCGTTGACATCAACGCGGTCAATAACTTTCGCCCGAGTGGGCGCTTAGCAGGTGCGCCAGGGGTTTGCGTCCCCAGAGCCAGAACATCAAAGGGTTGAGCACGGTGTCCAGCACAGTCGAGCTGATCAACCCGCCAAAGATCACCACAGCCACGGGGTGCAGCACCTCCTTGCCGGGCGCATTGGCCGACATCAGCAGCGGCACCAGAGCAAACGCCGCCACCAGCGCAGTCATCAGCACAGGTGTGAGGCGCTCAAGTGAGCCGCGCACGATCATGGCCTTGCCAAACTGCTCGCCCTCCAGCGCGCACAGGTTGATGTAGTGGCTAATCTTGAGGATGCCGTTGCGCGTGGCAATGCCTGTCAGAGTGATGAAGCCAACCAGGGCCGCTACCGACAGGGCTTGGCCGGAGAACCACAAAGCCGCCACGCTGCCCACTAGAGCCAACGGGATGTTGCCCATGATGATGGCCGCCAGCAATGCCATGAGCTGGGCAGCCTGCTCCTGGGCTTGGAATTGACCTTCCAGTGCCGTGAAGTACCCTTCTGGCAAAGGCTTGGATGCGATCTCCGCACGGATGGCCTTCACTACTTCGGCCAGATCCCACCCGTCGGTGTTGGCTGAAATAACGATGCGACGGCGCGCGTTCTCCCGACTGATCTGGTTGGGACAGCGGCACCCGGCCGGTGGGTGTCTCAATCAGCAAGTTGGCCAGATCGGTCGCGCCGCGCTGGCTGTCCGGCAAACGCACCATCAGGTCAAAGCGCCGGTTACCCTCCACGACCTGGGTGATGCGCTCACCCTCAATCATCTCTTGCAGAGACCGCAGCAAGGTGCCCGGCGCCACCCCCAGGCGCGCGGCCTGGTCGTAGTCGATGTGGATCTTGACCTAAGGGATCAGCACCTGCTTTTCGATCTGCAGGTCGGTGATACCAGGGATGCGACTGAGTCGGGACTGCATGTCGCCCGCTAGTGTAGTGTTTCACTTTGTTTGGAACTTATCTTTGAGTTCGCTCGAATGACCTTCTGCAGGATGTCGCGAGCGCTCTTGGTCCAGATGAACGGCTTGGGGTCTGTGTTGTGGTGCTCAACGTATTGATCAATGGCGCCGACCAGTTCGGGCACGCTGGTGAACACGCCTCGACGCAGGCGCTCAGTGGTCAGATCTCTGAAGAAGCGCTCAACCATGTTCAGCCATGAGGCCGATGTCGGCGTGAAGTGCATGTTGAAGCGCGGATGCTTGGCCAGCCAATCCTGCACCGCAGGATGTTTGTGCGTGGCGTAGTTGTCGGCAATCAGGTGCAGCGTCTTGTCCTTGGGGGTTTCTCGGTCGACCTTCTTGAGGAACTTCAGCCATTCGGCGTGCGTGTGCCGCTGCTGGCATTGCCCGATGACCTGTCCATCAAGCACGTTCAGCGGCTTGGCTTGCGTGGTCAATTCCACCAGCTTGGCCACATCGACCTTGGTCGGTGGCGCACCGCGTGGCAAATCTCTCTCGATCCCCTCAATGCCCGACTCAAGGTAGCGCTGGCGCCAACGGGCTACTGCCACTCGACCGACGCCCACCTCTTGGGCCATATCCTTGTTGTCCCAGCCTTGCGATGCCAACAACACGATGCGTGCACGCTGCGCGAGCCTGACGCTGGTGCATCCTGAGCGCGACAGCTTTGTCAGCTCGGATGTCTGCTCTTCGGTCAACACAATCTCGGGGGCTACTCGCACGGGCTCGCTCCATTTCAGGCCGTAGTAGACCATTGGAGTCACGCTGAATAATTAAGTTCAATCAAGAGTCAAACACTACACTAGCCAACCCGGATACCCGGACGATGTTGGGTTCAAGGTCAGCGCGAGCTTGGCTAACCGAAGTCAAGCGACCGCAGATAACAAAGTTGTGCAGACGCATGGGCCGGTGTGCTTGCGCTGGTGTTATCGTGAGCAAATATCAGTTAGAAAGCGCGCAGAATGGCAAAGCCCAATTACCAGTTTGAAAAACGTCAGCGCGAGCAGCAAAAAAAACTGAAGAAGGTGGAAAAGGCTCAACGCAAAGCCAACGCAGCGCCGGCGGAACCATCACCGCACACGCATCCAACGCCAGGTGAAGCTGGCTCTGACTGAAGCTTTTGCTTACGGCGTATCGTACCGACACAGTTCAGTCCCAGCGACTCGTCCCTATCCGGATCTCGCCCACGCATGTCCATGCGTGCGGATTGCACACCCAGTCATTTCCGGGGTAAATCCATCTCAGCTGGCAAGCTCTCCTTTCTGGAGGACAAGCATGTACTACGGGGAACGGATGAATGCAGCAAGCCATCTGATGGGCTTGGTTCTGGCATTGCTGGGCGTGCCGGCTTTGATTGCACATGCCTGTGAGGTAGGCGATCTGCGCAAGATCATCGTGGTGTGCGTGTTTGGAATCACGATGGTGGCCTTGTATGCGGCATCATCGTTTTATCACTGCAGCCGGGGGCCTCGCAAGGAGGGCTGGGCCAAAGCAGACCATTGCGCCATTTACCTGCTCATCGCGGGTACATACACCCCATTCACACTGGTCACGCTGCATGGATGGATGGGCTGGGGACTGCTCGTTGCGGAATGGACTTTGGCCGTGGTCGGCATCGTCAAGGAGTTGCACTGGGGGCGTGACACGGTACCCTCTGTCCCTCTGTATATCTTCATGGGGTGGGCCGGCATCCTGGCGAGCTCTTCACTGGTGGACGGTTTGCATGGTCGCGGCTGGATGTGGTTGCTGTGCGGTGGACTGTTCTACACCGTCGGAGTGATCTTCTATGCACTGGATGGGCGCATGAAGCATGCGCACGGCATCTGGCATCTCTTTGTCCTGGGCGGCTCCGCCAGTCACTTCTTCACAGTGTGGCGGTTTGTGGTCTAGTCCGGTACCAGCCGACAGGTTGATCCCTTTTACAGCACAAAAATCTGTTCGCTGTTATAGTGGTCAGCACCTGCTGCCGTTTCGCTTTCCTCTGCAGCATGTCTCGATTTGCACGCACACTGCGTTGCATCTTCGTTGCAACGCCTGATTCATCTGGCTCGTTGCACTCCAGGCAGGCTCTTCGTCTGGGCCTCTGCCGAGCCTACCGGCGGATACCGCATCCTGGTAGGCAACAAGGTGTCGCCGCAGTTGTCGCCCCTATGACCTGACCATAGTGGCGCATCAGGTTAATCCTTCATTTGCGGCATATCCTGAAAGGTCCACCATGGACAACAAGCTCTACGTTGGCAATCTTGGCACATACGATGGCAGTCATCGTTACTGAGCTGCCTGTGGACAATGCCTCACCACAGTGTCGTCGTGGCTATCAGACCAAAACGGAGCAGGTCGCCATCAGAGGGGTAGACAACCTGCACATTCGCTCTCTGCTCGACAAACAACAGTACGCTGATCCCAATGGTGAGGCTGCGGCCGCAGGTTTCTCTTCAGCGAACTGGTCGCTGTTCGGCGTGTTGTGGCCTTCGGCGCGGCAACTGGCTGCTCACATGGCCGGACGCCCCATGGTCGCGGGACAGCGAATCCTGGAAGTCGGCTGCGGCCTGGCGCTGGCCAGCATGGTCTGCCACAGGCGTGGCGTTGACGTGACCGCTTCCGATGCCCACCCACTGGCACTGAGCTTTCTGATGGATAACCTGAGGCTCAATGACCTGCCTCCCCTGACCTATCGTCACGGTGACTGGGCAGCTGATCCGGACAAGGCCATTCACGACATGCACCCTGTCGTACGCGGTCGATTCGACGTCATCATGGGTAGTGACGTGCTCTATGAGCGGGATGAGGGCGGCAACTTGACGCGCTTCATTGAGCGCCATGCCATGCCTCATGCAGAAGTGTTGATCGTTGATCCGAATCGGGGGAATCGCACGCCTTTCATTCGGCGCATGTCTGTCATGGGCTTTGCGTTGGCAGAACTGCCGCTGTCGGAAGCACAGGATAACGGGGTGCCGTACAAGGGACGTCTGTTGGCTTTCTCGCGCTAACGATGATCTAGGCGTCTGTCTGGTGTCCGACGACTCAGCGCCTGTGAAATGCGTTGCCTTGGAGCACGTTCGGCAGTCCTGGTGAAGACAGTGCCAGCATACGTTATTACCTCTTGTTGGACAGCTTTCAGACTTTAGCGGGCTTTGAAGTCAGCGTTATACGAGCGCGCTTGGCCAAAGCTTTAAGGCCAGGAGCCCCGCCATTGCCCAAGTGTTTTCAGCAGGCGGCGGTACCAAGTGCATCTAGCTGCCCTGCGTTGGATCCGTTGGGCAGAAGTTATCGAGGGGCAAAACCATGGGGGCCTCCTGAAACTAAAACAGGTGCGTCTTCTGCGGCGCCAAAGTTCGCGAATCGAAATAGTTGCCCAATGGTCATTTCGGTACCCGAGGTTAGAGACGTGGGCACAACCGGGTTATGAGACCAATCTTTATGCTGTACATGAACAGCATATCGTTTGCAGATGCATAGTTTCTCATTTGTCTGTTTTGACTGCATTCGAGATAAATCAATGACTTGCGTGATTGTTTGGTGTGACAAGGCGTGTAGTGATAGGGGAGGGAGGCTTCGTGCTTGTCACAACGAGTACGCAGAACGTCTTTTAAGACCAAGCAACCCTGAGGTTACTTGCACGACCATTGGTCAATTAATTAAGAGTGTCAGAATAGATCAGGCCATGCGTAATGAAGTTGTCTTTCAAAGAACTTCGCCGCTCAATTGGAAACTCGTAGGACTACCACTGACCCAATCGAGCACAACGCTAACTGGAATCTCAATCTCCACTTCGTTGTCCATGGCCGATCGCAAGCGGTCTCCCCATACGAAATGGGATCTATCTAGCATGCGGTGAAGGACTGTACAGCTTTCGACTTCGGGGATGGTGCTGATAAGCGACCTGAATTCCCTACAGACGGTGACCCCCTCCAGAAGGACCGAGCGGCGCTTCATCGATCGGATTCGGGCCTTGATGCGAATTTCAGGCCCTCTTGGCAGACACTGAGGCGTCTTGCCAACTTCAATGGAGAGCGCATACGGGAGGGCAGGAACCCAAATTCGTCCGCCTTT
>JAGWLR010000030.1 GCA_028864885.1 Burkholderiales bacterium | reverse complement strand
CAGGTGGGCCTGGGCAAGACGGTGCAACTGGCCATGGCGGCCATGCTGATGGCGCTGGATGAACCAGACGGCGGTCCCATCCTGGTGCTGGCGCCCAAGCCCTTGCTGCAGCAGTGGCAAGACGAGTTGATGGAGCTGCTGCAACTGCCCTCGGCCCGCTGGAATGGCAAGGCTTGGGTGGACGAGAACGACTTGGAGTACCCGTCAGACGGCGCCAAGTCGCTGGGCAAGTGCCCGCGCCGCATCGGGCTGGTGTCGCAGGGGCTGGTGGTGCGCGGTTTGCCTGAAGCTATGAACCAGTTGCTCAGCCGCCGCTATACCTGTGTCATCGTGGACGAAGCGCACCGCGCCCGCCGCCGCAATGTGCCCAAGGTGGACGCCAGCGCCGATGAAGTCAATGAGCGCGCAGAACCCAACAAGCTGATGGCTTTCTTGCGCGAGATTGGCCCCAAGACCAAAAGCATGCTGCTGGCCACGGCCACCCCGGTGCAGTTGCATCCGGTGGAGGCATGGGACCTGCTGCACACCTTGGCGCAAGGCAACGACGGTGTGCTGGGCGGTTGGACGCACTCCAGCCCTTGGTTTCGGCCCAGCACGTGCCTGGACATTGCCACGGGCGACGCGGCGGTGCCCACCGACGCGCGTGAGGGTTGGGAGTACGTGCGTGACCCTCTGCCTGCCAGGACAGAGGCCCCGGCGTTTGAGCGCATCCGCCGCAGCCTGGACGCCAGCGACACACATTGGCAATTCACGCCCGAGAGCCTCGACCAACTGTCCCCCGCCATTCGGCGTGTTCAACTTCAAAACGGCCTGCTGCCTGAATACGGGCAACACTTCAACCCGTTGCTGCGCTGCATCGTGCGCCGCACACGGGCTTACCTGGAAGCGACCATCAATCCGGCCACGGGCGGCTACTTCTTGCCCAAGGTCACAGTGAAGCTGTTTGGCGAGGCCGACGAAGGAGCGCTGGTGCTGGGCAGCTACCTGCGCGATGCCTATGCCGAGGCCGAGGAGTTCTCTCGCTTGTTGCAGCAGCGGGTGAAAGGCGCAGGTTTCTTCAAAACCTTGTTGCTGCGGCGCATGGGCAGCTCGATGGAAGCAGGGCGGCGCACCGTGGCCAAACTGCTGGGCGAAGCGCCCGACACCCCTGACGACGAAGACGAGGACGATGCCGACGAGGATGTGCCGGTCCAAGCGGGGCGGCCGCCACAAGGCGCCAGCGATTTCAAGAACTTCACCGCAGCAGAGGTGGCTTCGCTGCGCCGCTGCCTGAGCTTGCTCAAGCAGGGCGGCAATAACGACCCCAAGCTGGAAGCGCTGATCGGCTATTTGCGTGGCACCCATCCGGGCACCACCCAGGGCTGGCTGGAGCGCGGTTGCATCCTGTTCTCGCAGTATTACGACACGGTTCGCTGGGTGGGTGATGAGATGGCCAAACGGCCCGAGTTTGCAGGCATGGACATCGGGCTCTATGCCGGTAGCAACCGTTCTGGCTTCTGGCGCGATGGGCGTTTTCAGCGTTGCGACCGCAATGTGCTGAAGGCCCGCGTGCGTGCTGGCGACCTCCAACTACTGCTGGGCACCGACGCGGCTTCAGAGGGCTTGAACCTGCAGCGCCTGGGCACACTCATCAACATCGACTTGCCCTGGAACCCGACCCGGCTGGAGCAGCGAAAAGGCCGCATCCAGCGCATTGGCCAAGCCCGCGATGAGGTCTGGATTGCCAATCTGCGCTACCGCGGTTCAGTGGAGGACCGTGTGCACCAGGTGCTGGCTGACCGCTTGGAGGCGATCCACGGCTTGTTCGGCCAGATCCCTGACACCTTGGAAGATGTCTGGGTGCAGGTGGCGCTGAACGACGAGGCGGCCGCGAATCAGTTGATTGATCGCACCACGGCCACCCGCAACCCTTTCGATGAAAAGTACAGCAAGGTCGAAGATGCCGACTGGGAAACCTGTGCCTCGGTGCTGAATGGACTGAGCATGCGGGAGATGCTGTCGCAGGGGTGGTGATTGATCGGGGTGCACCATTTGCCGGGCCTGTAGGCGAACTCAAAATCCGCGAGCAGCAGCTTCTCCCTGCACCCGTGCCAACCTCGTCATGATTCGGCGCTGGCACTCAGGACTCTCAGCTCCGATCTCATGGATGACGGTTTCGTAGAACGTTGCCGCACGCTCTGTGCTCCAGGCAACCTCGGCTTGCTGCAAGGCCAGCCGGATCAAATCGCAGCGCATCTTGTGGGCATCGCGCAGGGCAAAGGGTACCCGCACCTTCACAGCACCGTCAGCACCACGGGCCAGCGCGAAATCCCGCATCAGGCGTGCGTCATGCTCTAGCTCGTCCAACATAGTCCAGAAATCCAGCGCCCGGCGCGTAGCGGGCACGGGGTCTGCCCTCAGTTGCTTAGGGGTGGGGATGTTGCGCCGAACTTCTGCGGCCAGACTGGTCAATGCCTTGGCATCAGCGCCAGCCACATTGCCCACGGCCATTTGACGCCAGCGTCCCCACGTTCCCGCAGGCACGTCCGGAAATTGTTCACGCGCCAGCCGTAAGCCTTTCTTTGCGCCGTGCTGGGCGGTCAGGCTTCGCATCAGGCTGATCGCTTCGTCACGCTGGTGATTGGGTGGTCTTGCCATTGGTTACTCTCAAAATTCAAAACTGGCCTGCGAGATTTTCGATTCACGACAGCGGGAAATGCCTTTCAAAAGTGCGCCCTGGCGGATTCATTCAGGCTCTTTGTCTTTGGCATGTGTCTGGCTTGTGTCGCTGTGTCACCCCTAAAGGGTGGTGACTACAAAACGACACCAAAACCGCCCTGTGTCGCCTTGTGTCATGACTACAAAACGACACACGACACATCACTTGGCAGCTGCGGCAATGCACACCATGCCGGCAGCTTCGTGGATGGCTTGGGCTGCCACCAAGGATCTGATTGCGCGGTACACGTTGCTTCGCTCGTACCGGCCCTCGAAGTGCTTGGCGACTTCAGCTTTTCGAATGCCGACCTTGCGTTGCGCCAGGAACTCGACAACAGCACCCCCAACCTCCCCCATGCGCTGCTTACCCTTCACGGCCATCTCTGGTGCATCCGCGGGCAGCACAATGCAGGTCGTGGCGGGTTCTCCCCACTTGGTAAATCCGATCTCTATACGCTCTAAGGTGAAGCCAATACGTTCGCCCTTGCTGCTCAAGTCGCGTTGCTTGGTGACTTCTGCACACCGACTTGCGCCCCGATCGGTCACTTCAATTTCGGTATCCATTGCGGCACGGATACCACTCCACCCACGGGCACCGTTGGCTGCCGCCTTGCCGCTGTGGTGGATCATCAAAAAGTGAGCATTGCATTCAGCGCGGATACGGTCGAAACGCTGCACCACAAGGCCCATATCCTCACCGCTGTTTTCGTTTGCACCGGCGCTCAATCGTGCCAGTGTGTCGCCAACAATCAGCCGAACTTTCTGCCCCTTCTGGCGCTCGACCAGTTTCACCAAGGCAATCAGTGCCTCAGTGTCGGTATTACTGCTGAACAAATCTAACGGGCTCTGGACGATGGCGAAGTTGGGCACCCGGCATTGGTGATGCTGCTGGTACGCATGCAAGCGACTGCGTACCGATGCCGGGGACTCTGCTGCAACGTACACAACCAACCCCTGCTCAGTCTTGCGCCCCATCCATGGAACACCTCGCGCCACAGCACAAGCCATGTCGATTGTGAAAAATGTTTTCCCGCTGTTGGAATCGCCGTACAACATGGAGCCAGCCCCAGCAGTCAGAATCCCTTGCACCAGCTCATCTGGCGGCTCATAGGCGGCTGCCAACTCATCAGCAAAGACAGTCCCCAGAGGCAGCGGCGGTGGCTTGGCTGTACCCAACAGATCGGCTAATACGTCATGCCCTTCCTGCTTGGCCATGTCGTTCACATCGCTGTTCTGAGGCCAGCCCTCAGGCATGGCGACGAACTCACACCTGACCGCAGCAGCAATCTTGGCAGCGTCCTTTTCCTTGCCAACATCCGGCACCAACACCAGCCGGGCAGCGGGGTATTGCTGGCGCAGTGCTTCGGCCACGGTCTTGACGCGCCCCCAACCAAAGGCCACCACGGAAGCGCGGCCCGTCGCTTGCCAGCAGGCCCATGCTTGCCCAATGCCTTCGCACAAGTAAACCGGCTCGGCCGGCACCAATTCGCCCACAACAAACCAGCCATCCATGCGGGCACCGGGAAGATTCAACTTTCCAGGTTTCTCCTTGGCTTTCAGCCGGGCGGCCACGTCTGGCGGCGGTATGAATTGCAGGCTGGCAGGCATATCGCCGGGGCGCTGCACGGGCACCACCAAGGCACCGGCCATACGCTCCCCTGCCACGGTAAGCGGATCGCCAGCAGGCACAACTCGCAGATGCTCCAGCGGGACGCCTGCAGCCTGCTTTTCAGCGATGTAGGGGTGGGCATGGGTCGCAGGCTTGCAGCGGCTCCACACCTCATCCGCACGCATTCCTGTTGCCGGCTTGGATGCTGGCGGCTTTGTCTTCGGTGCGACTGGCGATGTCTGACGGGCTTCAGGCAAGGCAGAGCGTCCCATCGCGCCCCGTTCTGCGCTAGACAGTGAAAACCCATGGTCGCGGGCAATGGCGAACAGGGTACCGGGGCCGGTGCCGCCATCCTTGGTGATCGTTCGGAAGGCAGATCGAACGTCGCTCTCTCCCTTGTAGTTACTGGCGGTCGCGCTCCACCCCACCAGATCGTCAATCGACAGGCCGGCAGCGATGGCGGCGCGATCCGAGCCAGCTACCTGATCAACCAACGAGCGCCACCAATCCAAGTTCTTCGCCCGGTACTCGGTCGTGCCGCTCAAGTTTTCGGTACCACGACCAACGGCTTCACCCATGCCATTGGCCTTGGATGCGAGGCCATTCATTTTCACGCGCCACCCCCCACACCCAGCAAGCGGCGAATTTCAGCAACAGGCCAAGCAAGGCGGCCACTGACGCGTGTTGGACGCAGTGCCCCGTTCTCCAGGCAGGCCCACCCGCGCAAAGTCTGCGGGCGGCGGTTCAGGTAATAAGCCGCCTGGTGGGTCGGCACTGTAGGCCGATTGACCTGCTCCAGCGGAGGGAACTGCTGGTCATTGGTGGAACGTTGTGTGCTGGCGCTGTATTGGATTGCAGGTTGCATTTAGAACCATCCTTTGCCTACTGGCGTTGTTGATGGTTCCGAAGTATTCGGGCGCACCCCCCGTTGCAGTCAATCCGCAACCCCTTGCGGCTTTGTTCTTTTACTCTGTCGTCAGGCTGAAAACCGCAACCCCTCCGCAACCCCTTGCGGGTTACCTTGGGTTGCTTCCCAGTCCTGCGAACGGTGATGCTGTCGGGCTCTTCTTCGGCTTTGTGTGATTGGAGATGGTGGTCTGCGAGACTTTGTAATGCAAGGCGGTTTTTTTCAGGCCGTGCTGGTCTCGATAAGCCTGCACCTCAAATATCCGCGCTGCTGTCCATACTGTGGGACCTGTCGGTGCATCCTGCGCCGACCCGGCATGCTCAGTTCCCGGGCTGACGGGTGCCAATATTGGGGCTTTGGGCAAGGTGGCTAGCACCAGCTTTGCTAGGTCGTCAAGGCAAAACAGGAAATCCTGTGGAAGCACACTAACATCCTCAAGCCAGCATTCGACCGTGTGTCCAGCTTTGATGGGCCCACCGTACGAGAACTCGGTTGGAAGGTCAATCCCGCGCGACCGTTTGCCGTCCTTATGGGAGAACTTGAGTGAGTTCGCCTCCAGAATCTCCACCAGAATAGCAAAACCGAACAGGCCATCGGTAGTAGGCTGATTGAGGCTCCGCACAACTCCGTCGAAGTCCAATATCCTTGGAATCACTCCCCCAGGCTCTGGCTTGCCATCAACCGAATGCGTAACCAGCGATCCAGCGAAGTCGAAGCACACAGGCAATCGCCCCGCTTTGGCTTCACGCAATACCTGGGATGGAGTCCATCGCCGCAGCGAATCGCGCCGGTTCAACTCGTCGGCGGCCTCAGTAGCGTTCAGAAAGTGATAGCCTATTATTGCCCCCCTTCAAGGTCAGCCTTCAATCTGTGCCCCAGCAGGCGGGTGAAGGAATCCCGCTTTTCGGTTTGCGGGCCTAGCTGGGGCGGAACGGTTTGGCTGTTGGACACCGCATGCAGCTTACCCTGCTCAGCTTGCTCGTCGAATTGCACCCCTGCCAGCGCTAGCACATGCGATTCAATTTGCGCCAGGAAGGGACGCAGGGCATCCACGCTGCGAGGTCGGTAGCCCTCTGCTGTGGCGCTGGGCTTGTGCCCCATCACTTGCGCGATAGCACCGGCTGGCGCTCCGGCAGCTTCACCCAGCAAGGAAAACGAGCGGCGCAGACCGTGGATGGTTAGCCCGTCAATCCGGGCGCTTAGCAGTGCCTTGGCGTGCTGGCTTCTTGGGTCTGCCATGCGGCCCGATGCGCTTACGGTCGCAACATCACCAGCTGGCGCTGTTCGCCCCGAGTCGGTAGCATCACGCGTCCGGCGCTTGATATTGGCGGGCGTCATGCTCAGAGTTTTGGTGCTGGAGAAAACCCACTCGTTGACGCGGGGCAGTGTGGTGAGTAGTTGGGCCAGATAGGGCGTCAGGGGGATGGTGCGGGTAGCCTCTACCTTGTCAGCAAGGGTCAGTTTGCGCCATTGAAAGTCCACATCAGTCCATTTCAGCCCGGCCATTTCCTCCCGACGTGCGCCAGTCAGCAGCAGGGCGCGCAAGTACACAGAGGCGGTGCGGTTGTTCAACTGCTCCACCCCGGCCCACCACCCGGCCACCTGGGCGGCGTCCAGGGCATCCGTGCGGCGCTTCATGCCGGGCAGGGCTTCCAGCAGGGCAGGGGCTCGGCCTGCTTCTTTGTCCACTAGCCCTCGATACTTAGGCTTCGTGGCGCACCAGCGGAGAAAGCCTCGGAACATCATCAAGGCCCGCACGGCTTGGTGCTTGCTTGTCTTTGCCTCCTCGTCGTGCCATTCCTTGAGGGTGTCTTCGGTGATGTCCACCAAGCGCAGGGCCATCAGCGGGAATAGGGGGCCGGGCCGAGTGGTGCCGGTGCCGCGCTTCTTGGGTTCACCACCCGCTGAGCTCATGCGTTTGATGTCCTCAAGGTAACGGGGCTTCCAGGCGTCGCGGCGCTTGGGCTTGCCTTCTTCGAGGTAGACCGGCCACAGGTCGCCCACGGTCACAGCTTGGGCCAGCGCTTCCGCTTCTTGCTCCTTGTGGGCGGCGATCGCCTCGCGCTTGAGGCTACGCGGGTCTTTTCCCTCGTCAATCAGCCGTTGAAGCTCCCGGGCTTTGGTCTGGGCGTCCTTGATGCTCCATGCTGAGGGATTGCCGATAGTGATACGGACGTAACCGCCCCTGTACACCCCTTGGAACACATAGGCGGGTTTGCCGTTGGGCGTGACGCGCAGGCCCAGCCCTGGGACGCCGTCATCCCACAGGAAAGCCTGGGCCTTGCCATCTGGGCACTTGAACCCTGCAACCCGTGCCGCCGTGAATGAAACCTTGGCCATGCCTTCCCCTCCTTAAATCGTCACTTACATCGGCCTAGGATGTAAGGGTGGATGTAAGTCTGAATCCCGAAAAATGCCGAACGTCTATCAACACTGCTTCGGTTGTTCCTTAGCTATAGCTAGGGGATTTGGCTAGTTTATCAACGCAAATGAATACAGGCAAATGCCTTTTTTCTGTCATTCGTAATGAGAAGGTCGAGGGTTCGATTCCTTTCTCCGGCACCATATAAATCAAGCACTTAGCCCAGTTTGCAAAACTGGGCTTTGTCGTTTTTGGGGGGCTTGTAGGCCATCTGTAGGCAGGTTGCGCATATCGGCTACCTGTTTCTCAGTTGTGACGGGGTACTGTGGTCCGTTCGTACCATGAGCGATGAATACACGTCACAACCGCTATCTACGCTGTCGAAACATCAAAACAGGTGCTTTACGAGCGGGCGCGGTGGACACGAACAAAAGCCTGAGCAATACCTTGCACAAATTGACGCTAATTGCGGTAGCGTTACTTGGTATTCAGGCCAGGGCCGGCACAGTTTTTAACTTTGCGCCATCAATGGGATTTCCTGTGACCCCAGTGTCTTAGCGTCCCCAATCCAAATGGCACCGTGTCGACGGCAGTCATGCCAATTCCATGGACACCACTTGCCATGTCTGCTCGATTCGCCGCGTTTTCTGTGTCACTTCGTCGCAAGTTTGGGTAAAGGTGCGCCGCCCATCAAAGACAAAGCCCCAGAGATTGGGCCGGGGCTTCGAATCTTCTTGAGCCCCGCTTACTTCGGTTCGGCGGCAGGCGCAGCCAGCGCTTCGACCTGAATCCGCAAGGTCACGTCCATCTTGAAGCCGAAGGCTTTGCCCGCATCGATCCCGAATTCATCGCGATGGATGGTGGCCAGGGCATCGGCGCCACACCAGTCGCGTCCGAACAAGGGGTGGGGCATGCATTTGAAACTCCGGATCTCAAGCTCGACGGGCTTCGTGACCCCATGCAGGGTCAGGTCTCCGACCACTTTGGTGGGGACACCGTCTGCGGTGAAACCATCCAAGTGCCCTTTGTAGGTGGCGGTGGGATAGCGGGCCGCGTCAAACAGCTCGTCGCTTCGGGCCTTGCTGTTCATGGCGTCGAGCCCAAAGTCGATGCTGTTGATGTCAATGGTCACGTCCACCGTGCCTTGATGCGCAGCTTTGTCCAGAACGATGGTGCCCGACGTTTTGTTGAACTTGCCGCGCCACACCGACATGCCGCCCATGTGGTCGGCCTCGAAGCTGGGGTAGGTGTGAGTGGGGTCGATGGGGTAGGTGACGGGCGCGGCCCAGACCAGCGCGGGTGTAGCGAGCATCATCGCCACGATGGAGCGAAATGGATACATGTGCGGTTTTCGGTTGTGAAGGAACGTCAGCGTGAATGACATTAGCACGTCATCTGTACGGGGCACATTCCTTGTATTCCCTCTGGACAGGGGCCATACAAGGAGGCTGAAGGATGCGGGTTTTCTGGGTCGCCAGCATGTGCACATGGTGGGTGGCCGTGGGGCTCACCGGCTGTGGCGGCGGCTCGGCGTCGACCACCGATGCCCCCGCCATCTCGCCGCAGGCTGGCGCGTCGGCGCCTGCGC
Source organism: Burkholderiales bacterium (assembly GCA_028864885.1). Taxonomy (GTDB): domain Bacteria; phylum Pseudomonadota; class Gammaproteobacteria; order Burkholderiales; family Burkholderiaceae_C; genus Aquabacterium. The sequence goes on along the minus strand of JAGWLR010000030.1, from coordinate 27,532 downwards.
CATTGGCTGCAGATGCCATCTTGCTTCAGAACATCCGCGCGGGGATGTCGGATGCGGCTGTCCACAACGTGCTGGATGACCTGCCCTGGGGGCCGCCCTCAGTTTGGCAGCCTGGTTTCGCCTACGTACAAGGGGACGTGGTTCGTGGGCTGGAGGGGGACGAAAGTCATCAATACATCGCCATGACGGCCTCGGGCCCATCCTCCACGGTGGGGCCTGGCCCCTCTGGGGCGGGGGACGGGCCGATCCAGGATGGTGGTGTGACCTGGTACTACGACGGAGAAGTGCGCTTGCCCCGAGCCGACCCCGGTCAGGCGGCTGTGCGTTGGGGCCGGCCGAGTGACTTGTTGAAAGACTGGCCGGGGTTTCAAACGGTCACGCCTTCGTTGGAAGCCCCTGTGGGGAAGTTTGGCGGGGGCATCGTTGCGCTGGACCCCGGCATGCCGGTGCCCGTTGTCACGGTCTTCGGTGGCAATGGTGGAACCCAGGCTCGGCCGATATACCAGGCACCTGCCACGGCATCCCTGACGTTCTCGACCGATTCTGATCGCGTCCTGCTGCAAAGTTTCAACGCCATCTATCCCCGTCAGCGGATGGTGATAGAGGTCAACGGACGCCGCCTCAGCGATGGCCAAGTGTCCCTTCCTGCTGATACGGCGCTCATCAATCCTGGTGGATTTGAAATTGACTTTTCACAGACGTCTTTGAAAGGGCTTGCGAAGCAGATTCGGATCCGGACCACGGAGGGATTCGCCATCACCGCTTACAGGCTGATCACCGAGGCGGGATCGCGGATCTGGGTCGAACCGTCACCTCACCATTGGAAGCTGGCTGTAGAGGGCGACAGCCTGACCCAAGGGGGCTACAACACGCCTTATCAACCCGGCCAAGATTGGGTCACGCAAATGGGGCAGTTGATCGGGTGCGATGACGTGTCCAATCTGGCGCAGGGCGGAACAGGCTTCATTTCAGACAACGGTGGCAGGAAGACCCGATATGAGCAAAGGGTCGAGCGCTTGGCGTCGCTGCAGGCGGACGTCTATCTCATCGCAGGCAATCACAACGATTCGTCCTACCCACGTGAGCAGCAAATTGAGGCGGCCTTGAGTTACCTGCGTCGATTGCGGGCCTTGCAGCCCGACGCTGTGATTGTGGTGGCTGGCAACAACCCGCTGCAAGGCGAAAGCACGGTGGCCGGGCCGATAGTCGAGGCTGAGAAAAATCTGCGGACCGCCTTTGATTTGTGGGCCGATCCGAACGCGCTGTTCCTACCTATTTCGACGGATCCGGGCGGGCCTTGGATCACCGGCAGTGGTGCGGTGGATCACCCCATGGGGGACGGCAACATGGACCACTTCTACATCACGCGCGACGGGCATCCACTTCAACGCGGTGTGGATTATTTTGCTCGACGTTACGCCCGGGCATTGGCAGGCTTGTTTCAATCTCCTTGAAATCTGATCAGCCAACGGACATCCGATACAGTGGCGGAATGCCTCCCGTTTTGCCCGCTCAGCCCCTCGTTTTTGTCGATCTGGAAACCACTGGAGCCACCGCCACAGTGGATCGCATCACCGAAATCGGCATCGTCGAAGTGAACGAAGAAGGCGAGGTGCGTGAATGGTCGAGTTTGGTCAATCCTCAGACGCCGATCCCAGCGTTCATTCAGGGCCTGACTGGCATCAATGACGAGATGGTGGCCCAGGCCCCCACCTTCGCCGAGCTGGCAGAAGAGGTGTTGTCGCGCTTGCACGGCCGTCTCTTCGTGGCCCACAACGCCCGGTTCGACTATGGCTTTCTGAAAAACGAGTTCAAGCGATTGGGCTTGGATTTCAAGGCGCCGGTGTTGTGCACGGTGAAGCTCTCGCGTCAGCTATACCCCCAGTACAGCAAGCACAGCCTGGACGCGCTGATTGATCGACATGGACTGCACATGCCCGCGCGCCACCGGGCTTTGGCTGACGCCTCGGTGTTGTGGCAGTTCTGGCAAGTGCTACAACGGCAGATTGAGCCGGCCACGTTGCAGCAGGCGGTTTCGCAATTGACGGGGCGCAGCAGCTGGCCCGTTCATCTGGATCCGGCCTTGCTGGATGAGTTGCCCGAGCGTCATGGCGTGTACCTGTTCTACGGTGACAACGACCTGCCTTTGTACATCGGCAAGGCCAATAATCTGCGGCAACGGATCTTGTCGCATTTCAGCGCAGACCACCGCATTGCCAAAGAGATGAGCCTGTCTCAGCAGGTGCGCCGAATCGAGTGGATTGAAACCGAGGGCGAAATGGGGGCCTTGCTCAAAGAGGCGCAGCTCATCAAGCAGTGGCAGCCCATCCACAATCGGCGCTTGCGCCGCAGCAACGAGTTGTGCACCTGGCGCTTGATCCCACTGCAACGTGGTGACGAAGAAGGCCTTCAACCCGAGCTGGCCTGGGCCCGCGATCTTGATTGGGGCGAGCAGCACGAGGTGTATGGCCTGTTTGGCAGCCAGCGTGACGCGCTGAAGACCCTCAGAGAGATTGCTGAGACTTCTCAGCTGTGCCTGGCCACCTTGGGCTTGGACAAGGTGCCCAAAGGTCGTCCTTGTTTTGGGTACCAGTTGCGCACCTGCAGTGGCGTGTGCGTTGGCAGTGAATCGTTGACAGCCCATTCGGCGCGGTTGCAGAACGTGTTGTCCAACTGGCGGGTTCGCACATGGCCTTTCGGCGGCCCGGTGATGGCCCGCGAAGGGGGCAGCTGGCATGTGCTGGATGCCTGGTGTTATCTGGGCTCGGCGCGCACTGAGGCAGAGGTGCAAGCCTTGTTGCGCCATGGTCGACCCGTGTTCGACAAGGACACCTACAAGATCCTGGTGAGCTGGCTGCCCAAACTGGGCTCAGTCATTTCGGTCAACGACGGCGAAGTCTATTCGGTGTCGTTCCCTGCCAGTTCCGACACGCCAGACTGAAGGCGCTGGCCGATTGGTAGCCGAGTTCGAGGGCGACTTGCTCGATGCGAGCGCCCGGATCACGCAGCCGCTCTTGTGCATGCTGCCAACGTAGCTCTTGTAGCAGGGCGCGCACCGATGTGCCGTGCTCGGCCAGTTTGCGTTTCAGCGTGCGCTCACTGAGGTTCAAGGCGATGGCCAAGCGGGGCAGGTGGGCGCCAGGTTCGTGCAGGTGCAGGCGCAGGGTCTGTCTGACCTGCATTAGCCAATCTGTCGTGTGCGGGCCGGGCGCGGAGGCATTGAGTTGGGCTTCGAGCGCAGACAAGAGGGCGCGCTTCAACCCCGGGTTGGCTTGCTTGATGGGCAAGTCGAGCAGGAAGCGAGGCCCAGTCAGGCTGTTGGTGGGGCCATCGAAGGCCAGAGGGCACTGAAAGATGCGGTGGTAAGCCTGCAGATCAGCTGGGCGCGAGTGGCAGAAGCTGACCTGCAGCGGCGTAGCCGGCGAGCCCGTGATCCACTGCCCAAACCGAACCCAGCTGGACAGGATCGATTCATTGATGGGGCGAAGCAGGGCGGCCGAGGCGCCGTCCGGCTTCCAACTCAGCGTGACCGTGTCATCAGTCAGGTGTGTGTCGAATTGCCCCTGACCCATGACCAGCGGCTGAAATCGCAGGTTCACGCTCAGCGCCTCGCCCACGGTTTCGCAGCTCATCAAGGCGTAACCCAGTTGATGCAGCCCCTCGGGGCGGATGGCTTCTCCCACCAGCAAGGGCAGGCTAGGGGTTTGGGTGAGCGTGATGCCGGCTTGGTAAAGGCACAGAACCTGGGGCTGTGAGATGCGGGCATCTGGCCGCAGCAGATCGCGCTCTTGCAAGGCGGCGTGCTCAAGCAGGATGCGTCGTTCGGCGCCGAGGCTTTCGGCGACGGTCAGGATGTGGCGGACATAACTGCTGGCGTAGGAGGGAAGCATGAAATCAATAAATCAGGCCAGTAAAAATATAAATCAGGCCAAGCTGGGTTGTCCCTCCTGACAAGCCCGCATCGCGACGGGAAGATCCAGCGCATGGCTATCGCACACCCCCAATCCATTCCCTTTACCGGCGGCCTACCGCTGATCGGGCAGACGTTCGACTACCAGCGCAGTGCGTTTGATTTCTATTGGCGCATTTACCGCCGCCATGGCGAGGTCAGTCGGTCAACGCTGCTGTTTCGGCCGGTCTATAACCTGCTGGGCCCGGATGCGAATGAAAAGGTCTTGCTCAACCATGCGGGCATCTTCAGCAGCAAAGTGGCGTGGGAGGAGTTGCTTCATGCCTTGTTTCCGGGGGGCTTGATGCTGCGAGACGGGGCGGAGCACCGCATGCACCGTCGCTTGATGCAGGGCGCGTTCAGCCACGAGTCGCTGCAGAGCTATCACGTCTCGATGGATGCCGCCATTGATCGCACCCTGGATCACTGGCCAGTGGGGCAACCCGTGTTGTTCCTTGACTTGGTCAAGGCGCTGACGCTGGACATCGCCACCCAGGTGTTCATGGGGGAAGCACCTGGTGCCGTGGCCAATGACCTCAAGCAGGACTTTGTGGACATGGTGCAGGCCAGTGTGGCCATCGTGCGTTTGAACTGGCCGTTTCTGTCTTATGGCAAAGGCATTGCCGGGCGGCAGCGCCTGGTTCGCTATTTCGCGGATCGGGTGCCCGCCAAGCGGGCCAGCCAGGATGGCGATCTGTTTGCGCGGCTGGCCCAGGCCAAAGATGAAGCGGGGCAACACTTCAGCGACGAAGATGTCGTCAACCACATGATCTTCATGATGATGGCGGCCCACGACACCACCACCAGCACGCTGTCCAGTGTGGCCCGAGTCCTGGCCGAGCACCCTGAGTGGCAAAGCCGCTTACGCGAGGAGATGATGGCCTTGCCCGGGCCCTTGTCCTTCGCTGATCTGGCGCGCATGCCTCTGGCCGATCAGGTCATGCGCGAGGCCTTGCGCATGTATGCACCGGTGCCCACCCTGCCGCGCTTTGCCACCGAATCCTTCGAGTTCAAAGGGCATGTGATCCCAGCGCGCTCATTGGTGGCCTTGAGCCCTCTGGTTTCGCACTACTTGCCGGATATCTGGACAGACCCGATGCGCTTCGACCCGGAGCGATTTGCGCCGCATCGGGCAGAGGATCGTCGGCATCGCTTTGCCTGGATTCCGTTTGGCGGCGGCGTGCACAAATGCATCGGCATGCACTTTGCAGAAAACCAGGTCAAGCTCATCCTGCACCACCTTTTGCGTCGGTTTGAATGGCGTCTGGCGGGGCCATCGCCGGGTGAGGTGAAGTGGATTCCGATCTGTCACCCTGGTGATGCCTTACCCGTGGTTTTGAGAAAAACCGCACAACTTTAAGTTTTCATCCAGGGCCGGCGGGCCGATAACGTAGTGTGGTCTTTTGCAGGAGACAGCACTACATGGATCCCTTCAAGGTCAAGGTCTGGAACATGACCGACATGACGGAGGCTGAGAAGCAGCAACTCCGTCTGCGGCGGCTGTTGCTGGCTTTGCTCGCCTACAGCATCCCCATGCTGATGATGCTGATCGCCTGGGGATTGGGCCTGATGCGGGTGGAGGCGTTGTACTGGTTCACCGGTGCCCCCGTGGTCCTGAATCTGATCTTCTTCACGCTGATCAAGACTGGCCTGAATCTCAAGAGCAAGGATCCCAGCCTGACGATGTGGCAAATGCTGGGCGCTTTGCTGGCGGCCTATGGGGCCTTGCACTTCGCGGGGCAGGCACGCAACACGCTGTTGGTGTCTCTGGTCGTAGCCTTTGGCTTCGGGGTGTTCAAACTCAGCGCCTTTGAATTGGCCTTTGTGTCGTTCATCGGGGTATTGGCCTATGCAACGGACTCTTGGTGGACCATTCAGCATCACCCCGGTGTGCTCGACCCGAAACAGGAGATCCTGGCCGTGGTGTCGCTCATCGTGGTCGGCACCTGGATCTCGGTGTTTGCAGGGCACATGAACAACTTTCGGCGCAAGATGCGAGAGACCAACCGGGCCTTGGTACGCGCCCGTGAAGACGCCGAGGCCGCCAGCCAAGCGAAGGGCGAGTTCCTGGCCAACATGAGCCATGAAATCCGCACGCCCATGAACGGTGTCATCGGGATGCTCGAGTCCCTGTCGATGACCAAGCAGACCCCAGAGCAGAAGGAGCTCACCGGCATCGCCAAGAACAGTGCCGAGAGCTTGCTCAGCCTGATCAACGACATCCTGGATCACTCGAAAATCGAGGCGGGGATGTTGGTCATCGAGTCGATCCGGTTTGATGCGCGTCAGCTATTAGAGAACATCGCCGACTCCATGGCCCTGACGGTCGGGAAAAAGAACATCGATCTGATCCTCGACATCGAACCCGGTATGCCTACGCAACTGGTGGGCGATCCAAATCGTTTGCGACAGGTCTTGTCAAACTTGCTGAGCAATGCGGCCAAGTTCACCACAGAGGGACACATCCGCATCAGTGCCAAGCCATGTGAGCCTTACACGGGCGGCAACGCGGTTCGGATTCAGTTCTGCGTCGAGGACACGGGCATCGGGATGAATCCCGAGCAGACCACGAAGATCTTCGAGAAGTTCACTCAGGCCGATGTGTCGACCACGCGCTTGTATGGCGGCACGGGTCTAGGGCTGGCGATCTTCAAGCAGCTGGTGTCCTTGATGGGCGGCGACTTTGGCGTCGAAAGCGAGGCCGGGAAGGGCAGCCGCTTCTGGGTGAATATGCCGTTTCCGGTGGAATCCGAGGTCGTTGCGCCCACCCAAGCCCTGGTGGGTAAGCGCGTGGTGTTCGTCACTGACGGCTCGCCCCATGGCTCGGTGTTGACGCAAGAGTTGAGCTACTTGGGCCTGGTGGTCGAAGAGTTGGATGCAGGCTTCACCGTGCTTGACTATGGGGATCCGAATGCAGGCTGCACGCTGCCCGATGTGTTCATCTTCTCGGCGCAGATGCAGGGCATTGACGCGCTGAGCCTGTCGCAAGCCTTGGTCGAGGATCCCATCTTGAAATCCGTGCCAAGAGTCAGCTACGGACCGGCCATGGGCACCTTGTCGGTCGATGAGTTCGTGGCCGCCGGATTACGGGGGCACATCGGTCGTCCGTTGCACCAGTCGGATCTGCAATCGGTGCTGACTACGGTGTTGCAAGGCGGTCCTGCCGTGCGGTTTGCGTCACGCCAAACCCTGCATGAGGGCAGCACACGTAGCCTGGGCAGTGAATCGATTCACTTCAAGGGGCGGCGTATCCTGGTGGTAGACGATAACGTCGTGAACCAGAAGGTGGCCGCGAGCTTATTGAAGCCTTATGGCTGCGAGGTGGTCTGCGCCAACAATGGCGAAGAAGCCATCCAGATGAGCGCACGTCAGCGCTTTGATCTGGTGTTCATGGATTGCCAAATGCCGGTGATGGATGGCTTTGAGGCCACGCGTCAGATCCGCCAGCGGGAGGCCAGTGGCGGTCGGCGCCTGCCGATCATCGCCCTGACGGCCAGTGCCATGTCCGAGGACAGTGTGAAGTGCCGTCTCGCTGGCATGGATGACTACCTTTCGAAGCCGATTCGGCCTCACACCATTGTCATGGTTCTGGATCGATGGTTGCAGGGGACGCCAACCCAGGCCCCGGTAGCCTCGTATACGAGCGAGGCGTCGGTCATATCGGACGATCCGGCCCGCGAGGAATTTGAAAACATGAAGGATGCGCTGGGTGACAGCTACGAGGGGCTGGTATCTTTCTATCTGGAAGACGCCACCGCGAAGCTGGCGGCGTTGAAAGCATTGATTGAGGCTTGGCCTTCGGCGCATGAAGTCATGCAGATGGCCCATGCCTTGAAGGGGCCATCGCTGGCCATGGGGGCGAGAGATTTTGCGGGTGTCCTGGGGGACATCGAAGCAGCTGCGCGGCAGGAAGATCGGTCGCGTGTGCAGGCGGAGGCTCAACAGCTGGATGAGCAGTTTGCGCGAGCGCGTAACATCCTGGAAGAACTGGCAGGCATGGGAGTGACAGCGTGAGAGTAGTGATTGCAGACGACGATGGGATCACCCGGCAGATTCTGCGCAATCTGTTGATCGAAGCCGGGCACACCGTGGTGGGTGAAGCCAAAAATGGGCAGGATGTGGTGGACGCCTGTCAGGCCCACCAACCCGACGTGCTCTATCTGGACATCAACATGCCGATGGTGTCGGGCTTCGAGGCCTTGCCTCAGATCAGGCAGGCTTGCCCGACAGCGCATGTGGTGATGATCAGTGCGTCCTCCACCCTGGAGAACGTACGCCAGGCGGCCAAGCTCGGAGTGGGCGGCTTTCTGGTGAAGCCCTTTACCCCAGCGAAGGTGCTGGCGTCCTTGCCAAAAACAAAGGCTTGATCAAGCCGGCCCGATCAAGAATTCGCGGATTCTGGCCGCTGCTTGGGCTGGATCTTCCTGCATGAAGCAGTGCCCGCCGGGCACCCTTTGCGCCGTGATGTGGTCGTTGATCGATGCCGCCTGCATGGCAGACGGGCCGACAAATGGCATGGTGTCTTGCCCATGCAGGATCAAAGTGGGAACCCGGATCCGCCCGATTGAGCCCCACAGTCGCTCGGGGGCCGAGCTGAATATGTCGGCTTCACGGCTGGGCGCACATTTGAGTTCGACGCCGCCCTCGGCGGTATCGCGCAGGGCATGATCCACAAACGCACGCAGCGCCTCAGTTGTCCACCCTTTGTACGTGCCCCGTCCCCACAAAGATTCGAAGGCCGCGTCTCGGCTGGGCCAGTGTCGGCGCCGCTTCAGGGCCGATTTGGCCAATGGCGTCAGCTTGCCCACTCCGACCAGACTGACCACCGACATGCCCAGCAGCATCGTAGGTGAAAACAGCACGGGGTCGAGCAGCACGGCCTTTTCAAACGGGTGCTGGCGGTCGGCCAGCATCAGGCTGGTGAGCACCCCTCCAAAACTGTGGCCCACGGCAAAGTGGGGGGCGTTGGGATAGTGGTGGTGATGGGCCTTGAACGCCTGCATGGCCAGCTCGGCATTGCGATTCCAGCCCAGGAAGGCATCGCCTGGATCGCTGTCGCCATGTCCCTGGATGTCTGACAGCCACAAATCGAAATCCTGCGCCAGGTGCCGAAGCATGGGCTCATAAGTGCGGCCGCAAAAACCGTTGCCGTGCAAGAAGTGGATCAGAGGCTTGCCCGTGGGCGGGGTGTGCCACCCGCGCAAGGTAAGACCCAGATCCGGAAGGGGATGAGACCAGACTTCAAACATAGGCTACCATCGTGCCATGAAAATCAATCAAGCGCTTGATTTGGGTTCAATGCCCCCTGACGAGGCGGCGCCCTCCAAAGGCGAGCGTGCCCGTGAGCGGTTGATTGAAGTGGCCAGTCGGATGTTTGCCGACAAGGGCTTCGCCAAGGCCTCGACCCGTGAGATTTGCTTGGCTGCCGGGCAAAACGTTGCCGCCATTCACTATTACTTCGGTGACAAAGCCGGCTTGTATCGGGCGGTGCTGGAGCGGCCCCTTGAAAGCATGGTGGCAGTGTTCACCGAATTCGATGCGCCCGATTTGCCTCTGGATCAAGCGCTGCGCCTGTTCATGTCGGCTTTGCTGTATCCCTGGGGGCAGGAGGAGCAAGCCGAGTGGTGCTTGCGGCTGCATCTGCGCGAGATGATCGAGCCGACACACGAATACAAAGATGTCATCGCTCAGCACGTGCTGCCCTTGCACACCAAGCTGGTGGAGTTGTTGGCCCGCCATGTCGGGGCCAGGCAGGTGGACGATGCCTTGCACCAGTTGGCATTTGCCTTGGCGGCGATGGTGCATGACTACGGCATGTCACGCGAATTCATGGCTGTGCTGGCGCCTTCTTTGCTCAAGGGCGAGGGGGCACTGGATCGGGTGTTGACACGCCTGGTAGGGTACGGCCTGGCACTGGTCGAGCATGAGCGGCGACAGCGCCAATCGAACTGAACAAAGCAACAAGGAAATCAACCCATGTCGATGAGGGAGAAGCAAATGGGGCGTGCCTATGCCTGGGGATTGACCGTGCTGGTGGCAGCGGCGCTGATGGCTTGTTCCAAGTCTGAGCAGCCCGCGGCGGCCGCCAGTGGTGCGTCCGCGCCCAATCCGGCGTTGACGGTCAGTACCGTCTTGCCCCAGGTGTCGACTTGGCCCGTGACTGTGACGGCGAATGGTTCGATTGCAGCCTGGCAAGAGGCCAGCATCGGCGCCGAGGTGGGCGGGCTGCGCCTGGAGCGCGTGAAGGTCGAGGTGGGTGACACCGTGCACAAAGGCGATGTGATGGCCGTGTTGCGCCAGGACAGCCTCAAAAGCGATGTCGCTTTGACCAAAGCCACGCTGGCCGAAGCGCAAGCCATGTTGGCCGAGGCCCACGCCAATGCGGCCCGAGCCCGCTCCTTACAGCCCACCGACATGATCAGCAAACAGGATGCCTTGCGCGCCTTCACGGCCGAGCAAACGGCCATGGCGCGAGTGGATTCGGTGCGGGCCCAATTGGCGGTCAACGAGTTGCGTCTGGCGCAGACCCAAGTGGTGGCGCCGGATGATGGCGTCGTGTCCAGCCGTACCGCCACAGTGGGGGCGGTGGTTCAGGCTGGGCAAGAGTTGTTCCGCATCGTTCGGCGCAATCGCTTGGAGTGGCGGGCTGAAGTGGCGGCGTCTGATCTGCATCGCATCAAGGCGGGGATGACGGCCACCTTGGCTGCACCGGGCGGGCCCGCCTTGACCGGCAAGGTGCGCACCGTAGCCCCCACGGTGGACGCCAACACCCGTAACGGGCTGGTCTATGTGGATCTGGATGCCGATGGTGTCAAGGCCAGTGGCATCAAGCCAGGCATGTTTGCCAATGGGCAGTTCGACATCGGGCAGGCTCAGGGCCTGACCTTGCCGCAGACCGCTGTTCAGCTGCGCGATGGCTTCGCCTACGTGTTTCTGGTGGACCAACATAACCAGGTTGACATGATCAAGGTTCAGGTCGGAAGGCGCATGGGGGATCGGGTCGAGATCGTGAAGGGGCTGGACGCCCAGACCCCGGTTGTGGCCGCGGGGGTGGGGTTCCTCACCGATGGCGATACCGTGCGTGTGGTGTCGGCTTCGGCCAGCGCCCCTCAGTGACGCAAGGAGTATGAGATGAACGTCTCGGCCTGGTCCATACGCAACCCGATTCCGGCGTTGTTGTTGTTCGTGTTGCTGACTCTGGGGGGCTTGCTGGGCTTTTCCGGCATGAAGATTCAGAACTTTCCTGACATCGATTTGCCCACCGTGATGGTGACGGCGGCGTTGCCGGGTGCTTCGCCCGCACAGCTGGAAACCGAGGTGGCACGCAAGATCGAGAACTCGATTGCCACCTTGCAAGGGGTCAAGCACATCTACACCAAGGTGCAAGATGGCTCAGTGACGGTGACCACGGAGTTCCGTCTGGAGAAGCCCACACAAGAGGCTTTGGATGACGTGCGCAGCGCGGTGTCTCGCATCCGCACTGACTTGCCTGGCGATCTGCGTGAGCCGGTCATCAACAAGATGAATCTGGCGGGCATGCCCATCTTGACGTACACGGTGGCGTCCAGTCGCATGGACGACGAAGCATTGTCTTGGTTCGTGGATCATGACATCACCAAGACTCTGCTGGCCGTGAAAGGCGTGGGGGCCGTCAACCGGGTGGGGGGTGTCAACCGTGAGGTGGCCATTGAGTTGGACCCGGCCAAGCTGCTGGCGCTGAACGCGTCTGCGGCCGACATCTCGCGGCAGTTGCGCAATGTGCAGCAAGAGGCTTCTGGCGGACGAGCCGACATCGGTGGGGCAGAGCAATCCGTTCGCACGATTGCCACCGTGCAGTCAGCTGAAGAGTTGGCGGCCATGGACATTGCGCTGTCCGACGGCCGGCACATTCGGCTCGATCAAGTGGCTACTGTGCGCGACACCGTGGCCGAGCAGCGCTCGGGAGCCTTGCTGAATGGCAAGCCCGTGGTGGCCTTCGAGATCGTGCGTTCGCTGGGTGCAGGTGAAGTCGAGGTGGAGCAGGGCGTGAAGGCAGCGTTGCAAGACCTGCGTGCGCGCCATCCTGAAATCTCGATCACCGAAGCGTTCAACTTTGTCGACCCGGTGGCCGAGAACTATCACGGCTCGATGTACCTGCTTTATGAAGGCGCGGCACTGGCCGTGCTGGTGGTGTGGTTCTTCTTGCGGGATTGGCGCGCCACCCTCGTCGCTGCGGCGGCCTTGCCGCTGTCGGTGATTCCGGCGTTTGGCGTGATGTACCTGTTTCACTTCTCGATCAACGTGGTGACGCTGTTGTCCCTGTCGTTGGTGGTGGGGATTCTGGTGGACGATGCCATCGTCGAGATCGAGAACATCATGCGCCATTTGCGCATGGGCAAGACACCCTACCAGGCTGCGATGGAAGCAGCCGATGAAATCGGTTTGGCGGTCATTGCCACCACCTTCACCCTGATTGCAGTGTTTCTACCTACAGCTTTCATGAGTGGGGTGCCGGGCAAGTTTTTTGTGCAATTCGGCTGGACGGCGGCGATTGCCGTGTTCTTCTCGCTGGTTGTGGCGCGGATGCTGACGCCCATGATGGCGGCCTACATTCTCAAGCCCATCAGCAAGGATCATCCCGATCCTTTATGGATGACGAAGTACCTGGGGTGGGCGCGTTGGTGCCTGAAGCACCGCTTGATGACCACCTTGGCCACGGGGGCGTTTTTCATCGGGTCGTTCTTGTTGGTGCCCTATCTGCCAACCGGTTTCTTGCCACCGGACGATCTGTCGCAAACCCAGGTCACGATCACCTTGCCGCCGGGTAGCGTGTATGAGCAGACACACGACATGGCCGAGCGGGCGCGCTTGATCGTGGCACGCAACCCCTATGTCAAGAAGATCTACACCGCCATTGGCGCGGGGGCAGCGGGCGGCGATCCCTTCATGCAAGGGGGCACCACCGAGGCTCGAAAGGCCACGCTGACCTTGAACCTCACCCACCGCAAGCAACGCCCAGGTGTCAGCAAACAGGCCATTGAGGCACAGTTGCGACAAGCTTTGGCGGTGTTGCCGGGGGCCCGCGTCAACGTGGGCTTTGGTGGCTCTGCTGAAAAATACATTCTGGTCTTGTCGGGTGAAGATGGCCGGGTCTTGGCCGATCACGCTCAGTTGGTGGGGCGAGAGCTTCGGACCATCCCTGGCATCGGCAATGTGCTGTCCACTGCCAGCCTGGTTCGGCCTGAACTGATCATTCGCCCCGATTCAGCCAAGGCGGCTGACCTCGGGGTGAGCACGGCCGCGATTGCCGACACCTTGCGCGTGGCCACGATGGGTGATTACGACCAGGCCTTGCCCAAGCTCAACTTGTCGCAGCGGCAAGTGCCGGTGGTGGTGCGCTTGAAGGCCGAAGCCCGGGGTGACATCGATCTGCTGTCGCGCTTGCCCGTCCCGGGGGCGCGTGGGCCTGTGCCTTTGTCCAATGTGGCCAGCCTGCGCATGGACAGCGGCCCGGCCGAGATTGATCGCTATGACCGTTTGCGCAATGTCAACTTTGAAATTGCGCTGAATGGTCAGCCCTTGGGTGAGGTCGAAAAAGAAGCCTTGAATCTGCCCAGCCTGAAGAACCTGCCGCCGGGCGTGTCGCGCTCAGCGGTAGGCGATGCCGAGGCCATGGCCGAGTTGTTCCAGAGCTTCAGCCTGGCCATGCTCACAGGCGTGCTGTGCATCTACGTGGTGCTGGTGCTGTTGTTCCATGGCTTTGTGCAGCCGGTGACCATCCTGGCCGCCTTGATCTTGTCGGTGCCAGGCGCGTTTTTGGCCTTGTTTGTGACCCACACCGCCTTGTCCATGCCATCGATGATCGGCTTGATCATGCTGATGGGCATTGCCACGAAGAACTCGATCCTGCTGGTGGACTACATCATCCTGGCCCGCCGTGAGCACGGTTTGTCACGCTGGGATGCGGTGATCGACGCTTGCCACAAGCGGGCGCGCCCCATCATCATGACCACCATTGCCATGGGCGCCGGGATGATGCCGATCGCCTTGGGAATCGGGGTGGATCCGAGCTTCCGGGCGCCGATGGCCATCGTGGTGATCGGGGGCTTGATCACCTCAACTTTCTTAAGTCTGTTGGTGATCCCGGTGGTGTTCACCTTTGTGGATGACTTGATCCAGTTGTTGCTCAGGCTGAAGCGGAAAGGCGGCGTGTCAACCAGCGCACCATCGGCCCCAGCACTGGCAGACGGGCATACAGTTCCTCAGCTGGATCCCAATAATCCCGGTGCAGCATGATGCGGCCATCTGCCGCGTATTGAAGACGAGTGGCGCCATGCAGGCGCCATTCTTCTTTGGGGCGCTGAATGATGAAGTCCCAGGTGAGCCAGGCCTCATCGCCTTGGGTCAGGGTGCTCAAGACCTCGAAGCGCGGCGCGTTCACGGTGTCGAACAGGTGGTGAAACACTTTCGCGATGTTGGCCAGCCCTTGTACATCGTTGAAAGGGTCTTTGAACCGGGCGTTTTCTGAATAAACCTCTCCCAGATCAGCCAGGGCCGCTGGGCTCAGGTGTTCATAGAAGCGCACCACACGAGCGGTGAGAGCATCGGATTCAATCGACATGAGCTGGCTTTCACAGCCCGGTGCCGCGACGCACCAGGGCAAAGTAAAGGGCATGGGGCAGCAACTGCATCAGTTTCAGACCCCACGTGAATCGCTTGGGAAAGTGGATCTCGAAACGACCTGATTCCCACCCCTTCAGGATCGCCTGGGCCGCTTGATCTGGGCTCAGCAAAGCGGGCATGTCGAACTTGTTCTGCGCAGTCAGTGGGGTGGCCACGAACCCTGGGTTGATGATCGACACCCCCAAACCCGCCGATCGCAGATCCAGATAAAGAATCTCGGCCATCTGCTGCAGGGCTGCCTTGGTGGGGCCATAAGCCAGGGATTGTGGCAAACCCCGGTAGCCTGCCACGCTGCCGACCAGGCTGATGTGCCCATGGCCTTGGCTCAGCATCAATGGCACCACGGCTTGCAGCACGTGCCAGGCGCCGTCCACATTCACCGCCTGGTGCTTTTTCACTTCACCCAGATCCAGTTGCGTGGCTCGCATGGGGCGGTAATGGCCCGCACAGTACATGACCAGATCCAGGTGGCCAAACTGCGCCTGGATCGATTTCACGGCAGAGCGCACCGCTTCGGCATCGGTTGTATCCAGCGGGATGCGGGTGCTGCCTGGGTGTCGCCGCGTGAACTCTGTCAAGGCAGCATGGTTGCGCGCTGACAC
This sequence comes from Burkholderiales bacterium, assembly GCA_028864885.1. GTDB lineage: Bacteria > Pseudomonadota > Gammaproteobacteria > Burkholderiales > Burkholderiaceae_C > Aquabacterium. Next base: position 12,319 of record JAGWLR010000030.1, on the reverse strand, counting down.
GATCACCTGAGCACCTTGCGCATGCAGGGCTCGGGCGGTCGCAGCACCGATGCCGCTGGAGGCCCCAACGATCCACACGACCTGACCGGGCCAAATCTGAATGCGAGGGTTCAATGACATGGCTTCACGGCTTGTTGAATGACAAGGTGACTTCACCCAGTTGGATGCCCCATTTGCTCATCACCGCCTTGTTCAGCATGGTGTGATCGTCCATCAGGTACATCCAGTCGTTGAACTGCACATGCCAGATGTGGCCGTCCACGGGCAAGGCCAGGGTGTAGTTCCAGTGCAGGGCGTTGCCCGCAGACTCGCCCTGGGCCTCACCCACCACATCGCTAGCTTTGCCAATAAAGCGGCCTTGGCCGATGTCAGTCAGATGCCAGATGCGTTGCTGCTTGGTGCCGTCGCTGTAGGTGAAATGCTCATCGAGCGTGCCCTCGTTGCCATTCCACTTGGCTTGCATGGCCACCACAAAGCGTTTGACCACTTTGCCTTGGCGGTCAGTAAAAATGCCGTGGGCGGTGATCGGACCGTTGAAATACTGTTTCAGATCCAGCCTAGGTTGCTCCTGTGCATAGTCCTGAATACGTGGACCCGCGCAGCCGGTGAGGGCGGCGACGCTGAGCAACACGGTTGAGACCCAGCGGGAAGGGGTACGTTGATTCATGATTCGCCTTTCAATACGGCATGGCGGCGGGAAGCCCAAATCAGTGCAGCCATCGCCAGGCCTTTGAGTAAGCAGGGCAGAACGCCATAGGTCAGCGCCAAGGAGGATTGATTGCGGGCGTTGCTGACGCCGGTCTCATAACCAAACCATGACAGGAGTGGGAGAGCCATGCCGGATGCCAGAGCCAGGTTGAGTTTGGTGGCCGCTGTCCACCAGCCAAAGAACTGGCCTTCGCTCTGACGGCCCCAGCCGGCCTGGTGGATCAACCCGGTCAAGAGCGCACTGGGGATCGCGAGGTCAGCACCCAGCGCCAAGCCGGATGCCACGCAAATCGCTGCAAAGGGCGCGACGTCACCCGCGCCGAGAAGCGGAACGGAGCAGAACGCCAAGACGCTCAACACCATGCCTGCCAGCCACGCTTGGGCCAGACCCATGTGACGCACGATGACAGTCCAGAGCGGCAAACCCACGGCTGCGGCAGCGAAATAGGCCAACAGAAACATGGGCTCCCAAGTGCCTGCCTGCAAGGTGTCACGAACGAAGAAGGGCAGCAAAGTGGCTGGGATCGCGCTGGCGCTGCCATTGAGCAAGAACACGATCATCAGGGCCGCAAAGGGTGGATGAGTCCAAGGTGCGGGGCGTGGGCTGTCGACCTGCGATGGGCGGCGGGTCGTCGGGTGGAGGGGCGGCGCTGGCTGAGCGGCCCCAGTTGCACGCAGGCCGAAACACCCGACCAGTAAGGCAATGCCCAGCACCACGGCAGTGACATCCATGCCAGCCAGGCTAGGCAGGACGCTCGCCATCACCACACCGATCAGTGCCAGTCCTTCTCGCCACGCGACCAGTCGGGCGCGTTCATCAGCGCGGCCGCCCCAGCGCGCGCCCCAGGTCTGGTGCACCATCGAGGCCACGCTGTAACTCAGATAGGTGAGGACGAGCGCGGCGCTCAGCCAGGCCAGGGTGCGGGTTGCCGAAGCAGGTGAAGATGGTGCGTGCCACAAGGCGCAGAACCCGATGAGCAAACCCATGGATGCCCATGCGGCGGCTCGCCAGGGGCGGGTGGCATGCCGTTGAAACAGCGCGTCGACCCAATGGCCGATTCGGGGGTCGATGACCGCATCCAACAACCGTGTGACGAGCAACACCCCACCCAAGGTCGACAAGGCGATGGCGTGGTGTTCAGCGTAGTAACGGGGCAGTTGCACATACAAGGGCAAGGACACGAAGGCCAATGGCAGGCCCAGCAGGCCATAGCGCCAACCGTTGCTCCATGTGTGTGCGGCGGTGTTCATGGGGAGGTCAGGCTTGTCCAACCAGAGCAGAACGCAAGGCCGGTGCAGAGGTTTTGGGGGACAGCCAGATGCCGAAGAACAGTCGGGCGTAGTCCTTGTCCTGAATCTCGGCCGTTTGCTTGCCATTGAAGAAAAAGCGAACCCGACCCCGACCGTCGTACACACCGGTCAGTCGATCTTGCGCGCCGACGTTGGGAAAGGCCTGCAACATCAAAGCCAGCCAGACCTTGGACTGCGCTTCGGTGAAGTCACCCACGCGACGCATCTCGGCAATCGAGCGTTCGGCGATGTCAGGGCCGTCGAGCTTGCGGGCGTATTGCAGCTCCAGCGCAAAGGGCTGGCTGTCGTACTGACTGGACTCGAACGCGGGCGCGGCCCACAGCCGGGCTTCGTAAACCAGCAAGCCGAAAAAGCGCAAATTGCCCTGTCCCACCAGGCGTGCCGAACGCAAGCTCGATGCCACTTCGGCGGGAGGGGTGTGAAGGGGGGCGATGGAGGCGGTTGTCATGGCTTGGGTGGGTAAGGTGCTCATCACTGTCCAGGCCAGCAAGGCCTGACGGCGGCTGAGGTAGAGGGGACGAGCGGGACGCATGATCGGAAACGAATTAGGTTCAGGATGGACGACGCAGCGTGAACTGCATGACATCGGTGTTGCTGTGGTCGAATGCTGCTTCGCAGTAAGACAGATAGAGCGTCCAGATCCGGTTGAATCGCGTGTCGAAGCCCAGTCTGGCGACATCGGCCTCTCGATGCACAAAGGCATCTCGCCAGCGTCGCAGGGTCTCGGCGTAGTCACGCCCAAAAGCAAGCTGGCGTTCCACCACCAGGCCTGCGGCACGAGCCTGGGCTTCAAATTCGGTTGGGCTGGGTAGCAGGCCACCTGGGAAGATGTACTGCTGGATGAAGTCGGTGGACTTCACATAACGCTCGAATAGGTCATCGCGGATCGTGATGGTCTGGATGCAGGCGCGGCCGCCAGGCTTGAGGCACCGTTTCACCGTGTCAAAGTAGGTGGCCCAGTACTCACGCCCAACGGCTTCGAACATCTCAACGGAGACGATCGCGTCAAAGGGCGCTTGCTCATGCTGGGCCGCCAGATCACGGTAATCCTGATAGCGAAGATCGGCGTGAGCGGACAAGCCGGCCTGCTCCAGTCGGTTCACCGCCCAGGCCAATTGCTCTTTCGACAAGGTGACGCCTGTGACATGCGCCTGATGTTCACGTGCGGCCAATTCGGCCACCGCACCCCAGCCGCAGCCGATTTCGAGCACCCGGCTACCCTGGCTGACCCCCGCCTCGTTCAAGGCCCGACGCATCTTGGCCTCTTGCGCAGACTTCAGGTCTGCGTCCGCCAAAGCTTGAGCCTGTCGACCTTCGAACCAGGCGCTGGAGTAGTTCATCGACGAGTCCAGCCACAAACGGTAAAAGTCATTGCCCAAGTCATAGTGGGCATGGATGTTTTTCTCGCTGCCCGTGCGTGAATTTCGATTCATCCAGTGCTTGATCCGGTACAGCAGTGAGCCCCACCATGAGCCATAAATCACGTGCTCGATGTGATCGCGATTGGCGATGAACAGCGACAGCAGCGCGGTAAGGTCTGGGGTTTGCCAATCCCCATCGATGTAGCTTTCGGCAAAGCCAATGTCGCCTGCTTTGAGGGTCCGTTCGAAGACTCGCCAGTTGTTCAACTGAATCGTGGCGCGTAGTTCGCTGGATTGCGTCTGGGGGTGGCTGGGAAACGTACTGTGCTGACCATCTGGCCAGTGCACATCCAGCCGGCCATGCGCCAAGCGATCGAGCAGGCGAAACACACGGCGAGCGGCGCTGGGCGCTTGCTGCGGCAAACGTGTGGTGGTCGGGGTGGGGTGGACGGTGGTGTTCATCGGGTGACGAAGCGCTCCGGCGCAGCAGGTTTGTGGAAGAAGGGCACGCGCTTGAGCCACAGGCGCAGCGCATGCCAGTGAATGCGGGCCACGACGCCCAAGGTCAGCAACGGCGTGGACCAGAAGGCGCAATGGGCAGCAGATGCGGTGAATGGGTGCAGAGCACCGCTCATGCTGGTCTGGATCAGTGGGCCGTGCTCGTCGTGCAAGTCGACCCGCGCCATGATGTGCTCGGCTGTCCTGGCGAAGCGGAAGCGGTAACGCCCCTCCACCTGGCAGAAAGGCGAGACGTGAAAGACCTTGGTGGCCTCCATGTCCTGCCCCCACCGCAGTTGAGGGCCTTGCAGCAAATAGCAGTGACGTTCGCCAAAGGTGTTGTTCACCTCGGCCACCACAGCAGCGAGGGAGCCATCGGCGCGGTGGGCATACCAGAAGCTCACGGGCTTGAAAGCGTGGCCCAGCACGCGAGGGTAGGTTTGCAGCCAGATCTCGCCGTCGGCGTCGTCAATGCCCTCTTCATGCAGGAGGGACTCGATCCAGGCCAGCGCATCTTTGCCGCCCAGGCCGTGGTCCTCGTCCACGAAAGTGATCAGACCCCAGCGCCGGCGAGGGACGGGCCCCCCGTGTTGAGCCCGCGAACGCATGGGCAAGAGCAGGAAGTAGGTGTCGTGCCGGAACGTGTGAGAGGCTGGCCGCAGGCGCGTGTGCCAGACCTGGCCACGGGCCAGGTAGGTCTGGGCGCTGGTGGCGGCGTTCATGCTGCTTGACGCCCTACGGCATCGGCTCGCGCAGCCCATTGGGCCTGCAACTGGCGGGCCACTTGCAACCCGGCCTGATAGCCGTCTTCGTGAAAGCCGTAGCCACACCATGCACCGGCAAACCACGTGTGTTGCAGGCCTTGCATGCGGGGCAAGGCTTGCTGGGCTTCGATGGCCGCCTGGTCAAAGACGGGGTGGGCGTATTCGATTTCTTGGATGACGGTGCGCGGCGCGATGTCGCGGATGGGGTTCAGCGAGACGATTACAGGCTGCGCCCAGGGCAAAGGTTGCAGTTGATTGATCAGGTAGTGCAGGCACACCGGGTTCTGCTGCGTTTCGGGAGCGGCCGATCGTTCGTAGTTCCAGGCGGCCCACGCGGATCGGCGCGAGGGCAGCATGTTCGTGTCGGTATGCAATACCGCCCGGTTCGATTGATAGCGGATGGAGCTCAGAATCAAACGTTCGGTGGGCGTGGCTTGAGGGCCAAGCAAGGCCAAGGCCTGATCGCTGTGGCAAGCCAGCACCACCTCATCAAAAACCTCATGTCCGGCGTCGGTGTGGACGGTCACCCCCTGGGGCTGCCGAGTGATCGAACGCACCGGTGTGTTCAAGCGAGCATCAGACAAAGAGCGAACGATCCGATGGACATATTGCTTCGATCCGCCTTTGACCGTGTACCACTGGGGGCGGTTGGCAATTTGCAGCAAACCGTGGTTGTGGCAGAAGCGGATCATCGTTGCCATTGGGAAGCGCAGCATCTGCTGGGTGGGGCAAGACCAGATGCAGGCCACCATGGGCAGAAAGTAGTCTTCTCGGAAGGCGATGCCGAAACCATGCGCTTCGAGGAAATCACCAATGGGTTGGGCCAACGCCGCGTCTGCCCCCTTTTGCGCCAGCGCCGTCGTCAATTGGTTGAAGCGGACGATGTCAGCCAGCATCGACCAGAACCTGGGCTTGATCAGATTGCTGCGCTGCGCGAACACGGTGTTGAGCGAATGCCCGCTCCATTCGAGCGGCGCTTGCCCCTCTTCACGTGGCGCCTGGACTGAGAAGGACATCTCGGATGGGGCTGTTTCCACCCCAAGTCGCTGGAAGAGGTCGATCAGGCCAGGGTAGGTGCGTTCGTTGAACACCAGAAACCCCGTGTCAACCCCGTGGGTGATACCGTCGAGGGGCACGTCAACCGTGTTGGCATGACCGCCGAAATGGCGGCCTGCTTCGAACAGCGTCACGTGGGTGGGTTGCTCGGATTGGCTGAGGTGCCAGGCGGCACTGAGCCCGCTGATGCCGGAACCGATGATGGCGACGCGATGCATGGAGGGCGCTCCCATTTGAAGTTGAACCTATCGGTGCAAAACGTGAACTGATTAGTTCAAATAATAACCGAATGGTATCCATTTTGCACTGATGGGTATTACTTGTGGCCGACCTCGACTACAATTCACGCATGGCTAGGCTTTCATACAAGGAACAGGTGCAACGCGTCCGTGAGGACGCCATCGTCGAGGCCGTCAATCGGCTGTTGGCCACCAAGGGCTACGACAGCATGACGGTGGACGAAGTGGCGGCAGAGGCCGGCATGGCCAAGGCCAGCGTGTACAAGCATTTCGCCTCTAAGGAAGACTTGGCTGGTGCAGCCATGGTGCGAGCCTTGGATCGAGCCTTGGCATTTGTCGACGGTTTGCGCGAGAAGGCCGATACCCCGGCGATCGAGCAACTCAAGGCCGTGGCACGTTGGGCCATGCAAAGCCAACTGGAGGGCGAAATGCCTTCGCTGCCGTCTCAAAACTCTTCGTTGACCGCCTCGCTGCAAGGCAACGACGAGTACATGGACCGGCTGATCAGCCTGAGCAACAGGCTCAGCATCTGGATCACGCAGGCGCAGACCAGCGGTCAGCTCAACGCAAGCTTTCCGGCTGAAATGGTGCTGTACATCCTGTTTGCCCGAGCCTGCGACCCGGTCGTGGCGATGATGAAGGCCTCAGGCCAGTACACCGTCGAACAAATTCTCGAGTGGGCGCTAACCAGTACGTTTGACGGATTGGCTCAGAAGCACAAGCCTGCGGTCTGAGGTGTGACCAGGGCCAAGGCGCCAAGCAACATCGGGGCGTCATCCGATTCGGCTGCATTCGGTAGCGCTAGGCTAACCACGTCCATCTGACACGCGCCGCCTTGTGGCAACTTGATCTCGACGCGGGACGGCTCGGCCCCAACACCCGCTTCAAACCCGTGAGGCTCGATCAGCAGGCCGCTGCCCAAGGCCTTGAGACAGGCCTCTTTGCGCGTCCAGCAGCGCAAAAAGCCCAGGGCCTGCTGTTCGGCCGGCAGAGAGGCAAGCGCCTGGTATTCATCAGGCGTGTAGTTTTGCTGGGCCAGCAGGGCCCAGTCGCTGAAGGGGTGGTAGCACTCCAGGTCGATTCCAATGGGTTCGCTGTGGTGGATGGCAATCAGGGCCCAGTCGTCGCTGTGGCTGAGGTTGAAGTGGCAACTGCTGTCGAGAGGGTGGGGTTTGCCGTGGGGGCCGAGATCGATTGCTACATCCTGTGGCGACACGCCGAGTGTGGTGCCGAGTATGTGTCTGAGTGCGGTATGGCTGGCGACATAACGACGGGCATCTATTTCAAATCGGAACCGCTTCGCTCTTTCCTGCTCCGCATCTGAAAGCGATTGCGCTTCCCCCCATTTGAGCGGGTTTCGTAAGTCAATTAACCATATTTGGCACTCGATTGAGTTGGGCGCGTCGAGGCGGTAGATCGAGTTGTTCATGTCGTCACCCTGAAGGTTCACTTCTATGTAAAACGTCAATTGGTGGGGTGTTTGGAGCCAGAATAATCGGCTGTGTGTCAGTATTTCCGAGGTGAGAATCAGTTTGCCCACCCCCCATTCAAACGCAACACGATTTTGCAAAAGTAAGAGAGAATTAATAAACAAAAGTCACACTGCGTGAGCGTCGTGTTGGACGGGTCGAGCGTCCCAGTGCTATTTTCTTTTTTTGCTTTGACGACGGAAGAATAAATGAATCAAGGTGAGGATCAGGTGCTGCTGGATGTTGTGCCGCATCACACGTCGACGATTCAAGATGAATGGGGCAGCGTCGATGTCCCGTTGCCAGTGCAAATCATTGATGCGGTGGAATCCGAGTCGATTGTTTTGGCCAGTTGGGCAGTCGTGGTCGCTTGGTTAACTGGTAGAGATTCGGTCCGCGTTGGTTTGGCAAACGGTGGTGTCTCTGAGATCCGGGTCGATCCGATTGCATCGGTTCAAACCTTGATTGATGCCGCCGCAGTCGTTCTGAAGGATGGTGGCCAGATCTCCAACGATCAAGGTGGAGAGGTCTGCTGGTTAAGAAACGGTGAGTCTTTGGCGGGAATTCAATTGCCTCCCGCCACTTGGTTGGCGCTTTCAGTGAATTACTCGCGGCGCGTGTGGACCTTGTTTCATCGGGTTCCGCTGATCAGTCAGCGTACGGCGCAATCTTTGCTCGATTTGGCAAGAGAGAACTGCGTGGCCTTGCTGAGAAATTGGCTTGCTTCAATTGAGTCTGTTCTTGAGTCAGTTGGCGCATCTCAGTCAGTTCCAGATCTTGAAAGTGAGCCGTGGGAATACAGCGGCGCCCTGGATGTTGTATCGCGCTTCGATGCGATGGCTCAAGCACATCCTGATGCGGAGGCGGTTCGTTCTGAGTCGGCGTGTTTGACTTACCAGGCACTGGAGGACCGATCTCACCGAGTGAGTCAGGCGTTGACCCAATATGGGGTAACCGCAGGCGACGTGGTTGCCATTGGCTTGCCGCGTGGGGCCGATGCCATCGCCGCCGTTTTGGGGGTCTTGCGTGCAGGGTGCAGCTATTTGCCTGTCGACCTGTCCTATCCTGGCGAGCGTTTGCGCTACATGTTCCACGATGCCCGTGTGAAATGTTTGATTGGCCCGCCAGATATCGATGCGGCCACGCTGGGTGTCGATCTGCTCGAGATCCATCAGCTGCCTGAGGCCAAGGAAAGGGTTCGCACATTCAGCGATGCAATGGGCAGAGCCCGTGCCTACATCATGTACACGTCCGGTTCGACCGGCGCCCCCAAGGGAGTACAGATCAGTCATCGCGCCATCTTGCGAACCGTGTGTCATCCAAACTATATGCGTTTGGATGAGCGCGTTCGGATGTTGCACGCAGCCCCGTTGGGCTTTGATGCATCCACCTTGGAGGTTTGGGGGCCGCTATTGAATGGTGGATGTTGCGTCATCCACAGCGAGCAGATTCCGTCGGGCGCAGGTTTGGCCGAGACAATCAGATCGCATTCAGTGGATTCAGCTTGGCTCACCGCAGCCTTGTTCAACTCGGTCGTGGATGAGGATCCGCAACATTTGGCAGGACTTAAGCAGTTGCTGATCGGGGGCGAGGCGTTGTCGGTGGAGCATGTTCGCCGTTTTTTAGAGGCTGTCCCCGGCGTGTCTTTGATCAATGGATATGGCCCAACCGAAACAACCACATTTGCAACTACGTACCCCATTCGATTGGATGAGTTGAGCGAAGCCAAGTCGGTTCCGATTGGGCGCCCGATTACCGCTACTCAGCTTTACATCCTGAGCCCTTTGAAGAAGCGCTTACCGAAGGGGTTTGTTGGCGAGTTGTACATCGGTGGTTTGGGGGTTGGACTTGGTTATCTGGGGCGACCCGACTTGACTGACGAACGCTACATCGTCAACCCATTCAATCAAGATGGTGAGCGTCTCTATCGAACGGGCGACCTCGTGTTTTTGAAGGAAGACGGTCGAATCGAGTTTGTTGGGCGTGCAGACGGACAGGTCAAGATCAGAGGCTTTCGTATTGAAACGCCTGAAATCGAGGCGGTCTTGTCAAGCCATGTGGAGGTGCGCTCGTGCGCGGTCGTTGCCCGAAAAGATCCGAGCCGTGGTCACGAACTCGTTGCTTATGTAGTGACCGATGTATCTGAGTGGGATCCCGTTGCTGTACAGCAGTTTTTGCGGCAACGCCTCCCGGATTTCATGGTGCCAGCCGATTGGGTTCGACTTGAATCTTTGCCGGTAACGGCCAATGGCAAGTTGGATCGGCGGGCTTTGCCAGCCCCTCAACGGATCCGGCCTGAGTATTTGGCCCAAGCCTATGTTACGCCCAAGCCTGGTCTCGAAAACGAGGTCGCAACCATATTTGCGCAAGTGCTCGACCTGGATAAGGTTGGTGCCTTGGACAACTTTTTCGATCTGGGGGGCAACTCGCTGCTGGTGATGCGGGCGTTCAATGCCCTCAAGGCAACGGGACATGCGACGTTGTCAGTGGCGGCCATGTTTGCCGCCCCCACGCCCAGAGGTCTGGCTAAGAGCTTGCAAGCGGGGGCACCTATCCAATCGGCCATGGATGGTGATTCAATGCATCAAGCCGAGGCGGAACCGGTTGCGATCGTGGGTATGGCGGGGCGGTTTCCTGGTGCGTCGAATGTTGAGGCGTTCTGGCGCATGCTGGATGAAGGTCGCGAGGCCATCCGATTTTTCGAGTCACATGAGCTAGATGAATCGATTCCCCTCGAGCTACGCCGCGACCCGCAATACGTCGCTGCGCGCGGCGTATTGGACAATGTTGATCAATTCGATGCGGGGTTCTTTGGAATTTCACCGCGTGAAGCCGAATTGATGGATCCCCAGCAGAGGGTCTTTCTTGAGCTTTGCTGGGAGTGTCTTGAGCGCGCGGGGCAAGTGCCAGAAAAATCATCGGGCACGATTGGGGTGTTCGCTGGCATGTACAACGCCAGCTATTTCCAGAAGCATGTGCGTGCGTACCCGGAGAAAGTCGCCAAGCTTGGCGAGTTCCAGGTGATGCTCGCTAACGAGAAGGATTACATCGCCACCCGGGTTGCGCACAAATTGAATCTGACTGGGCCGGCCGTCAGTGTTCACACCGCCTGCTCGACCTCGTTGGTCGCCATCGCTCAGGCCTTCGATGCGCTGAGGGCCGGACAGTGTCGGATGGCGCTGGCTGGGGGCGTTTCCATTACCTGTCCACCAAATAGTGGGTATCTGTATCAGGAGGGCTCCATGCTGTCTCCTGATGGCCATACTCGCACGTTTGATGCCGACGCGAAGGGCACGGTATTTTCAGATGGTGCCGCGGTCGTGCTGCTCAAGCGATTGTCGGATGCCTTGGCTGATGGCAACACGATTCACGCCGTGATTCGTGGGGTTGCGATCAACAACGATGGTGCGGAGAAGGCCAGTTTTACTGCGCCCAGCGTTGAGGGGCAGTCCGCTGTCATCCTGGCGGCGATGGCTCATGCCGGTGTCAATGCGCGTAGCGTGTCCTATGTCGAAGCGCATGGCACAGCAACGCCTTTGGGCGATCCCATTGAGGTCGCGGCTCTGACTCGAGCATATCGCGCGCACACGAGCGATGTCGGATTCTGTCAGTTGGGGTCAGTGAAAAGTAATACCGGACACATGGTCATCGCAGCCGGGGCGGCAGGTGTGATCAAGACAGCTCTGGCTTTGTCTCAGGAGCGATTGCCGGCGACCGTTCATTTCCGTGCGCCGAATCCTCAAATCGATTTCGCTGGCAGCCCATTCGTTGTGAATGGGCAATCGAGTCCTTGGCCACGGGGGGCGGAGCCACGCCTGGCCGGGGTGAGCTCCTTCGGGGTTGGTGGCACCAATGCTCACGTTGTACTTGAGGAAGCGCCGCAGCGAGTAGAGGATGCCGCTGGAGTTGGCTATCAAGTCTTGCGCTTGTCAGCAAGAACGTCCGATGCACTCAAGCAAACGATCAACCATTTGGGGCAACATCTTCAAGCTCATCCGCAAATCGACCTGGCAGATGTTGCGCACACATTGGATGTGGGGCGCAGAGATTTCAAATTCCGCACTTATGTGATCGCCGAATCTGTCGGGGACGCTGCGCAGGCGCTGATCAACCCGGACGGTGCGTTGGCCAGAATCAAGGCTTTGGCTGATGCTGAGCCCGTTGTCGTCATGACGTTTCCTGGGCAGGGTTCGCAATACGCTGGAATGGGGCGCGAACTCTATCGCCATTCACCGGTGTTCCGTGAAGCGCTGGATGAGGCGTGTGCGGCGCTCGAAGGACATGTCGATGGCGATGTGCGCGGCCTCATGTTTGGCGATGATCCTGCTCCGCTTGCACAGACCTCCGTGACGCAGCCGGTCACCTTCTGCATGGAGTATGGCTTGGCCCGCCATTGGATGGCTCATGGGGTACAACCTGCGGCCTTGATGGGGCACAGCATTGGCGAGTTCGTGGCAGCGGTTCTGGCCGGGGTCATGAGCTTGGCTGATGCAGCTCGTTTGGTTGCCATTCGAGGCAAGCTCATGCAAGCGCTGCCGCCCGGTGCCATGCTGAGTGTTCGGATGGCTCCTGACGGGGTTCGCACCCTGCTGCCTGCCGAGATCCAGATCGCCGCAGAAAATGGCCCAACCGCGTGTGTGGTTGCGGGTCCCGAGCACGCCATAGAGGAATTTGCCAGCCAATTGGCACAGCAAGATGTGGTCGTGCGGCGTCTCCACACGTCGCATGCCTTTCACTCGGCCATGATGGATCCTGCCGTGCCGGCATTTGAGGCGGCGGTTCGCTCAGTGACCCTGAGCGCTCCGAATATCCGCATTGCCTCCACGCAGACCGGGCGCTGGCTGACCGCAGCCGAAGCGACCGATCCGGCCTTTTGGAGCAGGCATTTGAGAGCGAGTGTGCTGTTCTCCGAC
>JAGWLR010000029.1 GCA_028864885.1 Burkholderiales bacterium | reverse complement strand
GTAAAAAGATCAACAAGGCCTGGCTGAACGATCACATTCACGATCCGTACGTCAGATTGGCCCAGAAAGAGGGCTATCGCTCACGGGCGGCTTACAAGATCAAGGAAATCGACGAAACCTTGCACCTGATCAAGCCAGGGCAACTCGTGGTGGATCTGGGCGCCGCTCCGGGAGCTTGGAGCCAGTATGTGCGTCGAAAATTTGCGCCCAAGGAAACAGGCGCTGGCGGTGCAGCAGTGGGCCAACTCAATGGCACCATCATCGCGCTTGACTTGCTGGATTTTGAACCGATCGAGGGCGTTCAATTCATTCAGGGTGATTTCCGGGAAGAATCGGTTCTCAATCAGTTGAATGAATTAATTGCAAACCGTCCGGTTGACGTGGTGATCTCAGACATGGCGCCCAATCTGAGCGGGATCGAAGCTTCAGACAGCGCCCGGATCGAACACCTGATCGAGCTGGCCATTGAATTTGCAGAAAACCACCTGAAATCAGATGGCGCTTTGGTTTGCAAGGTATTCCACGGCAGTGGGTACAGCCAATTGGTCGAAATGTTCCGCAAAGCATTTCGAGTGGTCAAGCCAATCAAACCCAAGGCGTCTCGTGACAAATCTGCCGAAACCTTTTTGGTTGGAATTGGATTGAAATCCCAGTGATGGCGTGGTGTTTTATCTTCACTGAACAGATTGACCTCAAAAACACACCCTACACTGGCGATCCTGTTACACAGGACCACTCTTGATTCTCATAGAATCGTCCTCATGTACCGCGAAGATTGCATCTGGTAAGCGGCTGGATGCAATTTTTTTCAGACTGCGGAAGGTCTTCCAGCACATCCCGTGCGGCCTGCAGCAGTCTTGTTTGGATGAAGGAGCCGCGGTGAACAATCAATGGTTCTCGAAAATTGCTGTTTGGCTGGTAGTTGCACTGGTGTTGTTCACCGTGTTCAAGCAATTCGACCGAGTCTCAACGGGCGCAGCCCCGATGGGCTATTCTGATTTCCTTGAGGAAGTACGCGGCAAGCGCATCAAGTCAGTCACCTTGCAAGAAGGTGGCGCTGGCACCGAAATTCTGGCCACGACAACCGATGACAAGCGGATCCGAACCACGGCAACCTACCTGGATCGCGGTCTGATCGGTGACCTGATCAACTACGGCGTCAAGTTCGACGTCAAACCCCGCGAAGAGCAATCCCTGATCGTCGGCTTGCTGATGTCATGGGGTCCGATGCTGCTCCTGATTGGCGTATGGATTTACTTCATGCGACAGATGCAGGGTGGCGGCAAGGGCGGTGCATTCAGCTTTGGCAAATCCCGCGCTCGCATGCTGGATGACACCAACAATAACATCACGTTTGCTGATGTCGCGGGCTGTGACGAAGCCAAGGAAGAAGTCAGGGAACTGGTTGACTTCCTGCGTGATCCCCAAAAATTCCAAAAGCTGGGCGGACGGATTCCACGCGGCGTGCTGATGGTGGGCCCTCCTGGAACGGGTAAGACCTTGTTGGCCAAATCCATTGCGGGCGAAGCCAAGGTCCCATTCTTCACCATCTCCGGCTCAGATTTCGTTGAAATGTTCGTCGGCGTGGGCGCGGCCCGTGTCCGCGACATGTTTGAGCAGGCCAAGAAAAACGCGCCTTGCATCATTTTTGTGGATGAAATCGACGCTGTGGGTCGTCATCGTGGCGCGGGCTTGGGCGGCGGCAACGATGAGCGTGAACAAACGCTGAACCAGATGCTGGTTGAGATGGACGGCTTTGACACCAATGCGGGTGTCATTGTGATCGCCGCAACCAACAGGCCTGACATCCTGGACCCCGCCTTGCTGCGCCCAGGTCGTTTCGACCGTCAGGTTTACGTGACCTTGCCTGACGTGCGAGGTCGTGAGCAAATCTTGAACGTGCACATCCGCAAGGTGCCTGTAGGTCAAGACGTGCGTGCCGACATCCTGGCCCGCGGGACACCTGGTTTCTCGGGTGCCGATCTGGCTAACTTGGTCAACGAAGCCGCTTTGTTTGCCGCCCGCCGTAATGGCCGTGTGGTCGAAATGCAGGATTTCGAAAAGGCCAAGGACAAGATCATGATGGGCCCAGAGCGTAAGTCGATGATCATGCCCGAAGAGGAGCGCAAGAACACCGCGTACCACGAAGCTGGTCACGCTTTGGTTGCTCGCATGCTGCCCAAGACCGACCCTGTTCACAAGGTCACCATCATCCCGCGTGGTCGTGCGCTGGGGGTGACCATGCAATTGCCAGAAGGCGATCGCTACAGCATGGACAAGAACCGTATGCTGGACACCATCTCGGTGTTGTTCGGCGGCCGTATTGCTGAAGAGGTGTTCATGAACCAAATGACCACTGGCGCCAGCAACGACTTTGAACGTGCGACGGCCATTGCCCGTGACATGGTGACCCGCTACGGGATGACCGATGAACTGGGCCCCATGGTCTACGCAGACGCCGAAGGTGAAGTGTTTTTGGGTCGTTCGATCACCAAGACAACCACCATGTCTGAAGAGACCATGCAGAAGGTTGACCACGAGATGCGCCGCATCATCGATACGCAGTATGCCTTGGCGCGCAAGCTGATCGAAGACAACCAGGACAAGATGCACGCGATGGCAAAGGCACTGCTGGAATGGGAAACCATCGATGCCGACCAGATTGAAGACATCATGTCAGGGCGTGATCCGCGTCCTCCCAAGGATTGGACACCGTCCTCTCGTCCGAATGATGGCAACAAGCCTCCTGTCAACACAGACGGAGCACCTGCAGCGGCCTGATTCGCTCGCATCTATCATCTCAACGGGGCTGTATTCAGCCCCGTTTTACTTCGTGCGCCACATGAATCCCTCTGATCAAACCTGGCAAGCTGGCCGTTACCTGATCGATCTGTCCGTGCCCGTGGTGATGGGCATTGTGAATGTCACGCCTGACTCTTTTTCAGACGGCGGTGCGCATGCGGACTTGGCATCCGCGATTCAGCATGGGGAAAAGCTGTTGGCTGATGGCGCAAAGATTCTCGATGTCGGCGGAGAATCCAGCAGACCAGGCGCACGTACGCTGTCGCCTGAGGAAGAATGGGCACGTGTGGGCGGGCTGATAAAAGAAGCCGTCAAATGGGATGTACCCATCTCGGTGGACACGTACAAGCCCGAGACCATGGCTCGCGCTCTGGATTTGGGCGTCGACATCATCAATGACATTCGCGCTTTGGGCGGACCGGGTGCAGAGCGAATCGTGGCCTCGCACGCGAGCTGCGGTATCTGCCTGATGCACATGCAAGGCTTGCCAGAAAATATGCAGGACTCGCCGCACTATGTCGACCCCATCCATGAGGTGAGGGCGTTTCTTCAAGCCCGTGCGACCAAGTTGGAAAGCCTGGGCGTTTCGCGTAAACGAATCACCCTGGATCCGGGGTATGGGTTCGGCAAATCGGTGCAAGATAATTTGCAGTTGCTACAACAGCAACCGACTTTGGCTGCGCTAGGCTATCCCTTGCTAGTGGGATGGTCGCGCAAGTCCACGATTGGTGCCATCACGGGGCGACCCGTCGAACAGCGTCTGGCCGGCAGTTTGGCCGCAGCTTTGGCATCCATTCAACTCGGCGCCCGCATCATTCGTGTTCACGATGTAGCTGAGACGGTCGACGCCATCAAGGTATGGCAAGCTGCCGGGCTCGTCTGATCGGGATTCATTCCGGCGCAAAATAGCAAATCGCGACAACCAATCAAAACACAAGACATGGCCGCACGACAATATTTCGGTACGGATGGCATTCGCGGAACCGTTGGGCAAGCCCCGGTGACTCCTGATTTCGTTCTACGCTTGGGGCATGCGGTAGGGCAGGTGCTTCGACGCAAAGAGGCTCGGCCAACCGTCTTGATCGGTAAAGACACCCGCATCTCTGGCTACATGCTGGAGTCCGCACTGGAAGCGGGATTCGCCTCCGCAGGGGTCGATGTGCTGATGACTGGCCCCTTGCCAACGCCAGGGGTGGCCTATCTGACACGAGCACTTCGCCAGAGTCTGGGGGTGGTGATCAGCGCCTCTCACAATCCGTTTGCCGATAACGGCATCAAGTTTTTCTCCGCCAATGGCGAGAAGCTGCCGGATGAGTGGGAGCAGGCCGTCGAGGCTGCGCTCAGCGAAGCACCGCGGTGGGTTGATTCAGCCAATTTAGGGCGCGTGCGCCGCTTGGACGACGCCCGGGGGCGCTACATCGAGTTCTGTAAAGCCACGTTCCCCAACCAGTTGTCGCTCAAGGGCCTGAAGCTGGTCATCGATGCGGCTCATGGCGCAGCGTATCAAGTGGCACCCAATGTGTTCCATGAACTTGGGGCGGAAGTGATCTCGATCGGATGCGCGCCCAATGGAGTCAACATCAACGATGGCGTGGGGGCCACCCATCCTGAAGCCTTGGTCAAAGCCGTGGCTGAGCACAAGGCCGATTACGGTATCGCACTTGATGGTGACGCCGACCGGCTTCAGATCGTGTGCTCGGATGGCCGACTTCTCAACGGGGACGAGTTGCTTTACGTGATGGTGGCAGATCGCCTGGAGCAAGGTCTGTCCGTTCCAGGAGCGGTAGGTACCTTGATGACGAACATGGCCGTCGAGCTTGCACTTCAAAGCCGCGGCATTGATTTTGTGCGCGCCAAGGTTGGTGACCGATACGTGCTGGAAGAGCTGGTATGCCGTGGTTGGCAGCTTGGCGGCGAAGGGTCAGGGCACCTGCTCGCGTTGGATCGGCATACCACCGGCGACGGCATCGTCAGTGCCCTTCAGGTTCTTCAGGCAGTCGTTCGAAGCGGGCGACCGCTCCAAGACTGGCTCAAAGGGGTGGAGTTGTTTCCGCAGCGTTTGATCAACGTCCGTATCCAAGCCGGCGAGGATTGGAAAAACAACCCAGCCCTGACGGAAGAACAAAACCGCGTCGGCCGCATGCTGGAAGGCAAAGGCCGCATTCTCATCCGCGCTTCCGGAACCGAACCCCTGCTGCGAGTGATGGTTGAGGCGCAAGACCAGGCCCTGGCCGACGAATGCGCCCAGGCTCTGGCCAACGCGGTCATCCGCTGAAGCCTGAGGGCCTTATTTTTTGACCGAGGGTGGCGTCAGCACTCGGTCAATTTTGTACAGCACCCCATTCCCAATCGGGGAGCCGTTACCCGTCACCATGGCGTCGTCCAGGGTGATGAAATCGCCTGCCTTGGATACGTTCAATTTGGCGCCATTAAGCGTGCCAATCAACGTATTTTCGGTCACGTCTTGTGGCAACAGCTTTCCTGCCAAGACATGGTAGGTCAAGAGCGACTTCAGCCATTCAGGGTCTTTTGCAAGCTGATCCAGCGTGGCGGCAGGCAGTGCCTGAAAGGCCTCATTGGTCGGCGCAAAGATGGTCACAGGTGAGGCACCGTTGATCACATCATCCAGTCGTGCCTGCTGAGCCAATTTGAAAAAGAGCGAGAGATCAGCGGGTTGGGGGGCACTCTGGCTTGTAGTCACCGTGTCTGGCTTCACGCTGGCACAGCCCCCCAAGCTCAAGGCAGCCAGCACAAAGAAAGCTGAGAAAATCCCGCCAGAGGCGATACGTTTGGTCATAATTCAGTCTCCAAGATGTCACCGACGCTGGCGTCGGGCGCTTGCTTGGACGATAGAAGCGTCATATGACATTTACGTGAAGCAAAAATGATTCATTTGTCATATTTAACGCAGCCGTCTGGCCCATTGCTTTATGACAATGGCGCGCCGTTCTGTCACATAGCCGTCACAATGCCCGCCTAAAGTCCGCCGTACTGAAATTTCTCTGTCACACGACATCGAAAGGCGAACCCATGACTTTGAAAATGATCCGTACTGCCGCAGTTGTTGCCGTCGCACTGATCAGCACTTCCGTCTTTGCTGAAGACGTCACCGGTGCAGGCGCGAGCTTTCCCGCTCCTGTTTATGCCAAGTGGGCTTCGATGTTCAACACTGCCACTGACATTCGCATCAACTACCAATCGGTCGGTTCGGGTGCGGGGATCAAGCAGATCAACGCCAAAACCGTTGACTTCGGCGCGTCGGACATGCCTTTGAAGGACGAAGAGTTGGCCAAGGATGGCCTGATCCAGTTCCCCACCGTGATTGGTGGCGTGGTGCCCGTCGTCAACATCAAGGGCATTCAGCCAGGCCAATTGAGGCTGACTGGCGAAGTACTGGGCAACATCTATCTGGGCAACATCAAGAAATGGAACGATCCAGCCATCACCGCGCTCAACCCCGGTGTGGCCTTGCCTGACGCCTCCATTGCGCCGGTTCGCCGCGCTGATGCTTCCGGCACCAGCTTCATCTTCACCAACTACCTGAGCAAGGTGAACACCGAGTGGAAGACCAAGGTGGGCGAGGGCACATCGGTGAACTGGCCGACCGGTGCGGGTGGCAAGGGCAACGAGGGTGTGTCGGCTTTCGTGCAGCGTTTGCCCAACTCGATCGGCTACGTTGAGTACGCCTACGCCAAGCAAAACAAGATGTCGCATGTGGCCTTGCGCAATGCCGACGGTCAGTTCGTTCAGCCTGATGACGAGGCCTTCAAGGCGTCCGCTGCCGGTGCTGCCTGGACCAAGTCCTTCTACCAGATCCTGACGAACCAGCCTGGCAAGACTGCTTGGCCGATCAGCGGCGCCACCTTCATCCTGATGCACAAGGTTCAAGACAAGCCTGCTCAAGCCTCCGCCACCTTGAAGTTCTTCAACTGGGCCTATACCTCCGGCGACCAAAGTGCTGCTCAACTGGAATACGTTCCTCTGCCTGCCAGCGTGAAAGACCTGGTGCGCAAGGAATGGACCAGCCTGACCGACGCTTCTGGCAAGGTCGTTTCGTACAAGTAATCTGAGTGTGATCTGCCGAAAGCTTCCTGATCAGGAGCTTTCGGCCTTTGTAGTTCGAAGTTGTATTGACACGTCCCAGCCTGACGGAGCCTGCCGATGACCGCCATCATGCCCGCCGAAATGGATGATTCAGAGTCCCCGTCTCGGCCAAACGTGAAACGCAAACCCATGACCAATCCTCCTGTGCGCCGCGTGACAGCCCCTTGGGCTGACACGCTATTTGCTTTGCTGGCCCGTGGTGCAGCGTTGCTCACTCTGTCGATTTTGGCGGGCATCATCATTTCATTGGTCATTGGTGCTTGGCCGGCCATCAAGGAATATGGTTTGAGCTTCCTGTGGCGCGCCGAATGGGACCCCGTACAAGATCAATACGGTGGTCTGGTCATGATTTACGGCACGCTGATGACCTCCTTCATCGCCTTGCTGATCGCCGTGCCGGTCAGCTTTGGCATTGCCATGTTCCTGACCGAGTTGTCCCCAGCCTGGCTCAAGCGCCCCTTGGGCATCGCGGTTGAATTGCTCGCCGCGGTTCCCTCGATCGTTTACGGCATGTGGGGATTGCTGGTGTTTGGACCGATCTTGTCCACCTACGTGCAGCAACCGCTGCAGTCGATGACCGAGGGCGTTCCGTACCTGGGGGCATTGTTCTCTGGCCCACCTGTAGGCATCGGTATCTTGTCTGCCGGCATCATCCTGGCAATCATGATCATCCCCTACATTGCCTCGGTGATGCGAGATGTGTTTGAAGTGACGCCGCCGATGCTCAAGGAGTCGGCGTACGGTTTGGGCTCGACCACTTGGGAAGTCGTCTCCAAAGTGGTCCTGCCCTATACCAAGACCGGTGTGGTCGGCGGGATCATGTTGGGGCTGGGGCGCGCTTTGGGCGAGACCATGGCGGTCACCTTCGTGATCGGCAACATGAACCAGCTCAATTCGCTCTCGGTTTTCGAGGCGGCCAACTCCATCACCTCGGCCTTGGCCAACGAGTTTGCTGAAGCCGGAGAAGGCTTGCATCAAGCCTCGCTGATCTACCTTGGTCTGATCCTGTTTTTCATCACCTTTGTCGTTCTGGCCTTTTCAAAGATCTTGCTGGCCAAACTGAAGAAGGCGGAGGGAGCCCGCTCATGAGTTCTACCGGGTCGTTTCGCGTTGCTCGCCACAAGAGCCGTAAACGCGTCAATGCCATTGCCTTGGCGCTCTCGCTGGCAGCCATGGGCTTTGGTTTGGTCTGGCTGGTGTGGATTTTGGTGGAGACCATCCGGCTGGGTCTGGGTGGCATGGTTTGGGCCACTTTCACACAAATGACCCCGGCGCCGGAAGAGGCCGGCGGCTTGGCCAACGCGATTGCTGGCTCTCTGCTGATGGTGGGGCTGGCTACTGCAATCGGGACACCGGTTGGGGTTTTGGCTGGCGTCTATCTTGCCGAGTATGGTCAAAAGGGTTGGCTGGGCAGCGTCACTCGGTTCATCAATGACATTTTGCTGTCGGCCCCTTCCATCGTGATCGGCTTGTTCATCTACTCGTCGGTGGTGGCGCGCACCAAGACCTTTTCCGCCTGGGCCGGCATCCTGGCTTTGGCCTTGATCGTGGTCCCGGTGGTCATCCGCACCACAGAGAACATGTTGACGCTGGTTCCGAATGCGTTGCGCGAAGCGGCGTATGCGCTGGGCACGCCGAAGTGGCGCGTCATTCTGACCATCACCCTCAAATCGGCGCGAGCCGGTGTGGTGACAGGCATCCTGTTGGCCGTGGCTCGGATTTCAGGTGAGACAGCCCCGCTTTTGTTCACTGCGTTGTCGAACCAGTTCTGGACCACTGATCTGGGTACCCCCATGGCCAGCTTGCCAGTGACGATTTTCAAATTCGCCATGAGTCCCTATGAGAACTGGCAAAAGCTGGCATGGGCAGGTGTGTTCCTGATCACCGCCGGTGTGCTTGTTCTGAACATCGTGGCACGTACGCTTTTCCGTCAACGCTGATTCGGCGCTGACTCTCAGAATTTTCCGGAGATCCAAGATGGATGCCAAGGTCCTCACCTCGACACCCCCGAAGGCCAAACTGTCGGTCCGCAATCTGAACTTCTTCTACGGCAAGTTCCACGCATTGAAGAACGTGAACATGGAGTTGCCGGAGAACAAGGTCACCGCCTTCATCGGCCCGTCTGGTTGCGGCAAATCGACACTGCTGCGCACCTTCAACCGCATGTTCGAGTTGTATCCCGAGCAGCGCGCAGAAGGACAGATCATGCTGGATGGCGAAGACATTCTGACCACAAAGGAAGATGTCTCCTTGATCCGCGCAAAGGTCGGCATGGTGTTCCAAAAGCCTACGCCGTTTCCGATGTCGATCTACGAAAACATCGCGTTTGGGGTCCGCCTGTTTGAGAACCTGTCGCGCTCGGAAATGGATGAGCGTGTGGAATGGGCTTTGAAAAAGGCTGCACTCTGGAATGAAGTCAAAGACAAGCTCAATCAAAGTGGCTCGGGTTTGTCTGGCGGGCAGCAACAACGCTTGTGCATTGCACGCGGTATCGCCATCAAGCCCGAAGTGCTGCTGCTGGACGAACCCTGTTCGGCTCTCGATCCGATTTCTACCGGCAAGATCGAAGAGCTGATTCATGAACTCAAGGACGACTACACCGTTCTGATCGTGACGCACAACATGCAGCAGGCGGCACGCTGTTCTGACTACACCGCATACATGTATCTGGGCGAATTGATTGAATTCGGTTCGACAACCGACATTTTCATGAAGCCCAAGCGAACAGAAACCGAAGACTACATCACTGGCCGCTTCGGCTGATCCATAGACAAGTCAAGCCAATATCTGACGGAGAACCCGACATGACAGAAAAGCATTTGTCCAGCCAGTTCGATGTAGAACTCAGCGGGATTTCAACGCGCGTGCTGGAAATGGGCGGCCTGGTTGAATCGCAAGTGGCTCAAGCCATCTATGCCCTGACGCACTTCAGCGAGGAAACCTCCGCGGCTGTGCTCGAACAAGAAGAGCGCGTCAATCAGATGGAGATGGAAATCGATGCTGATCTCTCGACCATCATTGCGCGCCGTCAACCCACAGCGCGCGACTTGCGCCTGTTGATAGCCATCTCGAAGACCATTGGCAACCTGGAGCGGGTCGGTGACGAAGCCGCACGCATTGCCCGCACGGTTCAGCGCCTCATCAACACTGGCGTGTCGAGCCGCCTGCGTTTGCCCGTGAGCGATGTGTCGTTTGAAGCGAACCTGGCCACGGCCTCGCTGCGCCGTGCACTGGACGCCTTTGCTCGCCTCGATACGATGACCGCCCTGGAGGTCATCAAGAGCGACAATGAAATCGACGCCGAATTCGATGGGCTGATGCGCAAGCTGATCACCTACATGATGGAAGACCCCCGAACCATCTCTGCATCAATTGACCTGGTCTTTGTGGCCAAGGCCATCGAGCGGGTGGGTGATCATGCCAAGAATCTCGCCGAGCAAGTGATCTACATCGTCAAGGGGCTGGATGTGCGTCACAACACCCCTGAAGCGGTTGAGTCCATCATCAAATAAGAATTCAGGAGCTGACCATGAGCCGAGTGTTGGTTGTTGAAGATGAAGTGGCGATCGCCGAGTTGATCGCGTTGAACTTGAGACATTCAGGTTTTGAGGTGGTGGTAGCCAATTCTGCCGACCAAGCTCAAAGTGAAATCGATCGTGTGCTGCCTGATCTGGTCCTGCTCGACTGGATGCTGCCCGGCCAATCAGGTTTGGCCTTGGCCAAACGTTGGCGCAGTACGCCTCGGTCGCGCGATTTGCCGATCATCATGCTGACGGCACGCGCTGAAGAGGTCGACAAGGTGGCGGGACTGGATGCTGGCGCAGACGACTATCTGACCAAGCCATTCTCGACGCACGAATTGATGGCACGCGTGCGGGCTGTGCTGCGTCGCAAAGCCCCCCAGGCGCTCGATTCGGCGGTGGAGATTGCAGGTTTGCGCCTCGATCCGTCGACCCGTCGCGTTTGCCGAGAGGATCAGGAAGTGAAGATCGGCCCGACCGAGTTCAAGTTGCTGCACTTCTTCATGACCCATCCCGAGCGTGTTCACAGCCGTGCCCAGTTGCTGGATCGCGTCTGGGGCGACCATGTGTTCATCGAGGAGCGAACGGTTGACGTGCATGTCAAACGCCTCCGAGAAGCCCTGGCGCCCGTGCAACGGTCTCAACTGATCGAGACCGTTCGGGGTGCGGGTTATCGCCTCACACAACAGGTCGCGAACGCCGCCTGAACCGGGCTCTCATCGTGGATACAACGAATTCGTGGCTGTTGTCGCGGG
Source organism: Burkholderiales bacterium (assembly GCA_028864885.1). Lineage (GTDB taxonomy): Bacteria > Pseudomonadota > Gammaproteobacteria > Burkholderiales > Burkholderiaceae_C > Aquabacterium. Next base: position 25,958 of record JAGWLR010000029.1, on the reverse strand, counting down.
TTGGCGCTCGCCTGCTCGTCGCATGTGCAGGTGGAGCCATCGGCTGGTGGGTAGGGGATGGCATTGGGCGTCCGATTTCGCTCAGCTTTGGCCTGGCTATTGCCTCGGTGGCCACTTTGGCGATCTTCGATACGCTCAAAGGCCATCAACTACTTGACTGGCTGCGTACGCCTGATGTGTCTCCACCCAGGCTTCCGGGGATTTGGGGCGAGGTCGCTCATCGCGTCCACCGGGTGATCCGTCTGCGTGAAGAGCGCATTCAGCAAGAGCGGGCTCGATTGGGGCAATTTCTTTCGGCGATTGAAGCCTCTCCTGTTGGGGTGCTGCTTCTCGATGCCGGAGATCACATCACCTGGATCAGCCCCGCCGGCGCCGATCATTTTGGGCTGGATCCGCAGCGAGACTTGCAGCAGCGGGTCACCAACCTGATTCGTCAGCCGGCGTTTGTCCAATACCTGCAGGCTGGCGACTATCGAGATCCGGTCAAGTGCTTGATGCCGAGGGGAGGGCAAGGCTACCTGTCGATTCAAGTGCGGGTGTACGGCGAAGGGCTGAAGCTGCTCTTGTCTCAGGACATCACCGAGCGCGAGCGAGCCGACAACATGCGCCGGGATTTTGTGGCCAACGTGTCGCACGAGATCAGAACGCCCCTGACTGTTTTGAATGGCTTCATCGAAACCCTGGGATCTCTGCCCTTGACCGAAGTCGAGCAAAAGCGTGTGATTGGATTGATGGCGCAACAGGCCGATCGGATGCGTAGCCTGGTGTCCGACCTGCTGACTCTGGCGCAGATCGAAGGCAGCCCTCGGCCGTCGTCCGACAAGTGGATCAAGGTAGCCGACCTCATGGGCCGGATCGAAACCGATGGGTTGGCATTGTCCAGGGGGCGACACCCCATGAGTTTCTTGATCGACGCCCAAGGGAAGTCGATGCAAATCGCCGGGATCGAGGGTGAGTGGCTCAGTGCCATGGGTAACCTTGTGTCGAACGCCATTCGCTACACCCCGGAAGGCAAGCGCATAGACATCAAGTGGACCTCTCTCAGCGAGGGAGGTGTCGAATTCTCTGTCATAGATGGCGGGATCGGCATTCCGGCCGAACACATTCCCCGCCTGACAGAGCGCTTCTACCGAGTCGATGGCAGCCGGTCGCGCGACACTGGTGGCACTGGGTTAGGCCTGTCGATTGTGAAACATGTGGTTCAGCGACACGGCGGGGATCTCAGGATCACCAGCGAACCTGGCAAGGGCTCGACATTCACCTTGACCGTGCCGTCAGCCCGAGTTCGGTTGCTTTGATCGACCTCAGGGTCGATTGGATGGACGTCGCAAATAGATGGCAACGGATTCAGAGTTGCGTGTCCGTTGATTGACCTGAGCCACCTTCCTCCAGCCAATGATCTCGGGACCCAGTTCATGCGGTGACATCTTCAAGACCATGACGTTGCACACGCGGTTATCCGAGAACAAGCGGCTTTGTCTGTTTTGCACGATGGGGCGCCCATCGACTTGGTAGCCACCAAAGTACTCCAGGCCCGTCAACAGCCCGACACTGGCGTTCGGCGCATGGATGCATTCAGTGCGGGGTACATAGGCGTGAACGCGCGTGAGGAGCAGGCGGTAGCTGCGAGACTGATCGATCACTGGCAGCCACAGGGTGAGGAAGAGCAACCAACACAGCGCCACGCCACCGGCAGGTAACACCAGACTTTTCCACAATGCGTGGGTATGACGGCCGGTTCGCCAACGAACCAAGGCCAACCACAGCACGGAGCCTATCAAAGCGAAAACAAGCGCAGGGATTGAGAAATAAGATTGATAACCAGGCACCAGCTTGGCCACATTGGCCGCTGTTTTGGCGGGCTTACCGGTCTGCATCGCCACATAAATGAACCAGATCGCAGCTGCACAGGTCGTAAAAAAGAAGACCGAGAACCAATCCAATGCCGCGCCGAGGCTGCGCTGAAGGATGGGAAGCGCGAAGGCGGCCAGCACTGCCAGTGCAGGAAGCGCTTCCAGCAAGGCGCGGTCATTCGCGCCCATCGAAGCCGACGCCGCAAAGCCGACCAATGCAGAGAGCAAGGGCACGGCAATGTGACGGCGCATGGTCTGGCGCCGCCAATGCCAGACGGTCAACACCGCCAGCGGCAAGGTCGGCCAGGTAAACCAGATCACCACCCGGAAGAGATCGTTGGGTACCAGCCGTGTTTCCCATCGCCACGCCCAACCCGGCAAACCCGCTTGGGTGAGGGCTGTGGCCAATGCCGCAGACAACGCCAAGGCGGCGAGCACCCAGGCTGTGTGATGCCGCATCTCAGCGTGCCGTGATCTGGCGCAGATCAAAAGCCCCGATGCCCCCAGCAGCATCGCCACGGTGGGGCTGCCGCTGGCCGCCATGATGGGCAAACTTAACAGGGTGGCAACGCGGGAAGCACCCGTTAGGGTCTGGGCCGCGGCCAGGCTGTACAAGAACAGCGTACTGCCAGTCAGTTGCAATAACTCTGGCGTGGTTTCGTGTCCCAACTGCAGCAAGCCCAGGGTTGCAATGAGCGCGAGCAAGGCTCCATCAGCGACAGCTCTGGCGTAATCATTGGGCGAGGCTTCGCCACCAAAAGCGAGGGGAAGCGGCTGGGCCGCATCGGTTTTGGCGAGGTGAAAGGTGGTGTACCAAGTCAGCGCCAAAATGACCCCCAGCAGCAGCGCGAACGGGATCCGCGCCGCCATGGCTGGATCCATCCAGTGGCTGAATGCCAGGATCGATGCACTACCGAGCCAGTAGGGCAACACCCCGCCCGAGGTGGGCAAAACACCCCCGACATTGGGATGAAGCCAAGGGGCTTGGCCTTGCGCGACGCTCCACATGTGCCCAAACGAAGCGATGTCTTCGTTTTTCCAGGGGTCACGCCCGAACAGGCCGGGCAAGATGTAGGCGGCGCAAAAGAGAATCAACGCCCAGCGAGGCAGTCTACGGACGGCTTTCTGGGTCACCAGGGCGGGCGTGACAGTGGGGGAGTGGGCTGTGCGACTACTCATCCTGGATCAACCGAGCAAGGCGCTGATAAGAAGAAGTACGGACGATACAAGCAAAAAGGGCAGCCTGGGCTGCCCTTGTGTGTCGTGACAACGCGGGTATCGCCTGTGGCGTTCCGCGTGCAGTCATCACTTGCGGAATTGCGCGAACTTGTTGCGGAATTTCTCGACGCGCCCGCCCAGAGAATCCACCGACTTTTGGGTGCCGGTGTAGAAAGCGTGCGACTCAGACGAGGTTTCGAGCTTGAACAAAGGCACTTCACGGCCGTCTTCCAGCTTGATGGTTTCCTTGGTAGGAGCGCACGAGCGGGTGACGAACTTGAAACCGTTGGATTGGTCGACGAAGCAGACGTCGCGATAGTTGGGGTGAATACCTTGCTTTGGCATATGAAACCTCTTGCTGTTTGCATCATCGGGAGCCACTTGACACCGTGCCAAGCACTTTCCGACAGCCGGAAAACCGCAGATTGTAATATGAATTAACCGCCTCGACGCATCATGTCGAAGAAGTCGTGGTTATTTTTGGTGGAGCGCATTTTGTCCAGAACAAACTCCATCGCCTCGATTTCGTCCATCGGGTAGAGCAATTTGCGCAAAATCCAGCTCTTTTGCAGAATTTCCGGCTTCAGCAGGAGTTCTTCGCGGCGGGTGCCGGACTTGTTGATCAGGATCGAAGGGTAGACGCGCTTTTCGGCCATGCGACGATCCAGGTGGATTTCGCAGTTGCCGGTGCCCTTGAACTCTTCGTAAATGACTTCGTCCATACGGCTGCCGGTGTCGACCAGCGCGGTGCCGATGATGGTCAGCGAGCCGCCTTCTTCGATGTTACGCGCCGCGCCGAAGAATCGCTTGGGGCGCTGCAAGGCATTGGCATCCACACCGCCAGTCAGCACCTTGCCGGAGCTGGGCAGCACGTTGTTGTACGCACGGGCCAGACGGGTGATCGAATCCAGCAGGATGACCACGTCCTTCTTCAATTCGACCAGACGCTTGGCGCGCTCGATCACCATTTCAGCGACCTGAACGTGACGTTGGGCCGGTTCATCGAACGTCGAACTGATGACTTCGCCACGCACGGTGCGCTGCATTTCGGTCACTTCTTCGGGGCGTTCGTCAACCAGCAGCACGATCAGATGCACGTCGGGATGATTGGCAACCAGGGCATGAGCCAGGTTCTTCATCATCACGGTCTTGCCACTTTTGGGTGGAGCCACCAGCAGGGCGCGTTGGCCTTTGCCGATGGGGGCAATCAAGTCAATGATGCGACTGGTGACGTTGTCGTCGTTGCTCTTGACGGTTTCACGCTCAAGCTTGAACTGCTCATCAGGGAACAGCGGCGTGAGGTTTTCGAACATGAGCTTGTTCTTGTTGACCTCAGGCGACAAGCCATTGACGCGATCCACCTTGACCAGCGCAAAGTAGCGTTCGCCATCCTTGGGCACCCGCACTTCGCCTTCGATCATGTCGCCGGTGTGCAGGTTGAAGCGACGCACCTGGCTGGGCGACAGGTAAATGTCGTCTGTGCTGGCCAGGAAACTGGTATCTAGCGAGCGCAGGAAGCCGAAGCCATCTGGCAGCACTTCGAGGACGCCGTCGCCGAAGACCTGTTCGCCGGCCTTGGCGCGTTTCTTCATGATCGCAAACATCAACTCTTGCTTGCGCATGCGAGCGACGTTCTCGATCTCCAAAGCTTCCGCCATCTCAACCAATTTGGAGATGTGCAGTGCCTTCAGTTCTGAAAGGTGCATGGATTGGGACCCTGGATGAAAGCTGCATCTGGGCAACACTCAGGTGCTGCTAGGCGCAGAAAGCGAACCGTGGGTAAAAGAAGGGAAGGGGGAAAAAGGTGTCTTGCTGACAGCCCCCGCCAAACCGTGAAGTACTGTTTGGCTGACCTGGCACCAGCCGGTTTTGTCGACTGGTGCGCAGATTATAAGAAAGATTTCAGGGCGAAATCACAGATTGGCGTCAATGAATGCAGTCAATTGCGCCTTGGACAGCGCACCGACCTTGGTGGCAGCGAGTTGACCGCCTTTGAAAATCATCAAAGTAGGGATGCCACGAATGCCAAACTTGGCCGGCACATCGCGGTTTTGGTCCACATTCATTTTGGCCACATTCAAACGACCACCGTAGTCCTTGGCCACTTCGTCCAGAATCGGCGCGATCATCTTGCAAGGACCACACCATTCGGCCCAGTAATCGACCAAAACGGGTTGCGCAGATTGAAGGACATCGGCGTCAAACGATGCGTCGGAAATGTGTTTGATCAGGTCGCTGCTCATGGATCTATCCTTGGGGAGGCTGGCTTTGTGGCCCCGAATCGGGAGCACGCCAGTAAGGTGAGATGATTCTGACACAGAAGATGCTGCCTTCGCAGTACATCTCAAGTACCCGTTTTCTATGACCGTCATAGTTCCAGACTTTCAGCAGGTTTTGAGCAACGAATTTGCACCGCAAGCCGGTTTGCGGCCACATCCGTGGTACTGGGAGCCCTCCGTCGATGCGGCGGCGTGCTGGCAACAGTGGGCGCAGCAGACGGCAGATTGGTTGACCAGCCACAAAATCAGCCCCCGAGATACCCTGGTCATCGTGCCGGTGGGGGCCGTTTTGGCGCACGCCCGACAGGCCTGGGCGCAAGTGGTTGGCGGGTGGGCTCCGACGATCGAGACGGTGGCCTCGTTGATTGCGGCACACAGTTGGCGTCAGCCCGCTGTCAGCGGCAAAAATCGTGTCTCGGGCGATGCCGTAGCCGATAGGCTGAGAATCAGTCGGCTTTTGCTGAAGGAGTCCTGGAGCAAGCACTGGGCGGCGCGCGACCCGAAGGGCTTTGAGTACGCAACACAGCAATTGGTGTCGGCCGCACATGGTTGGGTCAAGCGAGCGCAGGCGATCGCACCAGACCGCCGTGCCAGCTATTGGCAAAGGGCCAGGAGCATTTTGTCGGTGCAGGCTTCGTCGCCAATTCAATTTGGTTCACGTGAAAAGCTGCTGCTGGCCTGGGCGTTGGAATGGGTCATTGAAAGCTTTGAATCGGGCGGGGCTAGCGACGTGCTGTTTGACCTGCCATACCGATGCATCGTCGGGATCAGCGCTGGCAGTCATGTTGCCCCGGGAACGGAAGCGTCAGTGATGTTGAGTTTGATGGCTGATGCCGCCGAGAAGAGGGGCGTGGTGTGTCGATGGGATGTGGCACAAGCCACTGACCGTGCGTTGGCGCCAACCGATTTCCCCGCACTGGTGGCTTGTCTGGACGGCGAAGACGAGGCGCGCCACGCTGCGGCCGCAGTCCTTGAGGCCGTTGGGACATCGCGCCAACAAGGTGGCGATGCCGTGGCGCTGATCGCACTGGATCGGGGTCTGATTCGACGGATCAGAGCCATGCTGGAGGGCGCCGGAGCTCAAATCGCCGATGAAACCGGATGGGTTCTGTCGACGACGCGCGCGTCAGCCGTGGTCACTCGATTGCTGGCTGCCGCTAGCCCCCAAGCCAGTTCAGATGATCTGCTGGACTGGTTGAAGTCAGGCTGGACGCAGCTTCCGACGCTGTCTGCCTGCGACGAACTAGAAGCCTGGTTTCGCCACCACAACTGGTTGCGTGCCTGGGATAAGCCCAGCTTGCTCAAGGCCGGCAAGCCTTGCCCCTCCGACGCGCTGCAGTTGTGGGAGGAGGCCCAAAGCGCGTTGAAGTCTTTAGCTGACCTGTTTGGCACGAAGAGGCGCCCTCTGCGGGCGTGGGTGACGGCATTGGGTTTGGCATTGCAAGCCGCGGGAGCGTGGTCGGCCTTGGGCGAGGATGACGCTGGGGCGCTCTTGCTTCGCAGTTTGCATCTGGTCGATGCCGACGACTCAGGTGACGAGTGGAATGCTTTGCTTGACGAGATGCTGGTTGACAGCCATGGCTTCAGCCGCTGGGTTCGAGAGATGATGGAAAACACCACCTTTCGACCCCCGTCCCCGACGGGTCGAATTGATGTGGTCATCACGCCGTTGGCCCGTGCAGTGATGCGACCTTTTCATTCGATCATCATGCCTGGGGCAGACGCCAAGCAACTGGGTCATGCTTCATCAGACACCAGTTGGTTGGGGGCGTCTGCTCGGCGAGACATGTGCTTGGCTACCCCTGAAGATTTGCGTCAGGCTCAATGGGATGCATTCGAATTGCTCATGACGCGCCCTGCCGTGACTTGCTTGTTCCGCCAAGGGCAGGGGAGCGAACCCATGGAGTCGAGCCCGTGGTTGCAACGCTGGGCGCAGGATCGCGGTGGATCTTGGATGGAGCGCACCATCGGTTGGAATACCAGTGAAGTGCCCTTCAAGCCAGCGGACAGACCTACGCCTGAATTACGGCCCTCCGAACTTTCCTTGCTGCCCGAGTACCTGTCTGCGACCAGTTATGAGGCCTTGCGTCAGTGCCCCTATCGCTTCTTTGCGCAATCGATTCTGAAGTTGCGTGACGTAGATGAACTAGAGGAGGGGCTGGATCGCTCTGACTATGGCATTTGGCTGCATGAAGTGATTCGCCGTTTCCATGTCGAGCGTGAGCAAATGTTGGCCATGAGAACGCCACAAGAGGATGTCGAAGCCTGGTTGCGAATCGCAGAAGTGGTGATGGTGGATCTGGGACTGAACAACGAAGCAACCCGACCCTATTTTCAACCGTATCGAGCGGTCATGTCTTCGATGGCACAGGTCTATGTGCGATGGCTACACCAGCATGAGAAAGAGGGCTGGCGATGCGTGGACAACGAGGCTGTCGCTAGCCTCGACCTGTTGGGCGATGAAACCACCCAAGGTGTGCGCTTGAAGGGGCAGATTGATCGCATCGATGCGCGGTACGAAGAGCAGGACCGACGCTGCATGGTGATTGACTACAAGACCGGTTCGCTACAGAGCTTGAAAGAGAAGGTCAAAAGACCGCTGGAAGACACGCAGTTGCCGTTTTATGCGGCCATGGTGGGGCCCGATGTGGGGCGGGCCGCCTATCTGCACTTGGATGGGAAATCGGCAACCCTGGTCTCCCATGAAGACGTTCAGGATCATGCCGAGGTTTTGATGGAGGGGATTCGACACGACCTGTCGCGCATCATGCAAGGCGCTGCCATGCCAGCACTGGGTGATGCCGCTGCCTGCACCTATTGTTCAGCACGCGGATTGTGCCGAAAGGATCACTGGCCGCCCGAGGCGCAAGGGTCGGAGGGCGCTGTATGAGCGTCAACTACCAAGCCGCGTACGAAATCAACGGACGGACAGCCGCGCGAACAGCCTTTTATCAAATTGCATGTGACCCACAGCGCAGCGTGGTCGTGGAAGCCTGTGCGGGGGCCGGCAAAACCTGGATGCTGGTCTCTCGGATTGTGCGTTCATTGCTCGATGGCGTCGCGCCGCAGCACATTCTCGCGATCACCTTCACCAAAAAGGCTGCGGGGGAGATGCGCGAGCGCCTGCATGACTGGATGGCCCAGTTTGGTCTGCAAACAGGCGCCGAGCGAGAGGCAGAGTTGGTCATGCGCGGCCTGCCTCTTGAGCGCGCGGCTGAATTGGCTGACCGGCTCGGGCAATTGCATCAAGAGTGGATGAACTCGGGCCGAAGCGTCGAGATTCATACCATTCATGGGTGGTTTTCGCGGTTGATCAAAGTGGCGCCGCTGGATGTGCTGACAGAGTTGAATCTGCCCCCTGAGATGACGCTGCTGGAAGACCAGACCGAGTTGTGGCCCGATTTGTGGGGGCGTTTCCTCCGCCAGCTTGAAACAGCACCGGAACTCGATGCCTACAACCGGCTGGTGCAAGTGGTCGGGGCGTTCAACGTCGAAGAATGGTTGCAGACCGCGCTGTCGAATCGGCTTGAAATCGAATTGCTCGATGCAGCAGGGGGGCTTGAGCGAAGCGTGGAGTCAGCAGGCGCCTGGTCTGAACACTGGTCGGCCTACGTGCATCCGAATCACGCCTTGCAAAATGACTCGGTGTTGGCGCGCTTCAAGGCGCTGGCCTTGACCTTGGGGACAGCGAAAGGCGCCATTGCGCAAGAGGCTGCGGCCATCATCGTGGATGCCTTGTCAACACCCGATGTGGTGACGCGTGGTGAGAAGCTCATGAAGGCCTTGTTGACCAGCCAGGGGCAGCCCAAAAAGCGCATGGGCGACAACGAAGATTTGGCCTGGGCGCAAGCCTGGCTGGTCGAGTGGCTGAGGGCGCGCAATCAGCAAGATGCCTATCAAATTCATGTTGACATGGTGGCACTGAGCCGACTATTGCTGCGTGAATATGCGCAACTCAAATCCGAGCGCGGTTTGGCCGACATGGTGGATCTGGAGCGTGGCGCACACAAGCTGTTGAGCGATCCGGCCCTCGCGGGCTGGATTCAGGAGCGGCTGGACGGTCAAACGCGCCAACTGCTGATGGACGAGTTTCAGGACACCAGCCCCTTGCAGTGGCAGACCTTGAAATCCTGGCTGGAGGCCTATGCCGGCGCCGGAGGGGGGCGTAGCGGGCAGCAGCCCATGCGGGTGTTCCTGGTGGGGGACCCCAAGCAAAGCATCTACCGTTTCCGTCGGGCTGATCCGCGTGTCTTTGAAGCGGCCAAGCGATTCGTGGTCGATGGGCTGGACGGCGATCTTCTGGCATGCGATCACACCCGCCGAAATGCGCCAGGGGTGATCGACGCCTTGAACCTGTGCATGCAGGACGCAGCTGATAGCGGCGCGTTTCCTGGCTTTCGAACCCACACCACCGAATCTTCGGCCATCGCGACGGTTGCATGCCTGCCCACCATCATGCGCACCGCTTTGGACAAGCAAGTGCCCCCCGATGGCTGGCGTGACAGCCTGACCCAAGCTCGCGTCACGGAACAAACCTCTCTCAAAGATCTGGAGGCTCAGCAAATTGCACGGGCCATTGAGCACCTGATCAAGCACGAAGGCATGAAGGCGAGCGACATCTACGTCTTGGCGCGCAAAAGAGCATCGTTATTGGGTGTCTCAGCGGCTTTGGAGGGCCTTGGCATTGCCAACGTGGCCCCAGAAAGCGCCTTGTTGAATGAGACAACCGAGGCGCTGGACCTGCTGGCGCTGGTGGATGCTTTGGTGTCGCCTCATCACGATCTATCTTTGGCCAGGGCACTCAAAAGCCCGCTGTTTGAGCGAACAGATGCAGATTTGCTCGAGATCGCCAGACACGTTCAAGACACCTCACAAACTTGGTGGCAGGCCGTTCAAACGCTGGGTGCAGACACTCGCTGGAGCCTGGTTGCTCAGCGTTTGAACGATTGGCAGCAGGCAGCCTCGCGCTTGCCCCCTCACGATTTGCTGCAAAGCATCGTGGACGAATCGGGCTTGCGGCATGCCCTGGCTCGCCAGTTGGGCCCTCAGCAATATGCTGCCGCGTGGGCCAATGTCTGCGCGGTGTTGAACCTCAGCCTGGAAATCGACTCTGGCCGGGATGCCACGCCCTATCGCTGGATCCGACGGGTCAAACGCTCGCAAGCTGCGCTGCCGCCTCGGGCACAGGCCAACGCGGTCCAGTTGCTGACCATTCACGGAGCCAAAGGGCTTGAGGCCGAGGTCGTTTTCTTGATGGACACCGACGCCTTGCCCAGCAAAGCCGAGTCGTATGGCGTGCTGGTTGAGTGGCCACAAAGCGCTGCGGTACCGAGTCGATGCGCGTTTGTGCGATCCCAGTCCAACCCTCCGCCGAGTCTGGAGTCGCTTCTGGACAGTGAATCTCAGGCCGCCGATCGCGAAGAACTCAATGCTCTCTACGTGGCCATGACTCGCGCCAAGACCCGCTTGTACGTAAGCCGAATCGAACCGCATTACCAAGCCAGCAAGCCCAGTTGGTGGGCCCGTCTGACGGCATCCGGCGCCATCACAGCTGATGCCCCTTGGACGTGGCCGGACAGCGCCAGCAGCATCGCGTCCTGTCCGCATCAAGGCACAGTAACGGTGCAAGAGTTGCCGAAACTACCCAGGTGTCCTTCGGTATCGACGCCTCCCGTCGTTCAGGAACCCATCCAGATATTGGGGCAGGTGGTGCACAAGGCGCTGGAGTGGATCACCTTGGTGCCGCCATCCAGGCGCACGGACACCATGCTCAGCCGAGCGGTTTCACAAGCGGCGCAGCAACTGGATCTGCCCCCTGAATGGCATGACCGCGCACAAGCTCAGGTGCGGCAGTTGCTGGACGGGGCCGAGGTGGCCATGTGGCTGTCCCCAGACGGTCATCTCTGGGCAGGCAACGAAGTCACCTTGCATCATCAGGGGCAAACTTTGCGGATCGACCGGCTGGTGGCTCGGCAAGAAGGCCGGCAAACCTGCTGGTGGATCCTGGATTACAAACTAAATCACCGCCCCGAAGAGCTGGAGGTTTACCGAGATCAAATGGCCGCCTACATTCAGGCCGTAGCCTCACAGCAGCCGGGGGATGCCGTGCGCGCAGCATTCATCACCGGTGCGGGCCGCTGGGTTCCGGTGTAGAAAAAGGGGGGATTTGCCCCCGTTTGAAACAGTTTTGAACTGCTTTGTCTTGATGTGAAATCGCATGAACCGGATCTGCGCGTGTTCCGGTCATGTTCTCATCCCACTGTCAACTCATGTCTGCGGCCACGAACAACACACCTACGAATCAGCCTGCGACGCCGAAGCAGTTCGGGCGGTTTGTGCTGCAGCAGACTCTGGGGAAAAGTGCGATGTCCAGCACGTGGCTGGCGCATGATCCTTTGCTGAAGCAAGATGTCTTGCTGATCGTTCCCAGAACCGCCCCCAAAAACGTGAAGCAACGCGAAGCGTGGGTGGAGTATGCGCAATCAGGCTCACGGCTGAAGCATCCTCATCTGACAGAAGTTCTGGAGGTGGGAGAGCACGACGGCTGGCCATTCATGTCGTGTTTGCGCGGCAAGAGCCAAACTCTTTCAGAGCGCATGGCCTCTGGCCCAGCGCCGAACCCGGTTGAAACCGCGGTATGGATCGCAGACGTGCTCGACGGCCTGGCCTACGCCCATGAGGCTGGTCGCGCACATTACGATCTGGGTCTGCACAACGTGCTGATCGACGGCAGCGGACGAGCCAGCCTGGCTGGCTTGGGTGCGGGGTTGAGCAACGACACCCTGACATTCTTAGCGAAGCACGACACCGACTTGCAGCAGGTTCGCGAAGCCGCAGAGCGCGACATCCTGATGAGCGGCTTGCTGATGTACCGCATCCTTGCGGGGCACCCCGCACTGGACGACACGGATCTCGGCAGCGCTGCGGCACGCGTAGGGCTGGAGATCGTGCGCTTGCCCTGGACCACACCGCACACGGTTCCCGATACCCTGCGAGCCATCGTCAACCGGGCCACAGATCGCCAGAAGCGCCAGCGCTACCTCAACGCACGCACCTTGCTCAGCGCGATCCAGAGCTGGATCAAGACCAACGCCCAAGAAGGCGGCGGCCCCTTGCTCCTTCTGCTGGATCGGCTTAACTCCGTAGGCCATTTGCCCAGTCGTCGTGGAACCGAAAAGGCACTCGGCACGGTGCTGTCGCAAGAGCAGTTGCGGGTGGATGACTTTGTCGATGTGATTCTGAAGAACCCCGCCTTGGTGTGGGAGTTGCTCCGCTCGGTGAACACCGCGACGTTCCGCAGCACCACGGCCGACGAAGGCGTGACCACCATCGGCCGAACGGTTGTCTTGCTTGGGCAACAAGGCCTGCGCAAGGTGGCATCGGCTTTGCGCCCCTGGCCAGGTGCCTTGGCGGCACAGGCCTCGACGACCGATGCCGAATCGGCCCGTGCAGCGCAATTGACCCTGCAAACCGAATTGAGGATGACCTGCATCGCTGGTCAATCGGCGCGGCTATTGGCGCCGTTTTCCGTGCATGACGAAGAAGCCTGCGTCGCAGCCATGTCGCAGCGACTGGGATGGCTTTTGCTGCTGTATCACTTCCCGGAGGAAGCCGCCCAGATCACGCGCCTGATGCAACCCGGCCCCCCGGCTGAAGAGGGTGGCTCACCGACACCAGGCATGACCCAGGACGCGGCCACGGCGGCCGTGTTGGGCATCAATCTGGATGACCTGACGGCCGCAGTGATGAAACACTGGGGCATGCACGAGCGACTGATCTCGGCCTGCCGCCCCCTGAGCAAGAACACGCCTGTGCGTCAGCCACATGAAGTGCCGGAAATTCTTCGGGCGGTGGCGAGCCTCGCCAATGAACTGGTGAACGCGGCGAATATCAAAACCGAGCCGTCCAAAGTCGCCACGGCGGTCTACAACGCCAGCGCCCGCTATGCTCGCGCACTGGATCTGGCTCAGAAAGAGTGTCAGATGGTGCTGGAGCAGGCCACCCGGCTGGTCAATGCATCCAGCCGAGAAGAACTCAACCTCATTTGAGCGCTTGTGCGCAGTCTTTGACCAAGCCTGGCCCTTGATAGATCAATCCCGTGTAGATCTGGACCAGATCGGCCCCGGCATCGCGCTTCGATCGGGCATCTGCAGCGCTCATCACGCCCCCGACACCGATGATCGGGAACCGCGGCCCCAAAGCCGCACGCAGTTGACGAATCACCTGGTTGCTGGCTTCCAGAACAGGGGCACCACTGAGTCCACCAGCTTCCTCCGCATGTTTGAGGCCTTTGACTGCCTCACGTGAGATCGTGGTGTTGGTGGCGATCACACCGTCAATGCCGTTTTTCTGCAGGGTGGCAGCGATCACGCCCACCTGGGTTTCATCCAGATCAGGCGCAATCTTCACAAACATGGGCACCGTGCGGCCATGACGAGTGATGAGTTGCTGACGACGTTCTTGCAGTTGGCCCAACAAGGCATCCAAGGCCTCATCGCTTTGCAGGGCACGCAGGTTCTTGGTGTTGGGCGATGAAATGTTGACCGTGACGTAGTCTGCGTGGGGGTAGACGCCCTCCAGACAGATCAGGTAGTCGTCGACCGCATTTTCAATCGGCGTGACGGCGTTCTTGCCGATGTTGAGGCCCAGCACGCCGCCGGTTTGACGGAACTTGGCTCGCTTCACGTTGGCCAGGAAAGCATCCAGGCCTTCGTTGTTGAAGCCCAGGCGGTTGATCAAGGCATTCGCTTCAGGCAAGCGGAACATGCGGGGTTTGGGGTTGCCCGGCTGCGCCTTGGGCGTCACGGTTCCCACCTCGACAAAGCCGAAACCCATGGCACCGAGGCCATCGATGCAGCGGCCATTTTTGTCCAAGCCAGCTGCCATGCCGATGCGGTTGGGAAAGGTCACCCCAGCCAGCGTCACCGGATCACTGATCCGCTCATTACCCCACACGCACGCCAAAGGCGTGTTCTGGAACCGTGCCAACGCGCTCATGGTCAGTTCGTGCGCGACCTCGGGATCGAGGTTGAACAAGACGGATCTGGGCAGGGCGTAAGGAAGAAGGGCCATGACTTGCGGGAGAAATGCTCAAGAACCCGATATTGTCCCAGAACCTGAGGGCTCCCTGAGGGAAATCACGGGCTCGGGGCTGTGGCAAACTGCCCCCCCTCATGTTCCCTAGAAGCGAATTGGACGCGATGGGAACTGTCGAAGATTTCCCTTACAAGGTCAGAGCTTGGACAAAATCCTGAAGCAATTGGCGGACGAACTGAAGGTCCACCCCGCACAAGTCAATGCCGCAGTCGAACTGCTGGATGGCGGCGCCACCGTGCCTTTCATCGCCCGCTACCGGAAAGAAGCCACTGACGGTCTGGACGACACTCAGTTGCGCGAACTCGAAGTTCGCCTGGGCTACTTGCGCGAGCTGGAAGACCGTCGCGCCGCGGTGCTCAAGAGCATCGAAGAGCAAGGCAAGTTGACCCCCGAGTTGCGTGCGGCCGTCGAGACAGCGCCAACCAAGCAAGAGCTGGAAGACCTGTACCTGCCATACAAGCCCAAACGTCGTACCAAGGGCATGATTGCCCGCGAAGCCGGGATCGAGCCCCTTGCCGACAAGCTGTTTGCTGATCCGACACTCGATCCGCAAGCTGAAGCCGCTGCCTTCGTCAATGCTGATGCTGGCTTTGCCGACACCTTTGCGGTGCTCGACGGTGTGCGCGACATCCTGTCTGAACGCTGGGCTGAAGACGCGGCCTTGATCGGCAAGATGCGTGACTGGCTTTGGGAAGAGGGCCTGTTCAAATCCAAGCTGATGGATGGCAAGGATGAGAACAACCCGGACGTCGCCAAATTCCGCGACTATTTCGATTACGACGAACCCATTCGCACCGTTCCCTCACACCGTGCTTTGGCGGTGTTCCGTGGCCGGACCCAGGAAATCCTGGATGCCAAATTGGTGCTCGATGAAGAGGTTGTGCCGGGCAAACCGACCATGGCGGAGGGTCGCATTGCCGTTCATCTGGGCTGGAGCCATGCCAAGCGCCCCGGCGACGATCTGATCCGCAAATGCATCGCCTGGACCTGGAAGGTCAAGCTCTCATTAAGCTTGGAGCGCGACCTGTTTGCCCGATTGCGCGAAAACGCCGAATCCACTGCGATCAAGGTGTTTGCCGAGAACCTGCGTGACCTGCTGCTGGCGGCCCCCGCGGGCAAGCGGGTGGTGATGGGCTTGGACCCAGGCATCCGGACCGGCGTGAAAGTGGCGGTGGTGAGTGACACCGGCAAAGTGCTGGACACCTCTACCGTTTACCCGCACGAACCCAAGCGCGACTGGGAGGGCTCGATCCACACACTGGGTCGCCTGTGCGCTACCCACGGCGTCAACCTGATCGCCATTGGCAATGGCACCGCCAGCCGCGAAACCGACAAACTGGCAGGAGATCTCATCAAGCGGATTCAGCAGATGGCGCCGGGCACCCCCATCGAGAAGGTGGTGGTATCCGAAGCCGGGGCGTCGGTGTACTCAGCATCTGAATTCGCCTCCAAAGAGCTGCCTGAGTTGGATGTGAGCCTTCGCGGCGCGGTTTCGATTGCCCGTCGATTGCAAGATCCCTTGGCGGAACTGGTCAAGATCGATCCCAAGAGCATCGGGGTGGGGCAGTACCAGCACGATGTGAACCAAAGCGAGCTGGCCCGCACACTGGACGCGGTGGTGGAAGACTGCGTGAACTCGGTCGGTGTGGACCTGAACACTGCGTCGGCACCGCTGCTGTCACGGGTTTCCGGTTTGAGCTCTGCCGTGGCCAACAGCATCGTGCGCTGGCGTGACGCCAATGGCGCCTTCAAAAACCGTAAGCAGTTGATGGACGTGGCCGGCTTGGGCGCCAAGACCTTTGAGCAAGCGGCCGGCTTCCTGCGCATCCGTGATGGCGACAACCCTCTGGACATTTCGGGCGTGCACCCCGAAACCTACCCGGTGGTTGAGAAGATGCTGGCCACTACCGGCAAGCAGATCAGCGATCTCATCGGCAAGAGCGATGTGTTGCGCACGATCAAGCCTGAACTGTTCGCCGATGAACGGTTCGGTGTCATCACCGTCAAGGACATCTTGGGCGAGTTAGAAAAGCCCGGGCGTGATCCACGACCTGATTTCAAGGTGGCGCGCTTCAACGACGGCGTGGAAGACATCAAGGACCTGAAAGAAGGCATGGTTCTGGAGGGGACCGTCTCTAACGTGGCGCAGTTCGGTGCTTTTGTGGATCTGGGCGTTCATCAGGACGGCCTGGTTCACGTCAGTCAGTTGTCCAACAAGTTCGTCAACGATGCCCGCGAGGTGGTCAAGACCGGTGACATCGTCAAAGTCAAAGTGCTCGAAGTCGATCTGCCTCGGAGCCGAATCTCTCTGACGATGAAACTCGATGCTGCCACGGGCCCGAAAGCGGCTGGCGCACAGCGCGACAACAGCTTTCGCCCCGCAGGACGGCAGGAGCGTGTTGGCTCTGGGGCGGGCCGAGCAGCTCAGCCGGTACAAAGCCAATCAGCCATGGCTGCGGCATTTGCCAAGCTGCAAACCAAGCGCTGAAGGTCGATACGCAGCAAGAGCAAGGGGCCCATCGGGGCCCTTTTCATGCCTGACGCTGCATGCGCGTGCTGCGAGTCACGCGCACAGGCAAACCCAACTGACTTCGGTATACCGAAGGTGTGACGCCTTTCCAGCGCCGGAACGCCTGGATGAAGCTGGACAAATCGTGGAAACCCAGGCGCAGCGCGATTTCCTTGTGACCCATGTGCGCTGTTTCAATCAGTTCGAGCGCCAGGATCAGGCGAACTTCGTCGACCAGATCCCGAAACGTCGTGCCCTCGGCGACCAGGTGCCGACGCAGTGTTCGGCTGGTCATGCACATTTCGGCAGCGATGGTTTCCATGTCGGGAAGCTTGCCCGGGGTGTGCAGCAACCTGTTGCGAACCACCGCAGCGCAACCATGCCGAGAACGCCGCTGATTGACCAGATCGCGGCAAATGTCCTCGCACATGGCTACGGTGTTTTCATTCGCCTGGGGCAAGGGCAGATCAAGATAGTGAGATGGAAACTCGGCGCGGTTGTAAGGCGCGTTGAATTCGGGCTCGACACCGAAATAATGGACGTACAGATGAGCGTAGGAGGGGGCTGCGCCCTTGAACGCAATCCGATGCAGGGGAATCGCCGACTGGAAAATGTCTTTCTGTAGCACCCGTACGGCGACAGCGTCTCGTTCGACCACAAACCGCCGCACCTCGGCTGGCACTTCCAGATCACCCAGGGTGAACGACGTGATCCCATGCCCTGCCTGCATGCTGATGTGCGTGAAGGCGTAAGTCAGGTTCAGGTAGCGCAAAGCCAAATGCGCGGCGCTGTGCAAGGTTGGGCTGCTGATGAGGGCATAACCCCAGATGCCATACGTGGTGAGGCGATAGCGAGAACCCGCTTCCAAGCCGAGGCCCGGCACATGGGGCAGCAAACGGACCAGATTAGTGATGACGGCCAATTCGTCAGTGGCTTCAATTTCACCTTTCAAGTCTTCCAAAGACGCGGGCGTCAACGCTGTACCTTGAAGAACCTGGTCAACCGTCAAACCATGGTCGATCCCCAGTTGAACCAGCAGCCGAACGCTGGCGTTACCTCGGCGAAAGTTCCAACTGGCGTGAGGGCTTGTTTGATTCGATTTGGGGTTCTTGGCTAGACCGCTTGTCATGGCGCAACTATCGAGAGATCGTCTTGTTAATGTCCGATTGCAACACAATTTATGCGATTCCTGTGTCAGGCGGACAGCTCAATGCGAAGTTGTCCTGAAATCCTGATGCTGCATCTTTAATTCGCGGCCTTATGCTTGCCATTTGGAGCGACCATCGATCAGCGCATGAAGGCATTGAGAATCCACGCGGGTGAGGCAGCTCGCTTGCACTTGAGCCGCAACGGCTTGTCGCCGAACGACATCCGATTGATTCCAGCAGCCGCGGGAGGGCCTAAGGGCCTGATCCTTCAGCCTCTGGACCAGCATCTGTTCGGCCATTGGCTGCCTCAGGGGCAACATGACGTGCATCTGGTCGGCGCCTCGATTGGCGCATGGCGGATGGCCACTGCGCTGATGCCCGACACCGTCGCGGCATTTGAGCGCTTTGCGCAAGCCTACATCCACCAACAATATGAGCCCGAGGCTGGGCGTCACTTCCCATCGTCTCAACGAGTCAGCGAGGGATTTCGGCAAGCTCTGGTGGACATGTTCGGGCAGCACAGGCCCACCTTGTTGCACCACCCACGCTATCGGCTGCACGTGGTCACGTCCCGTGGACGCCAGATTCTGCGCAGAGCAGGGCGTTTGCGTACCGGAGTGGGCATGACTGGCCTGGCTCTGGGAAACTTGGTGAGCCGACGCTCGGTTGGCCTGTTTCTAGAGCGAACGATTTTTTCCAGCCCTGAAGCCGAATTGCCAGTGACGCTGTGCGATCAGCCGACACGGCGAGTGGCGCTCAACGAGCAGAACTTGCTGCCAGCCATTCAGGCATCGTGCAGCATTCCATTCTGGTTAGACCCCGTTCTCGACATTGACGGCGCCCCGCGCGGTGCGCATTGGGATGGCGGGCTCATCGATTACCACCTGCATTGGAACTACGCCTCCATGAATCGAGGGCTGGTGCTGTACCCACACTTCCAACGTGAGGTCATTCCAGGCTGGCTCGACAAGAGCTTGAAGTGGCGTCACCGTGCCACACCCGCTTTGAGCAACATGATTTTGCTGTCGCCGTCTCCCGAGTGGGTCCACACCTTGCCGCATGGCAAGTTACCGGATCGCAACGACTTCACAAGCCTGCCTGCGGACGAGCGAATCCGACGCTGGAAGATCGCGGTTCAGCATAGCCAACAACTGGCCGACGAATGGCAAGAATGGCTAGTTGCGGGCTGCCCGATGGATGCCATTCACGCCCTGTGAATCTCCCCCTTGATCGCGGGGGACGTCGTCTTTTGGCGCGCGCCATCCTACGCAAGGCTGCCCACCTGACATAGGATACGCCCCTGTATCAAACGACCGTTTGAAACGATCGTAAGTAACGGGAGGCCATGTGAATTTCACCGACGCACCCACCCGCGTCTCCACCGCCGACACCAAAACCCGCATCCTGGATGCCGCAGAAGCCCTGTTCGTCTCGGGCGGCTTCGATGCTCTGTCCATGCGACAAATCACCGCAGCGGCTCAAGTCAATCTCGCCGCGGTGAACTACCACTTCGGGAGCAAGGATGCGCTGATACAGGCCGTGCTCGCCCGTCAACTAGACCCGCTGCACGAACAGCGACTCGACATGCTGACTCGGCTGGAAACCAAGCTGGGCGTCAAACTGCAATGCGAGCACGTGCTGATCGCGATGTTCTTGCCCGCTGTTCGCATGTCGCGCAGCGAAGCGCCCCACGCGGATCGATTCCTGCAATTTCTGGGGCGGGCGTACACCGACCCTTCGGCCGTGGTGCGGGACTTCATCGACACCCATTACCTGGAAGTCTTGGGGCGCTTTTTTCTGGCGTTTCAGCGTGCTCTGCCTGAACTGAGCATCGACGACCTGGCGTTCAGGCTGCACTTTGCCATGGGGGCACTCTCGGGGATCCTGGCCGGAGGGGAAACCCAGCGTTTGCTCAAGGAGTTCACCCAAGGGCAAGGCGATCACGAGTCCTTCTTATTGACACGCCTGATCACCTTGATGACGGCGGCTCTGCGCGTGCCCCTGCCTGGTCCTCAAGACACCCACCTGTTCGACAGCGTGATCCAGCTTCTCTGACTTTTCGAATTCTTTTCTCGAGCACGACATGAAAGACGGTTACCTAGACTTTGCCAACTCGCCCTTCGGTGCCAAGCTCATCAACGCCTTGGGTTTGCCCAAGCCCTTGCAGCTTGAGCGTTACCAGGCCGGGCAACCCGTGATTACCGGGTCCGTGCTGGTGGGGGGAGGGGAGCAATCCTCATTGCTGGAGGCGCTGGCCGTGTTCTTCAAATCGGTTGGGGCACAAACCCTGGCTCACGACAAGCTGCCGCAATGGGTGAGCGTGGCCAACAAGGCTGGCCTGACCACGGGTCGCTGGAGCCTCAACGGAGAAAAGGGAGAGAAGGTCAAGGTGCTGGTGTTCGATGCCAGTGGCATGACGGACAGCACCCAAAGCGATGCCTTGTATTGGTTCTTCCACGATGCGGCTCGATCCTTGCTGCCGTGCGGGCGCGTCGTGGTGTTGGGGCGCCCACCCGAAGAATGCATTTCGCCACGTCAGGCCACCATTCAACGCGCATTAGAAGGCCTGACCCGCTCGCTGGGAAAGGAACTCAAAAAGGGCTGTACCGCCCAGTTGGTCTACGTGTCTGAAGGGGCCGAGGCGCAACTCGAATCCACCTTGCGCTTCCTGCTGTCGCCACGCTCCGCCTATGTGTCGGGGCAGGTGGTGCGGGTACGCAAACCGGTTGGCTCCCCCCAGCAGCCGGCAGACTGGTCTCAAGCACTGGCGGGCAAGAAGGTGTTGGTGACGGGTGCCTCGCGCGGGATTGGTGCAGCCATCGCCGAAGTCATGGCGCGAGAGGGCGCAACCGTGATCGCACTGGATGTGCCGCAAGCTCAGGCGGGGCTCGACGAAGTGGCCAAGAAGATTGGTGGCACGGCCTTGGCCCTGGACATCGGCGTCCCCGAAGCCCCCAAAAAACTGGTCGATGCCGCACTGGCCCAAGGCGGGTGGGACGTCATCGTTCACAACGCAGGCATCACACGCGACAAGACCATCGCCAACATGAAAGAGCACCTCTGGCAACAGGTGGTCAACGTCAACCTGTCGACACAAGAGCGCATCAACGACGCGATGGTTGCCTCTGGCGCACTCAAGTCGGGCGGTCGGATCGTGTGCGTTTCATCCATCTCCGGCATCGCCGGCAACATGGGGCAAACCAACTACGCCGTCTCCAAAGCCGGCGTCATCGGCATGGTGCAAAGCCAGGCCCCGATCCTGGCTGAGAAGGGCATCACCATCAACGCCGTGGCGCCGGGTTTCATTGAAACGCAGATGACCGCCGCCATTCCATTTGCCATCCGCGAAGCGGGTCGCCGGATGAACTCCATGAGCCAAGGCGGCCAGCCCGTTGACGTGGCTGAAGCGATCTGCTGGTTCGCCAACCCTGCCTCCAGCGGCATCACAGGCAACGTGATCCGGGTGTGTGGACAAAGTCTGATCGGTGCTTGAAGGCCGATCACCTCACATGAAAATCCTCGAAATCAACAAGATGCCCGGTCAGGTCGCCTTGAACCTGGGCGCGCTGCGAGCCAGCAGCAAGCGTCCGGGCAAGATTGAGTCCTTGCCTGAGGTCACCTATGTTCGGCCCAAGGTTTTGGTGGATGCCCGCGCGGTGTCGGCGTATGCCAAAGTCTGCGGGTTCAAGCCAGCCCACGGCGTGCCCCTGCTGTACCCCCACATGCTGGCGTTTCCGCTGTCTATGATGCTGTTTGGATCCAAGTACTACCCCTGGCCCGCCATGGGAACCGTGCACCTCACCCACAGCGCGACGCAACATCAGCGAATCAACCTGGGCGACGAACTGCGCATCGAGATGCAAACCGGAGAGTTGCTCTCGCATGAAAAAGGGCAGATCTTCGCCTTGCGCTCACGCGCCATTCGAGACAACGCCGTGGTGTGGGAAAGCACCGGGCACTTTCTACGCGTTGGTGTCAAGGATGTCTCTGGGCCACCGTACCCAAGTGATCTGACCGATCCCGCCCCTCTGTCGCACCAATCTGATTTTTACGCGGGGGCGGGGATAGGCAGGCGCTACGCGCTGGTTTCGGGCGATGTCAATCCAATCCATCTTTCAGCACTGACCGCACGCATCCTCGGATTCAAGCGGGCCATCGCGCACGGCATGTGGACCACCGCGCGAGCCCTGTCCACGCTCATGCCCCGAGAGCCTGTCGATCAGGCCAGCGTGGTGGCCGAATTCAAGACGCCTTTGTATCTGCCTGCCCGAACGTCCTTGTGGACCTCCAGAACGGAAGAGCGAACCTTGTTCGAGGTCCGCAATGCCAAAGGCGACAAACCCCACCTGCGCGGCCGTGTCATGTACTGACGCGATCGACTCCTTTTCACAGACTCAATTTTTGGAACAGATTCGCATGAACGCCATTCGTCGAGTCGCCATCATTGGCGGCAACCGCATCCCATTCGCTCGCTCCAACACCGTTTACTCGGACGTCTCCAACCACGACATGCTGACCGCCGCCTTGCAAGGCCTGGTCGACCGCTTCAATCTGCACGGACAACGGTTGGGGGATGTCGCCGCTGGCGCGGTGATGAAACATTCGCGTGATTTCAACCTGGTGCGCGAATCGGTTCTGTCGACCACACTGTCGCCCGAGACACCGGCCTACGACCTGCAACAAGCCTGCGGCACAGGCCTGGAAGCCATCATGCTGGTGGCCAACAAGATCGCACTGGGACACATCGAATGCGGCATTGGCGGCGGCGTCGACACCACGTCGGATGCCCCCATCGGCATCAACGAAAAGATGCGCAAGATCCTGCTGGAGGTCAATCGCGCCAAAACGACCGGTCAACGCCTGGCCTTGCTGTCAAAGATCCGCCCCAGCATGCTGGTCAAGCCCACCATTCCTCGCAATGGCGAGCCCCGCACCGGCTTATCCATGGGCGAGCACTGTGAGGTGATGGCACAAGAATGGAACATCGCTCGCGAAGATCAGGATCAACTGGCCTTGGCCAGCCACAAGAACCTGGCAGCAGCCTACGCCGATGGGTTCTTCGCCGACTTGATGACGCCGTTCAAAGGCGTCACAAGAGACAACAACCTGCGCCCGGATCTGTCGATCGAAAAATTGCGCTCGCTCAAGCCTTGCTTTGACAAGAAGGTCGCGCCTGGACGCGGCACCTTGACCCCCGGCAACTCGACGCCGCTGACCGACGGGGCGTCGGCCGTCTTGCTGGGCAGCGAAGAGTGGGCCAAGGCGCACAACCTGCCGGTTCTGGCCTACATCACGTTCAGTGAAGTGGCCGCCGTCGACTTCTTCAACAAAAAAGAGGGCCTGTTGATGGCGCCGGCTTATGCCGTGCCCCGCATGCTTCAGAGAGCCGGGTTGTCGCTGCAGGCCTTCGACTTTTACGAGATCCATGAAGCGTTTGCTGCTCAGGTGCTCTGCACGCTCAAAGCCTGGGAGGATCCCAAGTATTGCCGTGATCGACTGGGCCTCGACAATGCATTGGGTTCGATCGATCGAAGCAAGCTCAACATCCACGGCAGCTCACTGGCCGCGGGCCATCCATTCGCTGCCACGGGCGGTCGCATCGTCGCGAACTTGGCCAAGATGTTGGCGCAGAAGGGGTCTGGGCGTGGCCTGATCTCGATTTGTGCCGCGGGCGGTCAGGGCGTCGTCGCGATCCTGGAGCGTTGATCCTGCGCAGCCTGGCACAGGGCTTACCCGTAAACCTGCGCCAGGCTTGGTAAACTCGCCCCTTCATCACAAGGCCGACCCACTTCGACTGGACAGGCCAATGTACTGCCGAACGGTTAACGGCAGGCAATAGAGGAGAACCTGATGTCCCAAGCAGCCGCCGCGGCTTCTCAGCCCGTGCCCCAGTCCATCGTC
The DNA here is from genome assembly GCA_028864885.1 of Burkholderiales bacterium. Classification (GTDB taxonomy): domain Bacteria; phylum Pseudomonadota; class Gammaproteobacteria; order Burkholderiales; family Burkholderiaceae_C; genus Aquabacterium. The sequence continues at coordinate 1,954 of JAGWLR010000029.1, read as the reverse complement.
AATCCCGATGGGACAACCAATCGCATCTGGTTGTCTTCTTATGTGAGTGGGGTGTCCGCTGACATCGACCAGAACAAGTATCAGTCGATGAATCAGTACTTCGACGAGTGCATCGCCAAGTACCGTGACCGTACAGCCTTCGTCAGCATTGGCACCGAGATGTCTTATGGGCGCCTGGGATCATTGGTGAACGCCTTTGCAGGCTGGTTGCAAAGCCAGGGTGTCAAGAAGGGCGACCGCGTCGCCATCATGTCGCCCAACCTGTTCCAGTACCCCGTGTGTCTGTTTGCCATTCTGCGCATCGGTGCCGTGGTGGTCAACGTGAACCCGCTCTACACCGTTCGCGAACTGAACCACCAACTCAAGGACTCTGGCGCTGAAACCATCATCGTGATGGAGAACTTCGCCAAGACGGTTCAAGATTCTTTGGCCGGCACCAAGATCAAGCGCATCGTGCTGACCCAGTTGGGTGATCTGCTGTCTGATGGCATCAACCTCAAGGGCAAGATGCTGAACTTTGCTGTGCGCAATGTGCAGAAGATGGTGCCTGACTACAAGCTACCCGGCGCCACCTGGATTCGGGACGCGCTGAAAGCCGGTGCCAAGGTCAAGGTGAAACCCGCTGATGTACAGCGTGACGACTTGGCGTTCTTGCAATACACCGGTGGCACCACAGGCGTGGCCAAGGGCGCCATGCTGACCCACGCCAACGTGTTGTCGAACTGCCAGCAGGCATTCGCCTGGATTGGTACTCAGATGACGGGTGATGTGGAAACCATCGTGACCCCGCTGCCGCTGTACCACATCTACTCGTTGACCGTGAACTGCCTGATCTTCCTGGGTCTGGGTGGCCGCAACGTGCTGATCGCCAACCCACGTGACACCAAGCGCGTGATGATGATCCTGAAGAACGAAAACTTCAGCGCCATCAGCTGCGTCAACACGCTGTTTGCCTCCTTCCTGGACGATCCTGACTTCCAGAAACGCAACTTCTCTGGCCTGAAGCTCGCGCTGGCTGGCGGCATGGCTTTGCAACGCGCAGTGGCTGAACGCTGGAAGGAAGTCACCGGCAACTCAATCGTCGAAGGCTACGGCCTGACCGAGTGCTCGCCCATCGTGACGATGAACCCTGTGGATGTGTCCAAGCCGATGCCTGTGTTCACGGGCTCGATCGGTTTGCCCGCTCCGTCGACCGAAGTCCGCATCCGCCGCGAAGATGGATCGTGGGCGAACATTGACGAGCCAGGTGAACTGTGCGTGCGGGGCCCTCAGGTCATGAAGGGCTACTGGCAGCGTCCTGAAGAAACCGCCAAGGTCATCGATAGCGAAGGCTGGCTGGCCACCGGCGACGTGGCCGTGATGGACGACAAGGGCTTCGTCAAGATCGTGGATCGCAAGAAGGACATGATTCTGGTGTCGGGCTTCAACGTCTACCCGAATGAAATCGAAGACGTGATTGCCTTGCACCCCGATGTCAAGGAAGTGGCTGCCATTGGTGTGCCTGACCCTGTGGCAGGTGAGCGCGTCAAAGTCATCATCGTGCCCCGCAACCCAGGCCTCACCAAAGAAGCCGTGCTGGAGCACTGCCGCAAGAACCTGACGGGCTACAAGATTCCACGGATCGTCGAATTCCGAGAAACCGAGCTGCCCAAGACCAACGTCGGCAAAATCCTGCGCCGCGAACTGCGCGACGGCAAGTAAACTGCCTTCAGGCTCGCAGCCACATCGGCCCGCACGCGTTTGCCTGCGGGCCTTTTTCTTTTGCTTTGCCCGCCATGACCCTACCCAAAGACTATTCCTTCCTGCATCGAATCAAAGTACGCTGGGTTGAAGTCGATCCACAGCAGGTGGTCTTCAACGGTCACTACTTGATGTACTTCGACACGGCCATGTCCGAGTACTGGCGTGCGCTCGGCCAACCATACCCCGAGGGTTTTCGCCACTTTGGCGGCGA